>JACKEJ010000007.1:300000-600000 GCA_020633055.1 Sandaracinaceae bacterium | reverse complement strand
GGCGTTCCGCACCTTCAAGCTGCGGCACGACAAGAACTGCCCCGTCTGCGGCGACAAGCCGACCATCACGAGCTACATCGACTACGAAGGCTTCTGCGCCAACGTGTGATCGAGGCGCGCGCCTAGCAGTCCGTTGAGCGAGAGCGCGTCAGCCGCCCCCGGGGTCTCCTCGGGGGCGGTCTCGTTCCGTCCGAGACCAGCTCCAGCTCGAAGCCCTCGGCCGAGAGCGCGTCGGCCAGCACGGCGGGTGTCAGAAGCTCGGGTGCTCGTCGTCCACACGCAGGCTGTCGCGCGGGTCCAGCTCGTCGGGGCCCGGCGCGGGCGGCACGCGGTCGTCCTCGCTCACGGGCAGCTCGCGGAGGCGCTCGACGGCGGCCTGCATGAGCGCTCGCACGGCCTCGGCGTCGTCCACGAGCAAGGCGGCGCGCTCGGCCTTGCTCGGGGCGGCGTCCAGCGCCTCGACCGTGGCCTTGGGGTGGTAGAGGTCGTAGCGCATCTTGAACGCCTCGATGGGCGTGAACGGGAACCAAGGGATGGACAGCACGCTGGTGCGGTCCAGCTGCTTGCGCCACCGCTGGGGTAGCCAGCGCCCGACGCTCTCCACGGCGTCGCGCCCCAGCATGAGCTCGGCGGACCAGGCTTCGGAGCCCTGGTGTGTGGCGACCACCACCGGGATGCCCGCGCGCACGGCGATCTCGATGAAGCCGTTGCTCACGAAGGGCTGGATGTCGAACCCGTTGCCGAAGTTGCAGTGGTCCCCTTCGGGCGCGACCAAGAAGTCGTTGTAGACGCCGTCGCGCAGCAGCTGCACGTAGCCCGCGGTGTCGAACACCTCCTCGGTCTGCGTGAGGAAGCGCGCCAGGTGCTTGATGACGGGCAGGTCGTAGAAGGCCTTCCACGTCACGCCGAAGTGGCGCCGGTCGCCCGCGTCCACCTGCGCGATGAAGCGCAGGTAGCCCGCCACGATGAGCACCGGGCCAGCCGCGGGGCCGTGGTTGAACGCCATGACCAGCTGCGGGTGCTGTGCGAACACGGCGCGCATGTCGGCGCCCTCCGGGTCCACCAGGAAGTGCCGGAACAGGCGCGGGGCGAGCGTGCGGCCGACGTGTTCGTACGAGCTGAGCGTGCGGGCTTGGCTGGACATCGAACGGAAACGATACGCGCCCCAGCGCCCGCGTGAAAGGGCGGGCGCGCCGGGCTCAGCTGGCTGGGTAGACGGCGCGCAGGAAGTCGAGCAGCGCCGCGTTGGTCTCGGCGGGCGCCTCTTGCTGCACGAAGTGCCCGACGCCCGGGATGATGCAGCTCCCGCGCAGCTGCGGGAGGCGCCGCGTCATCCCGGAGATGGACTCGGGCGTGACGATCTTCAGCACCGGGTCGTGCTCGCCGCACACGAAGAGGGCAGGGCAGTCGAGCGGCTCGCGCCCGTAGTCCGGGTCGTGCTCCCAGTCGAGGTCCGTCACGCGGTACGAGCTGAGCCCGCCGATGAAGTGCGCCGCGAGCGGCCCACGGGTGTACTCGCTCACGTAGTGGTCGAGGTCGGCCTCGGTGAGCCAGCTCCAGGGGAGCGGCGGTGCCGGCTCCAGCACGTCGAGGTAGCCCGTGCCCTCGGCCGGGAAGCGGGTCCAGTCCAGCAGCTTGCCGCGCCCGCTGAGCGCCCAGTGCAGGCGGGTGAGGAACTCGCGCGGACGACCGCCCAGTTCGGCCTCCGCGGGGCCGACGGTCTGGAAGTAGTGCATGTGGAAGAAGTGGCGCTTGGCGATGGCGGCGTACCCTTCGCTGGGGCGCTTGCCGCGCTTCTTCTCGAGGGTAGGTGCAGACCCCTCTGAGGCCGGGCTCCCTGCGTTCGCTGCGCTCTGGACGTTCTTCGCGTTCGGGGCGTTCTGGGCGCCCTGCGAGTCCTTGGGGGTCTTGGCGCCGGCTGCGTTGTCATCGCGCGCACCCGCGAACTGCACCCCGTACGGCACCGCCAGCGACACCACGCCTGCGACGCGGTCGGGGTGGTGCAGGGCGACCCCGAAGGCGGCCTTCGCGCCGAAGTCGTGCCCCACGAACACCGCACGCTCCGCGCCCAGGTGGTCGAGCACCGCGACCAGGTCGTCCGAGAGCACACGCGCTTGGTACGCCTCGAGCGCGAGGGGCCGGTCGCTCTGCCCGTAGCCCTTCATGTCGAGCGCGACCGCGCGATAGCCCGCCGCCGCAAGCACCGGGAGCTGATGACGGTAGCTGTACGACAGCCCAGGGAAGCCGTGACAAAGCACGACGAGCGGACCCGACTGCCCCGCGACGAGCGCGCTCAGGGTGAGGGCGCGTTCGGGGAGGTGCAGCTGGATCCGCTCGATGGTCATGGCTTCTGGGGAGGCGCTCAGTCCTCGGGGAGCAGCGCGTTCAGGCGCGCGACGGCGTCGATGTAGCCCTCGACGAAGTCGTAGACCACCTTACCCGCCGGCTTGCGCGTCTTCATCATGCCGACCACCTGGCCCACGGGGGTGCCGAGCAGCTCGGCGGCCTCAGCCGTGTTCACCGTGTTGGCGTGGCGACGGATGCGACGCTCGGCGTCGGCCACCAGGAGGCCCTGGAGCGGCATGGGCAGGAAGCCCGGGCAGTCCTTCTCTTCCCACGCCTTGGTGTACGTGGTGACGAGCTGACGGGCCGGCTTGCCGCTGATGCAGCGTGAGCGCGCGGTGTCCATCTCGGACGCGGCGAGCATCTTGTCGATGAGCGCGTCCTCGCAGTCGGACTCGTTGGTGGTGAGCCACACGGACCCGCACCAGATGCCCGACGCGCCCAGGGCCATCGCGGCCGCCAGGTGACGGCCGTCGCCCATGCCGCCCGCGGCGAGCACGGGGGTGTCACCGACCGCGTCCACCACGGCGGGGATGAGCGACATGGAGCCAATCTCGCCCGTGTGGCCGCCGGCCTCGTAGCCGGACGCGATGATGATGTCGACGCCGGCTTCCTTCTGCTTGAGCGCCTGACGGGTGTTGCCGCACAGAGCCGCGACGAGCACGCCCTCCTTGTGGGCGCGCTCCACGATCTCGGCGGGCGGGGGCCCGAGCGCGTTGGCCAGCAGGCGGATGGGGTGCTTCATGCCCACGTCCACGTGCGCGCTGCCCGCGCTGAGCGACCAGCCGAGCAGGGTCTCGTGCGTGTTCTCGACCTCGGGCGGGATCTCCGGCACGCCGTGCTTCTGGAGCAGCTTGATGAGCCACTCCTGGTGCGCCTTGGGGATCATCGCCTCGAGGGCCTCCTGGCTCAGGTCGCCCTTGTCGCGCCCCTCGTACTTGTAGGGCATGACGGTGTCCAAGCCGTAGGGCTTGCCGTCGACGTGCTGGTCGATCCACGCCAGCTCGCGCTCCAGCTGCTCGGCGCCGAACGCCACCGCGCCAAGCACACCCAGGCCGCCGGCGCGGCTGACGGCAGCCACGACGTCACGGCAGTGGCTGAACGCAAAGATGGGGAACTCGATCCCCAGTTTCTCGCAAAGTTCGTTCTTCACTATGGCCTCCAGCGCTGCGCGCCAATGTTTACATGGTGTATAGAACGTGTTCTATGGCGTGTCAACGGCGATCTCTGAGAACGCACGTAATGTCCATGCGAGCCTCGCGGCTGCTCGTGAAGGTCGCCGGCGCGCTGGCGCGACGAAGCGTTTCGCCGGAATCGAAGGACGCGACGAGCGCGCTCAGGCGGCGCAGCGCGGCGAGGCGCATCAGCCGGGTCGTTCGCAGCGCGGCGCCCGAGTGGTGGCGGTTCGCAGTGCGGCGCCCCAGCTGAACCGCTCAGGGAACAGCGCACCAGCCCGACGACGACCCGTCCATCCCAGCGTTGCACAGGTCTTCGCGGGCGCGGCCGTACGCGCCGTCGATGAAGGCATGTAGGGACGGCGCGTCGAGACACGTGGCCGAGTACAAGCGTCCCCACGCGACCGCGGCGATGGGCTCGTCGAGCGTGGGGTCGGGCACGAGGATCATCCGGTTGCGCGTGGCTTGGCCAGCGCAGCGCGGGTCGTCGGGGCGCTCGTCGAGGACCGCCTGCAAGGCCTCACTCAGCGCGCAGCTCGCGTCGTCGCAGCGGTAGGCCACCACCACGGCACCGTGCTCCATCGAGTGCAGCAGGAAGCCCCACGGGACCGGCGCCTCGTAGCTCTGGTAGGCCGCCCAGATGGGGTAGTGGTCGCCGCCGACCGGGGGGTAGGTGGTGAAGTCCAGCTCCGCGCACACGAAGGTGTGCTGAAACGACGTGACCTCTTCGCGCGCGGTGTAGACGGTGCACGCATCGAACGGCGCGATGGGCGGCGCGTCCGGGTGTGTCGTGGTCTCGTCGAAGCGTCCCGCAGGTCCGCTCTCGCCGCATCCGACGAGGGCCAACGCGCTTCCCACGAGGAGCCAGACGCGCGCCCAGCGACCTGCAGCCGACCATCCTCTCGCCCTGCGACGAGTGTCGCCCAGGGGCGTCTCCGGCGGGCCGTGCTGCGGAGCTGCCGTGGTCACGCGTCAAAGGGGTTCGACACGTCGGCCGTGGCCTCGCGGTCGGGGCCCACGCTGATGATGCCGACCTTGCAGCCCACGAGCTCCTCGAGGCGCTCGATGTAGCGGCGCGCGTTCTCGGGCAGGTCCGCGCGCACGCGGCAGCCGGAGATGTCCTCGCTGAAGCCCGGCATCGACTCGTATACGGGCGTCACGCGGTCCAGGTCGTCGTACGGCGGCACGCTCAGACGTTCGCCGTCCAGCTCGTAGGCCACGCACACCTTCAGCGTCTCGTGGCCGCGCAGCACGTCCAGCTTGGTGAGCGCGATCTCGGTCATGCCGTTGACGCGCACGGCGAGGCGCAGCGCGACCGCGTCCATCCAGCCGCAGCGGCGGGGACGCCCCGTGGTGCTGCCGTACTCGACGCCCACGTCGCGCAGCTTCTGGCCAATCTCGTCGTTCAGCTCGGTGGGGAAGGGGCCGCCGCCCACGCGGGTGGCGTAGGCCTTGGCGATGCCCACCACGGACGAGATGGCCGTGGGGCCCATGCCCGCGCCTGCGCACGCGCCGCCGGCGATGGCGTTGCTGCTGGTGACGAACGGGTAGGTGCCGTGATCGATGTCCAGCATGGTGCCCTGCGCGCCCTCGAGCAGGATGCGCTGGTCACCCGCGACGGCGTCCGCCACGATCTGCGCGGTGTCGCAGATGGCGTCGCCCAGGCGCGCGCCCATGGCGAGGTAGGTCTGCACGATGGGCTCGAGCTCGGGCACCTCGCCGCCCATGGCCTCGATGATGGGGCGCCAGGCAGCCAGGTTCGCGGCCAGCTTGGGCTCGAGGCGTTCACGGCTGCGCAGGTCGCCCATTCGGATCCCGCGCCGGCCGACCTTGTCTTCGTAGGTGGGCCCGATGCCGCGCTTGGTGGTGCCGATGGCGTCGTCGCCCTTGGCCGCCTCGCGCAGCCCGTCGACGAGCTTGTGCTGGGGCAGCACCACGTGCGCGCGGTCGGACACCTTGAGGCGCGACTGACAGTCCACGCCGCGCGCCTCCAGCTGGTCGATCTCGCGCAGCAGGACCTCCGGGTCCAGCACGGTGCCCTGCGCGATGACGCACTGCCCGTTGTGCAGGATGCCGCTGGGGATGAGGTGCAGGATGAGCTTCTCGCCCTTCACGACCAAGGTGTGACCGGCGTTCGCGCCGCCCGCGTAGCGCACCACGAGGTCCGCGTAGGGCGTGTACAGGTCCACGACCTTTCCCTTGCCCTCGTCGCCCCACTGGGCACCCACAACAACCAAAGCAGGCATTCGACTCGTTGCTCCTACAGCGCCGCGCCCGTCGCCGCGTGGGCGAACGAGGTCAGCTGAACGATGATATCCGGGGCGTCGCTCGCGATGCGCGTCGACTGCTCGTCGGCGGTGCGGAGGACCCGGTGCGAGCGCTGGCCCGCGACGATGACCAGGGGATAGCGCCAGCTGGCCGCGTAGGCGCTGGCTTGCTTGGCGTTGCCTTCCATGCGCGCGGCGGGCAGCCCCCCCGCGCGCAAGGCGGCGGCCAACGGGTCGGCCACGCCGTCCTCGCCCACGACGACGACGCGCAGGGGCGCGCGGTCCAGGAGACTCTCGCCCTGGGCACGCAGCGCCCACGCCAGGTTGTCCACGTCGAACGCGAAGCCCGTGGCCGGGGCGGGCATTCCGAAGCGCGCGAGCAAGGCGTCGTAGCGGCCGCCCGTGCCGACGGGAGCGCCGGGGCCCTCCGCCAGCAGAGTGACGCTGACGCCGGTGTAGTACGAGTGACCACGCAGCTCGCCCAGGTCCACCGTGACGGGGGCCGCGAGGGACACGTCTGCCAGCCTGTCCACCACCTCGCCCAGCTCCTCGAGCGCCACCGCCACAGGCCCTGTGGGGAAGCGCTTGCGCGCGGCGCGGAGCACGCTCACGTCGCCATAGAGCTCCGTCAGGGCCAGCACGCGCGATCGCTCGCGCGCCGGCACACCCGCTTGCTGGAGGCGCGCCTCGATGGCAAAGGCGTCTTTCTGCGCCAGCGCGTCCGCCACGGCCTGACGTGCCGTCGTGGGCACCAGGTCCAGCATGGTGGCGGCGATGTTCACGTGGGCCAGCTCGAACTGGTGGCCGCGGAGGCCCACCTGCTGACAGGCGTGGTCCGCGACGCGCAGGACCTCGATGTCCGCGGCGGGACCACTCCAGCCGATGCACTCGATGCCCGCCTGCAGCGTCTGCTGCCGACGGCGTGCGCGGTGGCGCATGCGCCGCACCACGGTGCCTTCGTAGCAGAGGCGGTGCGGGGCAGGGCGGTCGGCGAGGCGCGTCGCCACGATGCGCGCCACCTGGGGCGTCATGTCCGGGCGCAGCAGGGCGACCTCGCCGCTGTGCGGCTCGACGAAGCGCATCAGCTCGCGTCGGTCCACCGCGTCGAGTCCGCGCTCCAGCACGTCCGCCAGCTCGAACGGCGGCGTGGTCACGCGGTCGTAGCCATACAGCCCGAACACACGCATGACCTCGCTGCGCAGCTGCTTCAGCCCCGCAGACGCGGGGGGCACGATGTCACGCATGCCGCGCGGTGGGACGAGACCCAGTGCGTCTGGGTGCAACCCTGCCTCCCCCGCCGCGGCGCGCGGTCCGATATCGTCACCGGCGTTGGCCGGAGGAGGCGCCTTGCGGGGCATGCGGACTATCTCTCGAGGTTCAGAGGCGGACGCAGAGCACGGACTCTACGTTCGGGATGGCGCGCAGGGCTTCGAGGGCGTCGGCCGGGACGTCGCTGTCGACGTTCCACAGCGCGAGGGCCTGGCCTTTCTCCTCGTCCAAGCCGAGCTGCATGCGCGACACGTTGATGCCACGCGCGCCCATGATGGTTCCCACGGCGCCGATGACGCCCGGGCGATCCTGGTTCTTCATGACGATGGTCGTGCCGCCCATGACGGCGTCGATCTCGTAGCCCTCGAGGCCCACCAAGCGGGCCTCGCCGCGCTGACCGATGGTGCCGGTCGCCGTGTGGATGCCGTGCTCGCCCGTGACCGTGACCCGCACCGTGGTGCTGTAGCCGCGTGCGTCGGAGTCACGAATCTCCACCAGCTTGATGCCGCGTTCCTGGGCCTCGAACGGCGCGGAGATGGGGTTGACGGGCTCCTCCATGTGCTGCTGCAGGTACCCGGCCAGCGCGCCCCGCGCGATGGGCGTGACGCCCAGCTCGCCTGCGGTCCCCGTGCAGGTCACGCGGATCTCGCGGACGTCCACCTGCTCGAGCTGGCCGAGCAGTGCGCCCAGCTGCTTCGCCAGGTCGACGTAGGGCTGCAGCTGCTCGGCGGTCTCGGCCGGAAGCGCCGGGACGTTGATGGCGTTCTTGACGACGTTGTCCTTCAGGTACTCGGCGACCTGCTGCGCGATCTCGACGGCGACGCGCTCCTGCGCCTCCGCGGTGGACGCCCCGAGGTGCGGCGTGAGCAGCGCGTTCTCGACGTTGATCAGCGGGTGATCCGCCGGGATGGGCTCCTTCACGAAGACGTCCAAGGCTGCGCCGCCGAGCTTGCCGCTCTCGAGCGCGTCCTTGAGCGCCAGCTCGTCGACGATGCCGCCGCGCGCCGCGTTGATGAGCATGGCGCCCGTCTTCATCTTGGCGAATGCGGCCGCGTTGAAGAGGTCCTTCGTCTCGGGCGTGAGCGGGACGTGCAGCGTGATGAAGTCCGAGCGCTCGAGCAGCTCGTCGAAGCCCACCAGCTCGACGCCGAGGCTCGCGGCCTTCTCCTTGGTCATCACGGGGTCCATGCCGATGACCTTCATGTGCAGGCCCTGGGCGCGCGAGACCACGATGCGGCCGATGTTGCCGAGGCCGATGACGCCCAGCGTCTTGTTGGTCATCTCGCGACCCTCGAACTTGGTCTTCTCCCACGCACCCGCCTTCATGGAGGCGACGGCCTGCGGGATCTTGCGGGCGAGGGCGGTCATCAGCGAGATGGCGTGCTCGGCCGTGGTGACCGCGTTGCCCGTCGGTGTGTTCATCACCACGATGCCGCGCTTGCTGGCGGCGGGGATGTTCACGTTGTCGACGCCGATGCCGGCGCGCCCCACGACGCGGAGGTTGTCGGCCGCCGCGATGACCTTCGGGGTGACCTTGGTGGCCGAGCGGATGATGAGGCCGTGGTAGTCGCCGATGACCTCACAGAGCTGGTCCTCGTTCATCCCGGTGCGGTACTCGACCTCGAGCCCCGAGATCGACCGGAGGACCTTGAGGCCTGCGTCGCTGAGTTTGTCCGATACGAGTACTTTCACGTTCGCCATGATCACTCCTTCTGAGCGCGCGTCGGGCAGGCTTCAGAGGCCGGACTGCTAGCAGTATGACCCCCTTGGGTCAAGCGTGGTGCCCGACGGAACGCGAGGTCTCGCGCAGTGCTAGGTCGGCTCCGACGCGGCTCTCGTGGGCTCGCTGGGGACCGCGACGCGCAGCTGGGCCAAGACGGTCAGCACGCGCGCGCCGCGCAGGCGATCGCGCCCCTCGGGATCGTCCAGCGCCGCTAGCAGATCAGCCGTGCTGTGGGGCTTGCGGAGCACCGTGAGCGCCAGCGCGACCAGACCAGGCAGCGTGCTGGTCGCGAGCGTGCGGGGTAGGGCGCTGCCGAGCTTCCACACCGCCGCACCGTGGGGGTCCCCGACGTCCACGGGGTCGAGGCCGTGCATCAGCCGACGCCGGGTCGCTTCCAACAGGATCTCCCAGGGACCCGACGCCAGCGGGAAGCGCTCTCCCGGGGCCGTCGCGCCAGGGTAGAAGCTGAACACCCCGCTCTTCCAGAGCGCCGTCTCCAGGAGCTTCTCCTCTACCTGCGACGCGATGTGCTGGAACAGGTGCACGGGCTCGACCAGACCGAGCGCCACGAGCGTGTCACCCAGCTTGCCTTCGAAGCGCGGCATCACCGCCAGGGCCATGTCGAGCTCCCCGCGCGACACCACACCTCGCGCCACCAGGTACTCGCCCAGCAGCTCCCCCGCCATGTTGCTCGCGACCATGACCGGCGCGCCGTCCACAATGTAGATCTCTTTTCGAACGGCCCCTTGCTCCGCGAGCCAGAGGCCTGTCTCCTCTCGCAGCAGGGAGCGCCCGAGGGCGACCACGATGCCCCCCTCGTCGGCTGGCAGCGTCGTGCTGGGCTGAAGCGTCGGGAGGCTGTCCTGCGTGATGCTCCCCAGCGTGCCGCCACGCGCGTGACGCATGAACTCCGGGACCTCTTCGAGCCGAAACGTGTCGCCCGAGGGGAGGCGCAGCTGGTCGAGGGGGTGCAGTTGACCGAGCGCTACGGACTCGACCACCTGGGCGTACGTGAGTTGCTCGCGCCACTCGCCGCCCGCGCAGATCGCGTACTGCCGCGGCGCGCGCACGGGGGCCGCACCATCTGGCCCGGTGAGCAACGGGTTCGACAGGCCCACGCTCGGGTCGTCGGGTTGCACGGCGGGTGCCCCGGGCACCAGGGTGTCCCGCTCTGCGAGGGGGTTGCGTGACGGGAACAGCGGTGCCTCCCCCCGGGCCAGCTGCTCCAGGCTGAGCTCGATGTGGGGGGTCTTCTCGATGTCCGGCACGTCGAGGGGCAGCGGGTACTCCCCGGTCACCTTCAGGTACTCGCCCGTCGCGTGCGCGATGAGGTCGCCGAACTGCTTGCGCATCGGCGCGTCGGGTTCGCTCACCCCGGCCTCGTGGAGCGCCGCCGCGAGCGCTCCCTGGGCGTCGGCGGCGGACCCCGGGCGGGCGTCTGGGCTGGCGGCAAGCAGGCTGCGGACGAAGGCCGCGACGGGCGAGGGCAGGCTCTTGGCCGTGGCGTCGAAGTGATCGGTGTTGGCGTCGCGGATCGCGAGCAGGATGGCCAGCTCGCTGCCTCCCCGGAAGAGCGGCTTGCCGCCCATCAGGAGCTCGGCCGCGATGACACCCACCGCGAACAGGTCGGTGCGCACGTCGAGGGGCGCACCGGCGACCTGCTCGGGCGCGAGGTACCCGAGCTTCCCCATGCGCCGCCCGCTGTGCCGCGCGGGGAGATGCGCGCTCAAGTGGCTCTGCGCGATCCCGAGGTCGCCCAGCTTGACCTCGCCATGCACCGAGAGCAGCACGTTGGAGGGGCTCACGTCACGGTGGACCACCCCCAGGTGCACACCCTCTGCGTCGTGTGCCGTGTGGATCGCCGTGAGCCCGCGGAGGATCTCCTGGATCACGTACGAGCAGGTCTCCAGGGGGAGCCCGAGGCCTTGGTGCTGGACCCAGCGCAGGAGGCGCCACAGGTCGCACCCGCGCACGTACTCCAGCGCCAGGTACGGCTGGCCCTCGCTTTCCCCGAAGCCGAGCATCTGCACGACGTTTGGGTGGCGGATGTGCGCCCCGAGCCGAGCCTCCTCCTCGAACATGGCGAGCGCTCCGGGTTCGCTCGCGAGATGGGGGAGCATGCGCTTGACGCAGATGACCCTGTCCTCACCGACGGGCCTCGGCTCGATGGCGCGGAAGATCTCCGCCATCCCACCGACCGCGACCCGGTCGACGAGCTTGTAGGCTCCGAAGAGGGTGACAGGCTCGTCTTCGTGTGGAATCTCGCTCATCCAGGCGTTCTGGCGGGGTGGGGTGGCATGGACGGCCGACTATACAGACATGCACCGCGAGTCGAAAGATCGCGCGTGACTACGTTTCGTCGGGGCATGCCGGCGTGCCTGCAGGGCCCGACATCGGCATTACCGGAGCCTGGGCAGGGGAGTTTTCGTGGGACCGATCGTAGCAGCCGAAAAATCGCACCGAGGTCGAGGGTCGCGAAACCACCGGGAACCCCGCCGAACAACGGAGATCCGGGGGTATTCCAGGCCTCCCTCGGGACACTGGGTCCGGCCTCTCCGCCGGTCCTACTTGACTGACCGTGTGAGAGCGGGGATATACGGCCCGCCTGCTGGCCCTTCCGTGCGCAACCCCCCATTGTCACGCGTGGAAATGGACCCTAGCTCGGCACAGAGTCCCCGAGGTTCACCCCCCTCACCCGACCCCACGACGGCTTCCGGTCGTCGCGGAGGCCGAGAACGCAGAGACCAAGAGAAGGTAAGCGCACGAATGACCCCCTCCCAAAAGAGGTGGTTCGGCGCGGCGGCACTCGCCCTGGCAGTGCCCGCAGGTTGGGCCTGGATACGCCTGACCTCGCAACGCTCCGACAACCTCAGCGAGTTCCACGGTGCCCGGCTCGGCATGAGCGCGTCGGCGCTGCGTCGTGGGTTCGTGTACGAGGGGGTCTACCGCGTTCATTCCGATGGCGACGCCGACGGAGAACTTGCTGTAGAGTGGGCGCCCGCATCGACGTCGAGCGACGAGGGAGTGCCTCCGTTCTCGTCCGTGCGCTTCGAGTTCCACCAGGGCCTGCTCGTCGCCATTCGCGCCGACAGCGCCGATCCCGGCGAGCTCCGCCTCGCCCAGTCCCACCCTTTCGTGGCCGACGCCGCCGCGGTCCTGCACCGCAGCGTCATCGAACACAGCTCCGCTTCCACCGCTCGCGTCAGGGTCACCCTCCTGTCGCGAGACTGCCCGACCCACGCCGACGAAGTGCACCAGCTGATGGCGCTCGGCGCCCATCCGCCGGTCACGTCGTCCGAGGAGCCGCCTTCTTCTCACTAGGGCGAGCCGCCGCTCACGCGGAGGCCAACAACCGAACGGCATCATGCAGATCTTTCCTCGACACCTGAATCTCTTGCCACTCGTCATCGCGGGTGCAGCCACCGTCGGAGGTGGCGTGCTCACGGGCGCGATTTGGTACTACGCCTCGCCGGCCAACCTGCAGGTCGGGTACGCGCCCGAGCAGCCCGTCCCGTACAGCCACCGCTTGCACGCTGGCGAGATGGAGATGGACTGTCGCTACTGCCACGCGAACGTGGAGCGCTCGCACGAGGCCATGGTGCCGCCGACGCAGACCTGCATGGGCTGCCACGCGCAGGTGCACCCCGAGTCTCAGCGCCTCGCGCCCGTGCGTGAGAGCTTCGAGAGCGGCGAGTCGGTGGAGTGGGTGCGCGTGCATCAGGTGCCCGACCACGTGTTCTTCGACCACAGCGTCCACCTCGCCGCGGGCGTCGGCTGCGTGTCCTGCCACGGCCGCGTCGACCAGATGGAGGTCGTGCAGATCGATCAGCCCATCAGCATGGGCTGGTGTCTCGACTGTCACCGTGATCCCGGGCCCAACCTCCGCCCCCGCTCGGAGATCACCAACATGGACTGGGCTCCAGACGAAAACTGGGTTGCCCACGTGGATGAGGTCAACCCCCCGACCCACTGCTCAGGGTGCCACCGATGAGTCGCCGCAAGTCATACGAGTTCCAAGACGCCCCCGCGCAGGGGAAGATCAAGATCTGGCGTAGCCTGGAGGAGCTGGACGCCCTCACGGCCGACGAGCCCGCCGCGCGCGCGAACATGAAGCGCGAGGCGGAGGCCGAGCGCCCGGGCGGATTCCTCGGAGTCGACGACCTCTTCAAGAAGACGGGCAAGGCCGTATCGGCCCCGGTGTCCCGCCGCGGCTTCATCCAGTTCAGCACCGCCGCCGCGGCCGCCGTGGCCATCGAGGGCTGCGCGCGCCGCCCCGAGGCCAACATCCTGCCTTACGTGCAGGCGCCGGAGTCGCTGGTTCCGGGTGTCCCCTCGCACTTCGCGACGGTCACCCAGCGCAACGGTGACGCCCTGGGCATCGTGGTCACCAGCCACGACGGTCGTCCGACGAAGGTGGAAGGCAACGCGCTGCACCCGTCGAGCCGTGGTGCGACGGACGTGCGCGCTCAGGCCGCCATCTGGGACCTCTACGATCCCGATCGCGCGCACCAGCCGACGTTGCTGGGCGAGGGTGGGGCCCGTGAGGCGAAGACCTACGCCGAGTTCGACGAGGCCTTCGGGGAGCTCGTCTCCGGCTTGGGCAGCGGCGCTGGGCTGCGCGTCCTCGCGCCGCAGACCAATAGCCCCTCCATGCTGCGCATCCAGCAGCTGCTCACGCAGCGTCTGCCAGGGGCGAAGCTCTACACCTACGACTCGGTCAACGACGACAACGCTCGGTCGGGTGCCCAGCTGCTCTTCGGGCAGCCGCTTCAGGTGCACTACGAGCTCTCGCGGGCCCGGACGCTCCTCGCGCTCGACTGCGACTTCCTCGGCATCGACGCCGGCGCCGTCCGCAATGGGCGCGGCTTTGGTCCTGGGCGAGCGATCACGTCGCCAGACTCTCAGATGAGCCGTCTCTACGCCGTGGAGGCCACCCACAGCCTTACTGGGGCTGCCGCCGACCACCGCTTGGCTCTTCCTGCGACGCGCATCGATGCGTTCGCGCGCGCCCTGGGTGCCGCGCTCGAGGTGCCCGGCGTGGTCGCGGGTGACACCGACGGCATCCCGGCGGAGTGGGTCACCAACGTCGCCGCAGATCTCCGCGAGGCGGGGCGCGCCGCTGCCGTGCTGGTCGGGCGCAACCAGCCCGCCCACGTGCACGCGCTCGTGCTGGCCATCAACGCCCACCTCGGCGCGGTCGGCAGCAGCGTCCTCACCAGCCCCGTCGCCGACGCCCAGGCGCCGCGCAGCGTCGATAGCATCAAGGCCCTGGCGGCCGACATGGACGGCGCGACCGCGCTGCTCATCCTGGGTGGCAACCCCGTGTACGACGCCCCGGCGGATGTGGACGTGGCCGGCATCCTCGCCCGCGAGGGGCTGACCTCCATCCACCTCGGTCATGGTGTGGACGAGACGGGCTCGCTCTGCACCTGGCAGGTGCCGCTTGCGCACGAGCTGGAGACCTGGGGCGACCAGCGCGCCGTGGACGGAACCATCGCCATCCAGCAGCCGCTGATCGCGCCCCTGTTCGGTGCTCGCAGCGCACTCGAGCTGCTGGCGCGGGTCGCGGGCGAGCGCAACTGGCGCGGCCATGGCGTGGTGCGCAACACGTTCCGCCAGACGACCTCGCCCGTCACCTTCGAGCGTGACTGGCGCGCGGCGCTCCATGCGGGTGTCGTGCGCAACTCCACGGGCACGCCCGAGACCCCCACGCTGGACGCCAGCCTCGTGTCAGCGGCGCTCAGCACCCCTGCCGCAACGCTCGAGGGCATCGAGGTGCAGTTCGTCCCCGACTCGGCCCTCTGGGACGGTCGCCACGCCAACAACGTGTGGGCGCAGGAGCTGCCGGACCCCATGACGAAGATCGTCTGGGACAACGTCGCGCTCGTGTCGCGCGCCTACGCAACACGACTGGGTGTGCGTCCGCAGGACCTCATCCGCATCAGCAAGGGCGAGCGCAGCGTGGAGCTGCCCGTGTGGATCCTCCCCGGCCACGCGGACGACAGCATCACGCTCACCCTGGGCTACGGTCGCACCCGCGCCGGCCGCTATGTGACGGTCGCCGACGGTCGCCCCGGGGCCACGATGGGTGGCGGCTTCCGCGTCGAGGCCCTGCGTGACTCGGAGAACTTCTACTTCGGTGGCGGGTTCACGGTCGAGAAGGTGGGCGGTCACTACAACGTCGTCCAGACCCAGACCCACGACAACATGGAGGGGCGCCCGATCGCCATCGACGCGACCCTCGAGCAGTACAAGGACGAGCCGCAGTTCGCTTCGTTCCGTACGGTGGAGTTCGCCAGCACCGACCCCCTGTGGCGCCAGGTCAACTACGACGACCAGCGCGTGCAGCCCAGCGACACCACGCTGCCCGAGGTGCTGCACAAGTGGGGCATGGTCATCGACCTCAGCAGCTGCACCGGGTGCAACGCCTGCGTTGCCGCGTGTCAGGCCGAGAACAACATCCCGGCCGTGGGCAAGCGTGAGGTCGAGCGTGGCCGTGAGATGTCCTGGCTGCGCCTGGACCGCTACTTCCTCGGTGACGAGAGCAACCCGCAGGTCGCGCTGCAGCCCGTCGGGTGCCAGCACTGCGAAGAGGCGCCTTGCGAGAACGTCTGCCCGGTCAACGCCACCGCGCACAGCCCCGAGGGGTTGAACGACATGGCGTACAACCGCTGCATCGGCACGCGCTACTGCGCCAACAACTGCCCGTACAAGGTGCGCCGCTTCAACTACCTCGACTGGCACGTCCGCCTGGACGAGCTGGTGGACGAGCAGACCGGCAACACCACCATCCCGGGCCTCGGCTACCGCGCCGGCACGGACGTCGCGAACTTCCCCGAGGAGCGCAAGCTCGCGTTCAACCCGAACGTCACGGTCCGCATGCGCGGCGTCATGGAGAAGTGCAGCTACTGCGTGCAGCGCATCCAGGGTGCCCGTATCGCCGCTCGTCGCGAGCAGCGTCAGCTGCGTGACGGGGACGTCGTGACGGCCTGTCAGTCGGCCTGCCCCACGAGCGCCATCGTCTTCGGCGACCTCAACGACCCCGAGAGCCGCGTGTCGCAGCTCGCGCTGCGCGACCGCCGCTACAGGCTGCTGGCCGAGCTCGGCACGCAGCCCCGCACGACCTTCCTCGGAAAGATCCGCAACCCGAACCCCGCCTTCCCCACGCCGGCCGCCGCTGAGGCCACCGGACACGACGGCGAGCATGCAGCTGGCGAAGGCCAGGAGGCGCACCAATGAGCGACGAGACGCCCATTGTCGAGATCGGCGAGACCTATCTCCTCCCCCAAGGCACCACGGTCCACGACATCACGGAGGCCGTCGCTCGGGTGACCGAGACGAAGGCTCCGCGCGGGTGGTGGATCTGCTTCCTCCCCTCCGTGTCGTTGCTCGGCCTCATGAGCGCCGTCATCGCGTACCTGCTCGCGATGGGCATCGGCGTGTGGGGCAACAACGCGCCGGCCTACTGGGGTTGGGACATCACCAACTTCGTGTGGTGGATCGGTATCGGGCACGCCGGCACGCTCATCTCGGCCATCCTCTTCCTGTTCCGACAGAAGTGGCGCACCAGCATCAACCGCTTCGCCGAGGCCATGACCGTCATGGCCGTGCTCTGCGCCGCGATGTTCCCGGCGCTGCACACCGGCCGTCCCTGGTTCGACTACTACCTGTTCCCCATCCCGAACCAGATGGACATGTGGCCCAACTTCAAGTCGCCGCTCATGTGGGACGTGTTCGCCGTCAACACGTACCTCACCATCTCGGTCATCTTCTGGTTTGTCGGGCTCATCCCCGACTTCGCCACGCTGCGTGACCGCTCCGAGACCATGCTGCGCCGCCGCATCTACGGCTTCCTGGCCCTCGGCTGGCGCGGGTCGCACCGCGGCTGGCAGCACTACGAGCGCGCCTACCTCATCTTCGCCGGCATCAGCACCCCGCTCGTGCTCTCCGTGCACTCGGTCGTTTCGTTCGACTTCGCGACGTCGGTCATCCCCGGCTGGCACACCACCATCTTCCCGCCGTACTTCGTCGCTGGCGCCGTCTTCTCGGGCTTCGCGCTCGTCATGACGATGATGCTCATCGTGCGCGCGGTGTTCGGCATGCACAACCTGGTGAACATCCGGCACCTCGACCTCATGAACAAGTTCATGCTGGGTACCTCGATGATCGTCGGCTACGCCTACGCCATGGAGTTCTTCATCGCGTGGTACTCCGGCAACCCCTACGAGCAGTGGGTCTTCCTCCACAACCGCGCTGGCTTCGCGCGGCTCGACAGCCTCGGCAACTGGGGCCCGCTGTGGTGGAGCTACTGGGCCATGATCGGCTGCAACGTCCTCGTGCCGCAGATCTTCTGGTTCAAGAAGTGCCGCACGAGCATCCCCATCATGTTCGTGGCCACCATCCTCATCAACATCGGCATGTGGTTCGAGCGCTTCGTCATCATCGTGACGTCGCTCACCCAGGACTTCCTGCCCAGCTCCTGGGGCAACTTCCACCCGACGTTCGTCGACGTGGGCCTGTACCTCGGGACGTTCGGGCTCTTCCTCACGCTGTTCCTCCTCTTCGTGCGCTGGATTCCGATGATCGCCATCGCGGAGCTCAAGGCGACCCTCCCTGGCGCGCACCCCAACCTTCACCACCATCACGGCGAGGAGCACGACCACGCGCACGCGCACGTGTCGGCCGAGCCTGCCCCGGCGGAGTGAGTCATGTCGGACCACGAGACCCCCAAGAAAGAGCCGAAGGTCGCCGAGAAGCGGCCCGCCCTCTACCTCGCCGAGTACGAGACGCCCAACGACGTGGCCAAGGCCGCGATGAAGGTGCGCGACGCTGGCTACAAGAGCTGGGACTGCCACACGCCGTACCCGCTGCATGGCCTCGATGACGCCATGGGCCTCAAGCCCACCAAGATCGGCATCATCAGCTTCGTCTGCGGCCTGGTCGGGCTCACCTGCGCGGTGCTGCTCATCCAGTACGCGAACAACTGGGACTACCCCATCATCATCGGTGGCAAGCCCCCGGGCTCGTTCCCCTCGATGGTGCCCATCATGTTCGAGTGCACCGTGCTCCTGACGGGCTTCGGCACGCTGTTCGGCATGCTCCACCTGCTCAAGCTGCCGATGCACAACCACCCCATCTTCGAGTCGGACCGCTTCGCCGCGGCCACCGACGACAAGTACTTCATCTCCATCGAGGTGGCGGACCCCAAGTTCGACCTCGCGAAGACCCGCGCGCTGCTCGAGTCGACGCACCCGAGCCACCTCGAGCTCGTCGAGGAGGAAGTCCTGTGAGTCTCCCCATGAACGGTTTGAGCCGTCAGCTTCTGACGTCCGTGCTGGCGCTGGCCGCCCTCACCGGCTGCCGCGGCCAGGTGTCGCAGGACGCGCCCGTGGTCCCCATCCGGAACATGTACAACCAGCCCCGCTACGACACCCAGGAGCACAGCGCGTTCTTCCAGGACGGCCGCACCATGCGCCCCCAGGTCGACGGCACCGTGTCCCGCGAGGACGACCCGAACCTGGGCGTCGCGACCGGGCGCGCCGACGACAACGCCGAGTGGGTGCTCGAGGTGCCCCGGCAGGTCGTGCAGCGCAACGGCGGTGGCGCCGCCTTCGTGGCGCGCGGCCAGGAGCGCTACAACATCTACTGCGCGCCGTGTCACGGCGAGGCGGGCGACGCTCAGGGGCCCGTGGCACACCGCGTCGCAGGGCTGGGCGTCAACTCCATGGTGCCCCCCACCTTCCACGATGACCGCCTCCGCACCATCCCGGACGGCCAGGTCTTCGCCACCATCACCCATGGTATCCGCAACATGCCTGCGTACGCGCAGAGCATCCCCACGGATGACCGCTGGGCCATCGTTACCTACGTGCGTGCCCTCCAGCTCAGCGAGCAGGGCCGCCCGAGCCGTCCGGAGTGAGCGTCGTGGCCACCGAATCCAACCAACAAGACTACCGTCTCCCCGCTGACAGCTTCATCGCCACCACGGCGTGGAAGGTCTCGGCCGCCGTCGCTGCCGTGGGCCTGCTCGGCAGCATCGCGGGCTTCGCCGCGGACTCCAACCGCTTCGGCTACAGCTACCTCTTCGGCTTCTTCGCGGTCGCCACGCTGATGCTCGGCGCCATGTTCATGGTGCTCATCCAGCACATGACCGCCGGGCACTGGGGTGTCACCAGCCGCCGCATCTTCGAGCTGTTCATGATCGGCGCCCCGGTCATCGCGCTGCTCGCCCTCCCCATCATCGCGGGTTCGGGTGCAGGTGCGTTCGACATGTACGACGAGTGGCGTCGGCCGGCATCACCGGGCGCAAACCACGGCGTGCCGGATGGCGGCGGCGAAGAGCCAGGTCACCACGGCGCCCTCACCTTCGGGGCGAGCACGGCGCACGCGCAGGGTCACGGCGAGGCCGCCGCGGGGGAGCATGGTGGGCACGAGGCTCACGCTCACACGCCGCAGGAGCAGGCGCTTCACCACGCCACGCTCGAGAAGAAGCACATCTGGCTGAACGGCCACGCGTGGACGACGCGTTCGATCTTCTACGTGCTCGCGTGGTGCATCATCGCCCTGTTCTACTTCCGTACCTCGACGCGTCAGGATGAGACCAAGGACAAGCTGCTCACCCCGAAGATGCAGAACATGAGCTACCTCAGCAGCTTCGTGTTCGGTCTGACGCTCACGTTCGCCGCGTTCGACTGGGTCATGAGCCTCGAGCCTGCGTGGTACTCCACCATCTTCGGTGTGATCATCTTCGGCGGCTCCGCCATCGGCATGCTGGCGGTGGCCTGCCTCATCGGCATCCACATGCACAAGAACAATCTGGCCGGTGGAGCGGTCAACGGCGAGCACATCAACGACCTCAGCCGCCTGATGTTCGGCTTCATCTGCTTCTGGACCTACGTCCAGTTCTCGCAGTGGATGCTCATCTGGTACGCCGGCATCCCCGAGGAGGCCACTTGGTTCCACCGCCGCTGGCAGGGGGGCTTCGAGTGGGTGACGCTGACGCTCATCTTCGGGCACTTCGTCGCGCCGTTCTTCCTGCTCATCTCGCGCGTCCAGAAGCGCAACCTGGGCTGGCTGTCCAAGATGTGCTTGTGGTTGCTCGCGATGCACCTGCTCGACCTCTACTGGTTCGTCGTGCCGCAGGCGCACACGCCGGCCCAGCTGGATGCGAGCGTGGTGTACGACCTCGCGGCCCTGCTGTTCTGCGGCGGCGTGTTCTTCACCTTCGTGCTGAAGGGCTTCGCGCGCTTCCCGCTCATCCCGGTGGGCGACCCACGGCTGTCTCGCAGCCTTCACCACCACCAGACCTACTGAGGCTTCGCGATGGGTTACGATACAACCGGATCCAACGACAAGGTCATCATCGGCGTCGCCGTCGCGTCCGCGCTCACGCTCGCCGGGCTGATCCCGCTGTTTCACGCCTACTTCAACGCCACGATCGGTGAGCGCCAGGCTCAGGCCATCGAGGAGGGTAGCTACCCTCGCTGGGTGGTCGAGGAGTCGGGGCGCACCCGCACCATCAGCGCCGAAGATGCCCGCGACTACAGCGGCGAGGGGCGCGTGCGTCGCGCCACGGTGGCCGAGGTCGAGCGTCTCGAGGCACGTCAGCGCTTGAACGAGGGGCGCCTGCCCATCGAGCAGGCGATGAGCCAGGTCGCCAACGGGCAACGCGGAACGCTGCGTCCATCCCAAAACGACACGCTGGACGCCGTCCAGGGCTGGAACGCCATGGAGAACACCGAGGGCGTTGCCTCCGCTCAGCGCGCCGTCGAAGAGCGCGCCGCTCGCCGCGCCGAGGCCGAGGCCGCCGCTGCCGCTGCTGCTGCGGAGGCCGCCGCTGCCGCCGCGGAGGCCGAAGCGACTCCCCCCCGCCGCCCCCGTCCCACCCCTCGCTGAGCTCACCACTACACCGTCGGTCATGCGTCTTTCCCCCTCCATCGTCAGCACCGTCCGCGCCGTGGCCATCGCCATGGTTGCGCTGGCGCTCGCGTGGGGGACGGGGCGCGCGGCGGCGCAGGAGTGGCTGCCAAACGAGAACGGCGCTCAGGCCGTCCGCACGGCGCCCGGGATCGAGCGCATCCAAGTCAACGAGCAGCTGGATCAACCCCTGCCGCTGGATCTCGCATTTCGAGACCACACCGGCCGTGAAGTCCACCTGCGCGACTACTTCAGCGCCGGAAAGCCGGTGCTGCTGACCTTCGCCTACCACACGTGTCCGACCTTGTGCTCCATGGTCCTCGACGCCACAGCGCGCGGCATCGAGCGCGCCAACTGGACGCCCGGGGTGGAGTACACGGCGGTCACCATCAGCATCGACCCCGACGACACCGTGGAGCAGGCCGCGCACAAGCGCGCCGAGCTGCTGGCTCGCCTCGCCGAGGTGGGCAAGTCCGAAGCCGAGCACGGCTGGCACTTCCTGGTCGGTGACCAGGAGGCCATCACGGCCGCCACCGAGGCCGCCGGGTACCGCTACTTCTACAACGCCAACCAGGACCAGTACGCCCACCCCGCGGCCATCATGTTCCTGACGCCCGAGGGGCGCTTCGCGCGCTACCTCTACGGGCTCGAGTTCAACCCCGCGGACTTCCGCTTGGCGCTCCTCGAGGCGTCCGAGGGGCGGTCCATCTCCACCACCGAGCACTTCCTGCTCTACTGCTACGCCTACGACGCGGCCGCCAACACGTACACGGTGATGGCCATGAACGTCATGAAGCTCGGCGGTCTGATCACGGTGTTGGTGCTCGGTGGCTTCCTCACCTTCTTCTGGCGGCGCGAGCGCCGTCGTAGTCCCTCCGAGTCGGCACGGCCTGCGGAAGAGAACAAGTCCGCCGTCCGCGTCCCTCTCGACGCCCAGCCCAACCAGGTGCGAACGTCATGAACCCTCAGGCGAGCGAACAACTACCGCCGCAGATGTCGACCCTCGCTCCGTCGGTCGACTCTCTCTTCTACTTCATCTACTACGTCAGCCTGATCTCGTTCGTGCTGATCGTCGGGACGATGGTCGTCTACGTCATCAAGTACCGGCGCAAGCCGGGCGTGAAGGCGCAGCCCACGGGACACAACAACGTCCTCGAGGTGGCTTGGACGGTCGCCCCGGTGTTCCTGCTGGTGTACCTCTTCCACGCGGGCTGGCAGGGCTACGTGTTCGGGGCGGTGGCGCCCTCGAACTCCCTCGAGATCCACGTGACGGGCAAGCAGTGGACGTGGGACTTCACGCACATGCCGAGCGGCGCGCAGGAGTCCAACTCGCTGACGGTGCCGGTGAACGAGCCCGTCCGCTTGACCATGTCCTCCGCCGACGTGCTGCACAGCTTCTTCGTGCCGGCCTTCCGCGTGAAGCGCGACGTTGTGCCCGGCATGTTCACCACGCTTTGGTTCGAGGCGACCCACACGACCGCCGAGGAAGAGCCGCTGACCGTTTTCTGCGCCGAGTACTGCGGCGCGACCGCAGGCATCACGGCCGAGAACAGCGTGGCGCTGAACACGAACCACAGCTCCATGTTGGCAAGCCTGCACGTCGTGACCCGTGAGGCGTACGACGAGCACGTCGCGGCCTTGGACGGCCCGCCCGAGGAGTGCCGCAACGAGGCCGACCCGATGGCCTGCTGGGGCCAGCTGCTGTCCCGCGAGATGGGCTGCATGGGCTGCCACAACACCGACGGCTCGCAGGGCATTGCGCCCACCTGGCGCGGCCTGTGGGGCAACAGCCGCACCTTCACGGACGGCAGCACCCGCGAGGCCGACGAGAACTACATCATCCAGTCGATGCTGCAGCCACAGTCGCAGATCGTCCAGGGCTTCACCACCGCCAACATGCCGGTCTACGCCCCCACCGAGAACCGCAAGCTGGCCATCGTCGCCTACATCCGCTCTCTCGCCACGGAGGGTCAGTGAACCATGACTACTGAAGCAACCACCGCCCCGGCACACGGCGCCCCCGCGCACGGCGACGACCTCCCGAACTACCTGACGCACGAGCGCGGCATCAAGAGCTGGATGACCACGCTCGACCACAAGCGCATCGGCATGATGTACCTCGCGTCCATCTTGGCGGCGTTCTTCCTGGGCGGCGTCATGGCGCTCCTGGTGCGCACCGAGCTGCTGTTCGCGGGCCGCACCATCATGAACGCGGACACCTACAACCAGGTGTTCACGCTGCACGGCGCCATCATGGTGTTCTTGTTCATCATCCCGTCCGTGCCGGGTGCCCTGGGCAACTTCTTCCTGCCCATCATGCTCGGCGCGAAGGACGTCGCGTTCCCGCGGCTCAACCTCGCCAGCTTCTACATCTACTGCTTCGGCGCCATCTTCCTCGTCATCGGCATCATCGTCGGGCACGTGGACACGGGCTGGACGTTCTACACGCCGTACAGCGCCCGCGCGGACAACTCGGTCATCTGGATGACCATGGGTGTCTTCATCCTCGGGTTCTCGTCCATCCTCACCGGCGTCAACTTCATCGCGACCGTGCACACGATGCGGGCCCCCGGCATCAACTGGCGCCGCCTGCCTCTGTTCATCTGGGGCATCTACGCCACCTCGGTCATCCAGGTGCTCGCGACCCCCGTGCTCGCCATCACGCTGTTGCTCCTCACCATGGAGAAGGCGCTCGGCATCGCGGTGTTCGATCCCGCCATCGGCGGTGACCCGGTGCTCTTCCAGCACTTCTTCTGGTTCTACTCGCACCCGGCCGTGTACATCATGATCCTCCCGGGCATGGCCGTCGTGAACGAGCTGATCGGCACGTTCAGCCGCCGCAAGATCTTCGGCTACATGTTCGTGGCCATGAGCTCGGTGGCCCTCGCCCTCCTCGGCTTCCTCGTGTGGGGCCACCACATGTTCACGTCGGGCATGAGCGAGTACTCCACCATGGTGTTCTCGGCGCTCACGTTCCTCGTGGCCATCCCGTCGGGCGTGAAGGTCTTCAACTGGGTCGCCACGCTCTACCAGGGCAGCATCTCGCTGGCGTCGCCCATGCTGTACGCCCTCGGCTTCATCGCCCTGTTCACCATCGGCGGCGTCACCGGGCTGTTCCTCGGCACGCTGTCCACGGACATCCACCTGCACGACACCTACTTCGTCGTCGCGCACTTCCACTACGTCATGGTGGGCGGCACCGTGTTCGGCTTCCTCGGCGGCCTGCACTACTGGTGGCCGAAGATGACCGGCAAGATGTACGACGAGAACTGGGCGCGCGTGGCCTGGCTGCTGGTGTTCACCGGCTTCAACGTCACCTTCTTCAGCCAGTTCGTGCTCGGCAGCCAGGGCATGCCGCGTCGCTACTACGACTACCTGCCGCGCTTCCACAACCTGCACATGACCAGCTCGGGTGGCGCCTACATCCTCGGTGTCGGCTTCCTCATCATGGCCGTCATGTTCATCAAGTCGCTGCGCAGCGGCGCGAAGGCCTCCGAGAACCCTTGGGGCTCGGCCGGCTACGAGTGGCTCACCACGACCCCGCCGCACCCGCACAACTTCGACGAGCAGCCCGTCATCACCCGCGGGCCCTACGACTACCACATCTGCACCGACCTCGAGCTGTTCGAGGGGCACCACAAGGACTTCGTCGCCTCCGGCTCGGAAGCTGAGTGAGTAAGACCATGGCAACCGACACACACGCCGCTCACGCGCACGACGACCATGGCCACCACGGCCCGGCGTATCTCGCGCACCACTTCGACACGCCGGTCCAGCAGTTCGACGCTGCCAAGCTGGGCGTCTGGGCCTTCCTCGCCCAGGAGATCCTGTTCTTCAGCGGTCTCTTCGTGGCCTACGCCCTGTACCGTACGGCGCACCCCGAGGCCTTCTCGGTGGGCTCTCACCTCCTCGATGCCAGGATGGGTGGCCTGAACACGTTCGTGCTGCTCATCTCGAGCTTCACGGCCGCCATGGCGGTGCGCTACGCGCAGGTGGGCGAGCAGAAGAAGGTGACCCAGATGCTGGTCATCACCATCCTCTGTGCCCTCGGCTTCATGGTGGTGAAGTACTTCGAGTACACGCACAAGTTCCACGTCGGCTTCCTGCCCGGCAAGTATTGGCTGTGCCCGAACTTCAACCTCAACGCCGCTGGCGTGTGCGCCGAGCCTCCGAGCGTGCACGGCATCGAGGAGCTCAGCCACGCCGTGCTGGGCGCGCACAACGCGGGCGCTGGCGCCGTCGTGGACGGGGCGGCGATGACGTACCCGTACCACCTGCGCAGCTTCTTCGGCATCTACTTCGTCATGACGGGCGTGCACGGTCTGCACGTGCTCATCGGCATCGGCATCATGGTGTGGATCATCCTGCGCAACGAGCGCGGCGAGTTCTCCAAGGACTTCTTCACGCCGGTCGACCTGGTCGCGCTGTACTGGCACTTGGTGGACCTCATCTGGATCTACCTCTTCCCGCTCCTCTACCTCATCGACTGAGACGCAATCCATGAGCAACGAACACACCCACGATGAGCACGCCGGGCACGAGGACTACGGCGACCCGTGCGGCGACGGCTACTACGTCCACGCACACATCACCCCGGTCAAGACGAACCTGATCGTCATCGGCGCGCTCTTCGCGCTGACCGGTATCACCATCGCGGCCTACTACGTGCGCCTCGGTGAGTGGAACCTCGCCGTCGCCCTCTTGATCGCGTCTGTGAAGGCGACGCTGGTCGGGACGTGGTTCATGCACCTCAAGTACGAGAAGGCGTTCAACACGTCGTTCTTCTTGGGCTCGGTGCTCTTCATGGCCATCTTCTTCGGCTACACGTCGAACGACACGGGCCATCGAGGCCGGGTCGACGGGATCCATGGCACCCAGCGCGACGCTCGCACCGGCGAGTTCGCGGCGGGCATCGCGACCGGGTACGACAACGGTGAGTTCGTGGCCATGCCAGCGCTGCCGGAGGGTCATGGCGAGCATGGCGAAGGTCACGCCGCTGCCGAGGGCGACCACGGGGCGGCCGAGGGTGACCACGCTGCGGCCGAGGGCGACCACGCCGCAGCAGAGCCCGAAGCGGCTGCCCACGAACCCAGCCACGCGGAGCCCGCGGCGCAAGAGGAGCCGGATGTCGCTGACCCCGAGGACGCCCAGGACGGCGAGGACGGCGAGGACGCGCATGCCGCCGAGGGCGCCGAGGAGGCGGCCGCTGAATAGGCCGCCCCAGCATGGCTGGACACGAACGCAGCAGCCCCCATGGCTGCTGTTTTCGTTTGTGCTGTGCCTCGTCAGCGTGGCCGCTGGCTGTGAAGGGTGCTTGAAGAGACCCCCAGCGGAGCATGTCGAGCGCCTGCCATACCCCACCTGCCCTGGGATGTCCGAGCTTCCGGCAGGCGAGGTCCTGGCGTCGGGTCATCTCCGGTCCGGCCCCGAGATGCGTGACCAGGCCGTGGTGGAGCACTGGGAGCTGCGCAGGCGCGCCTGCCTGCACGTCATGACCATTCGGCAGGAGTGGCCGATGGGCATCAGCGATGTCGAGGTGGTGTTCGACGAGCAGTTCCGGCCTCTGCGCGCCTGGAAGCGCATGAGCATGCCGCGCCCGCCCGCAGGGCGCCGCGCCCCCACGCCGGACACCCGGCTGTACGAGCTGCGCACGACACCCCCCACGATGACCCGGCAGTCCGAGGACGGTCACGAGTACTTCACCTTCCGCGCCGAGACGCCGGTGGCCGTCGTTGGGCCGGGCAGGGCGCTGATCGGCGCGTGGATTCGCCAGCATCTGGACCTGGGCGCGGGCGAGACGGTGCGCGGCCCCGTGCTGGACTTCCGGCGTCCGGCCGAGCGCATCGAGACGGTCGCGCTCCGGCGTGAGGACGACGCGGTCATGCCCGACGTCGCTGGGCCCGAGGGACGGGTGCGCGTCTACACGGTGTTCGGCCGCGAATCGGTGTTCACGGACGACGAGGGCAATGTCCTCGGCGACCTAGCCGGGCTGCGGCCGGACGCGTTGCTCGACACGCCAGCTCCGCCTGCGCTCGAGAGCGACGAGCCGCCCGACCCCGTGGGGACTCCTCCTCCCTGAGCCTCGGAAGGTGTCTGGTCCCAAGCGGCACCGCGGCACTCACGAGGCCCTCACGGCCGGCGGCGCCTGCTGAGGTCACTCGGCCGGCGACGTGCTCGCTCGTGCCGCCTTCTTCGGGTAGATGGGCTCCCAGACGGGCTGCCTGTCGTCCCCATGCAGGCCTCGTTCCGCCTCGCGCTCGGACACGAACTTGCCGCACTGCCGCGCCAAGACTGCCAGCAGCATGCCTGCGACGACGTCCACGAACCAGTGCCAGCGCAGGAACATCGTGGCGACGATGATGTTCGCGGAGAAGAACGCGAGCACGAACCAGACATAGCGATACGGGTTGGTGTGGCGCCAGCCGAACGCGTGGAGCGCGAAGAACATGGGGTACGCCGTGTGGAGCGAGGGGAAGATGTCCAGCTGCGCGCCCGCGTTGGCGACCGTGACCTCGACCTGGTGCCACCAGAAGCCACCATTCAGCGGCTCGAAGTCGAGCGTCGCCACGGGGCCCTTGCCGGGGACCAGCGTGTACACGAAGTGACCCATCGTGGCTACCACCAAGCCGCCCACCATCATCTCGATCTGCCGCTTGCCCTTGTCCAGGAAGAGCGGCGGGATGAGGCACAGGATCATCAGCGCGAAGTAGCTGTAGTAGAAGAAGGACACCCACTCCACGATGTGCAGCTGGTTGAACTGCTGAAACCAGAGCGCGGGCGTGGTGCCGAAGAGGCTGCGGTCGAGGGAGTAGAGGTGCCGGTCCACGAGCGCTGGCTGCAGGGCTGGCAACAGAAAGCGCATCTGGAAGTACGAGAGCACCACCGGCGCGAAGATGCCCACCCGATACAGGATGGAGCGCGCCGGCCCCGGGCGGAGGACCTCCCCGCGCGCGATGAGGAGCGCCGACGCCGTGGCCGACAAGAGGGCCACGCCGTAGCGGATGGCCATGTCGCGCTCGTGGCTGTCAGGCGCGACGGACACGCGCAGGAGCATGTACACGTGGAACGCGAGGGCGGCGAGGTCTTGCAGCGCGCAGTTCTGCAGGGCCGTGCTGGCGGCTTCGCGGACGCTGCGCGGGCTGTAGGCGTCGGGCTGGTGCATGCTGGTTCGGTGTCCCCTCGGACCGTTCCTCCCGAGGTGACCCGTATGCTGGTCCAAAACGGAGGGAAAGGGCAACTCGAAGTTTGTTGTTGCGACTACGTAGTCGCTGGTTTTTGGGTAGCCAAAGCGTTCGGGACGTCATGGCGGCGAAACGCGAAGAGCGCCACGAGGCCCAGCAGTACGGCCCACCACAACGTGGCGAGGCGAATGAGGATGGTGATGGCGCCTGCGCTGCCGCGCGTCATCGTTGCGCCGCCGACCTGCAGCAGGGCGCCGGTCATGCCTGCCTCGGTCAGCCCGACACCGCCAGGGAGCATGGCCAACGCGCCGACGATGGTGGGTGCCGCGTATGAAAAGGCGGCGGCGAGCGGCGTGATGGTGTGGTCGGGGAAGCCGTGCACCAGCGCGAACAACGCCGCGCACTCGAGGCTCCACGAGATCATCGAGAGGACGCTCGTCGTCAGCAGCGCAGCTGGGCGCAACATGGTGCGCAAGCTCTCGAGCGCCTCTCTCGCTGGGGGCACAGCCCGCCGTACGAGCGGGAGACGAGCGCCGAGGCTCAGCGCGAAGTTGCCGACGGGACGGATCCCGACCATCGCCAGCAGGGCGATCACCGTGAGCGCCCCGAGCAGGGCCGCTGCCGTTGCTTCGGGGAAGGCGAGGCTTCCCAGCGCGGCGAGGGTGACGAGCGCGATCAAGTCGGTGATGCGCTCCGCGAGCACGATCGGGGCCGTGCGCGCGAGCGGGACCCCATCGGACTCGAAGAGCAGCATGGACTTGAACACCTCGCCCAGCTTTCCGGGCGTGACGCTCATCACGAACCCAGAAACGAAGACACGTGCGCTCCGCGCGACGGGGATGTGTACGTCCACGGCCCGCAAGTAGTATTGCCAACGCAGGAAGCGAAGCGCGTAGTTGGACGTGGCCAGCACGAGGGCGAGGGCGAAGTACCGGACGTCCAGGCTGACCAGGGCCTGCCGGAGCTGCTGCGCGTCGGCGTAGAAGGCGAGGGCGGCGAGCACCAGGGCGCCCAACACCGTGCCCAGCATCACCTTGCGCACGACCCCGCGCGTGGCGTCTGCGGGAGCCGCACCGCGGTCATGCTCCCTGGACTCCTGTGCTTCGGGGGCGGTCTCGGCGGGGCGCGGCTGCGCGGGGAGCCGGTCCATGTCGGGCTCGTCGGAATGGATCATGCGTCAGCGTCCGCGCGGCGCTCGCCGGACACGGCGCAGAAGGAACACGGCGGCGCCCAGGGCGCCCAACGCTCCGACGGTCCACACCAGCCACGCCTCGACGGGCCAACGCCCCTGGGCGAGTGGCTCGGTGGGGTGGACCTCGACGTAGCGCTCTCCCGTCTCCGGGTCGGTCTGCACCCGCGGCGCTGGCTCCGAGGGCGCGCCCGCCTCGCTGGGCGCTTGCGCCCGAGCGAGGGGGCCCAGCAGCAGCATCACGCTCAACGCGCCCACGAGCTTCCACGCCATCCGCGGGCGCGCGGTGGGGGACGGGGCGAAGCACGCCCCTGCCGGCGCGTCGATTCGCGCCGGCAGGGCGGCAGGGCGAGCGTCGGCAGGACCGGGTGGAGGTGAGGGTCGCACTCGGAGAGCCTGACACGTGGGTCGGGGGGCGAGCCAAACGAAAGCGAGGTCGAGCCCGCCCGTCGTGGTGTGCTGAGAAAATGTCAGCGGTCGTACGGATTGACCCCACGCGAGCTGCGACGATACGGTGCGAGACCCTCATGGACCCGCAGCTCTCCTCGCACGACAGCATCCCCAGCGTCGCCACAGGTCCGGACGACTTCCTTTTCCATCTGTACCGCGGCAGCGAGATGCTGCTGAACGACCGCGTCGTCGAAGCGAAAGGCGAGCTCGAGAAGGCGCTCGGCCTGCAGCCCCAGGACGCCAAGAGTCAGGATCTGTTGGCAGGCGTGTACTTCCGGCTCGGCCTGTACCCGCGCGCGATCGAGATCTGGCAGCAGCTGGTCCGCACCTTCCCCCGAGACCCGACCCTGCGCGTCAACCTCTCGCTTGCGTTGTTCAAGACGGGGCAGGCCGACGATGCCCTGCAGCACGTCCACGAGGCGCTGCGCATCCAACCGGATCACAGCAAGGCCTGGGGCTACATGGGCCTCATCCACTGGCGCCGCGGGCAGCTCGAGGAGGCTCGTGGCGCATTCCTGCGTGGCGGCCAGGCCGCCATGGCTCGGCGCATGGAGCAAGAGCTCGAAGGCCGCGGGACGGGCGAGACGCGCGCCGTCACACCGCGTCCCGAGGACGAGGCGGAGCTCGTGGGCAGCCTCCGGAGCGATGTCGCGCCTTCCGACCTGGACGCCATCGCTGCGCAGCGACGCGAGCAGGCCGCGCAGTCCTCGACGACGCCCGTCGCCGCGACGTTTCAGCCGCCGACCCTCGCCGAGATCGTGCGCGATTGGACGGCGACGTTTCCGACACAGAGCGCCCTGGCCTTGGGCACCCAGGGCGAGCTGCTGCTACACGCCGAGACGGCGCTGTACGTGCGCGAGGTCGGCCTCACGGCGGTCCGCGGGGCACTCGAGTCCGAGCCAGTCGCACGGAGGGCACAGGGCGCCGATACCGAAGAGACACTCGGCGGCGAGCGGCCCATTCGCCGCTGGCGTGGGCCGGTGAGCGCAGTCGCTCATCCACAGGACGGGGAGCGCTTCATCGTGCTCGCGCTGGACGAGGCGCCGCTGTACGTCCGCGAGGGGGTGGTGGTGGCGTTCGAGCATCAGCTGTCGTTCGAGAGCGCGACCTTGCCCCTCGGCGCCGCGAGCGGCGCGTTCACACAGCTGCGCGGGAATGGGCGCGTCGCGTTGTTGCTCTCGTCGTTGCCGACGGGCGTCGCGGTCAGCGACGAGGCCGTGCGGCTCGCGCCGGAGCGCCTCGTCGGTTGGACCGGGCGGCTGTTCCCGAGCGCCGACGGCGAGCGCCTGGTGTTCCGTGGCGAAGGCGTGGTGCTGGTCCGCTGACCTCGGAGGCGGGCGCCGCCGCGCCACGCCGCGGGCCCGCCGCCGCTCGGAAGCCGGCGTCCGAGGAGATTCGCCAACCCGTGGGCGGGCTGCTAGGGTCGCCAACCACGAGTCCGAGCACGATGGCCAACGATACGCGCGCGCAGAAGACCAAGGTTCGGAGCAGCATCCGCCAGGACGCCATCAACCTCCCAAACCTGCTGACCATGGCGCGCGTCGTGATGATCCCGGTCGTGCTCTGGCTGATCGCCGACGGCACGCCCAGCGCCTGCTTCTGGGCCGCGATGGTGTACATGGTGACGGCCATCACCGACGCGCTCGACGGCTGGCTGGCGCGGCGCATGGGGCTCATCAGCATTCTCGGGAAGTTCCTGGACCCGCTCGCCGACAAGCTGCTCGTCATGGCCTCACTGGTGTGGCTCTGCTACCTCGGGCGGCTGCCGCTGCCCGGGGTCATCGCGGTCATCATCATGGAGGGCCGCGAGCTGGGCGTCACCGCGCTGCGCACCATCGCGCTCAGCGAGGGCGTGGTCATGGCGGCGGGGCAGGGCGGCAAGGAGAAGACGGCGCTCCAGATGGTCGCCATCTTGCTGCTGATCGTCTACCACCCCTACGACATCGACTTCGGCTTCACGCAGATGCGCGTGGACATGAGCCAGGTGGGCTTGGCCATGCTGTACCTCAGCCTTTTCTTCGCCATCACCAGCGCGGGCGAGTACATCTCCTTGTTCGTTGGCGCGGTCGAGGCCAAGGAGCAGCGCCTGGCCGAGCACGACGCCGAGCCAGACGCATAGGCCCGCCGTCCGCTACAGGGCGAGCTGCGCGGCGTGGAAGCGGTCCTCGGGGAGCCCGCTCCAGCTCTCCACGTCTTGCGGGCCGGCCGCCTTGGTCACCTCGACCACGAAGCCTGTCAGATGCGCCATCCCGGAGACGCGCTCCAGTTGGTCGGCGCCATCGGCCGCGAGCACGTTGACGTTCACGCCGCGCGTGCGGCTCGCCACGGACATGCCCTTGGCGTGCTGGTGACCCCAGCCGTGGGGCAGCGCGCACACGCCCGGGAGCAGCTCCGACAGGAGCTGCAGCGGGACCCGCACGGCGGCGGTCTTCGTCCTCACGTCCACCATGTCACCCGCCTCCAAGCCGCGCGCAGCCGCGTCGTCCGGGTGCATGTACAGGTAGTTGGTGCCGCCCTCCACGAAGTCCTCGATGTTGTGAGTCCAGCTGTTGTGGGTGGTGATGGCGCGCTTGGTGATGAGCTTGAGCTCATGGCGCTGCGCGTGCTCACGTTCGAACGTGGCCGACAGCTTCTTCGCCTCGGTGATGAGTGAGGGAGGCGCGAGGTCCATGCGGCCGTCCTCGTGGATGACCCGCTTGCCCAGGAACGAGCCGGGGCGGTGCTCCGGCCGCTCTTGGCCGTGCGTCTTCGCGAGGAGGGCCTCGAAGCTGCCCTCGCGGCTGGCGCGCAGCAGTAGGTCCAGGATGCGCTCCTGCGGGATGGCGGGCTGGAGCTCCGGGTGCTTGCGTTGCTGACGACGGATGCTCGCCTCCAGCAGCATCTGGAGCGGCTTGCCGCGGAACAGGCTGATCCCGCACGCCTGCGCGAGCTGCGTGTAGATGGTGGCCTCGTCGCGCTGCTCGCCCTCGGGCGGCAACACCGCGCTTGTGGCTTGCAGGTAGGGCCGGGACTGCATGCCGAGCAGCAGTGGGAAGATGAAGGGCAGGTCCGGACGCTGCAGCGGCGAGGTGCAGGGCAGCACGTAGTTGGCGAGGTGCGCCGTCTCGCTCATCTGGATGTCCAGGCACACCAGCAGCTCGAGCTTGGTGAAGGCGTCGCGCAGGCGGTTGGCGTTGCTCATGGTGATGAGCGGGTTGCCCCCCGTGACGAACAGCGCGCGCACCTGCCGGTCGCCGGGCGTGAGGATTTCGTCCGCCAGCACACCGCCAGGGAGCGCGTCGTTCACGGCCTCGAACTCCCCGACGCGGCCCTTGTGACCGCTCAGGAACATGCGCGTGCGCTTGCCGAAGGCCGCGAAGTCGAAGACCCCCTCGCCCACGAGCGTGCCGCCGCGCCGGTCGAGGTTGCCGCTGATGGCGTTGATGGCCTCTTGCAGCCAGAAGGCCAGCGAGCCGTGCGTCCCCATGTTGACGCCCGTGGAGCAGTAGAGCGCGGCGCCCTTCGCCGTGCGGTAGGCCGTGACCATCTCGCGCAGCTTGGCGGCGGGCACGTGCGTGACGGTCTCCGTGCGCTCGGGCGTCCAGCCGTCCGCGATGGCCACCAGCTTATCGAAGCGCTTCGTGAAGCGCTCGACGCGCTCGCGGTCGACCCCGCCCTGGGCGAGCAGCTCGTTGAGGAACGAGAGGTAGAAGAACACGTCCGTGTTGGGCCGGATGCCCACGTACTCGCCCGCCACGCGCGCGGTCTCCGTGCGACGCGGGTCCACCACGTAGAGCTTCGCCCCCCGCTCCTCCATGGCGCGCAGGCGCTTGATGGGGTTGCTCACCTGGAGGAACGACCACTTGGAGATGGCGGGGTTGGCGCCCACGATGATGAGGCACTCGGTGCGGTCGATGTCCGGGAAGCTGAGGCTGAAGGGGAACCCGTAGAGCTGCTTGCTGACCGCGAACTTGTTGGCGCAGTCCTGCGTCGCGGACGCGTACATGCTGCCCGAGCCGAGCCCCTGCATGAAGCCCGCCGCGAACACCGGGTGCAGCACGCCGAAGCCGGCCGCGGTGCCGACGTACATGGCGATGCTGTCCGGGTGGATGCCGCGCAGCTGCTGCACCTTCGCGCCGATCTCGGACAACGCCTGCTCCCACGAGATGCGCTCGAAGCGCCCGCCCACGCGCTTGAGCGGGTACTTCAAGCGGTCGGGCGAGTCGTACATCTTGTGTTGCTTCAGCCCTTTGACACAGCCGTATCCGTCGGTGGCGACGTGCTGCTTGTCGGGGCGAATCTGCACGACGCGGCCGGCGTCGGTGGTGACCTCGAGGCCGCAGAGGGACTCGCAGATGCGGCAGAAGGTGTGGTGGGTCTCGGTCATGGGGGGATGTCCGTGGTGACGAGCTGGCGGGACGCCGCGCGTTGTGTGCGTCCGAAGGCTCTAGTGGGCCAGCGAGCGGATGCCCGCCTTGTGAACCTTACCAGGCAACTCGCGGCCCACGATGCCTTCTGCGACCTGGCCGGCGCGCCAGATCTTCTCGAGGTCGAGGCCCGTGTCGATGCCCATCCCCGCGAGCGTGTAGGCGAGGTCCTCCGTGGCGAGGTTGCCGGCCGCGCCTGGCGCATACGGACAGCCGCCGAGCCCGCCGACGGACGAGTCGTACGTGGTGATGCCCATCTCGAGCCCCACCAGCACGTTGGCGAGCGCGGTGCCCCGCGTGTCGTGCAGGTGCAGCGCGATCTTCTCGGCGGGGATCTCTTTCAGAAAGACCTCGAGGATGCGGCGCGTCTGCAGGGGCGTACCGACCCCGATGGTGTCGCCGAGGGACACCTGGTAGCACCCCCGCGAGAGCAGCTCGTGCGCGATGCGGAGGGCGGCGTGCGGGTCTACGGAGCCCTCGTACGGGCAGCCCCACACGGTGGAGACGTAGCCGCGCACCTGCATCCCGGCGCGCAGCGCAGGGCTGATGACGTCTTCGAACGCCGTCAGCGTGGCGGCCACGCTCTTGTTCACGTTCTTGCGGTTGTGCGTCTCGCTGGCGCTCAGGAACACGGCCGCTTCGTCGATGCCGCCGGCCAGAGCGCGGTCGAGGCCGCGCGCGTTGGGGACCAGGGCCGAGAAGCAGACCCCCTCGGGCTTCTCCACCATCCGGCACACTTGGTCCGCGTCGGACATCTGCGGCACCCACTTGGCCGACACGAAGCTGGTGACCTCGATGCGCCGGAGGCCCGCCTCGATGAGGGACTCGATCAGGCGCACCTTGGCGTGGGTGGCCACCTGCGCGCTCTCGTTCTGGAGCCCGTCGCGCGGGGACACTTCGTAGATGGAGACGGCGGCGGGGAGGGCGTCGAAGATGGCCATGACGCCAATGTCGCGTCATTTCGTTCATTCCGCAAAGCGTCGTGTGCTAGATAAGCCCCCCATGGGACCCCTCGCCGCCTTCCTCCTCGCCACGCCCGTCTTCGGTTTCTCGCTTCAGCTGGACCCTAGCTACCTCGCTCATGCCCAGAGCGCGCCGCTCGCGGTGCAGGCTGCGGACGTGGACCTGGCCCTCACCGGGGACGTGCTCGCCGACACGGATGACGCGGCGCCCCAGAGCAGCATGGCGGACGAGATCGCCCGGCGTCGGCGCATCGGACGGGTGCACCGCGCCATGGGCATCGCCACCTGGGCCGGCATGACCGCGGCCACGGCGTTCGGCATCATCCAGTTCCGCAACCTCTACGGGCACTGGTCGTCGCTGGAGGACACGCCGTGCGTGCGGGGGGATGCGACCTTCGGACAAGGCGCTTGCACCGGCCTCCCTGCACCTCACCTGGCCACGGTCATCCTGACGTCGGCGCTGTACTACACGACCTTCGGGCTCAGCTACGCGATGCCCGACCCGCTCCATGTGGACCAGGGCGATGGGCAGTACGCACGGCGCCTGCGGACGCACAAGCGCCTGCGCTGGATCCACTTCGCGGGAATGGCCGCGCAGATCCTCCTCGGCATGGTCGCCGCCAACTCGGAGGCCTTCGGGCTCAACCGCGCGGACGACTACCGCGCGCTGCAGGCCCTCAGCACCATCCACCTCGCCATCGGCCTCACCACGTGGGGAACGCTCACCTACGCCGGCGCGCTGATGGTACGCTGACCGGCACCATGCCCAAGCGTCCCAGCAACCTCGACGAATTCTGGCCCTACTACCTGTCCGAGCACCGCTCGGCCACGTCCCGCAAGCTGCACTTCCTCGGAACGGGCGGCTTCATGGCGGCCATGGGCGTCAGCGCGGCCATGAACCCGGTCAAGTTCCCCCTGGCCATCGCCGCCGCGTTGGCCATCGGGAAGCACGGGCTCGAGGTGGAGCGCGAGGAGCGTCCGCTCAAGCACGTCGCGGCCATGCTGCTGCTGCCCACGTTGGCGGCGCCGCTCACGTTCCCAGCCGGGGTCGTGTTCGCCTACGGCTGCGCGTGGTTCGGGCACTTCAAGGTGGAGGGCAACCGGCCCGCCACGTTCCAGTACCCGCTCATGTCGGCCGCCAGCGACTTCCGCATGTGGGGGCACATGGCGCTCGGCCGCCTGTGGTCCGGCGACCCCCTCGAGGAGCTGAACCTCGAGGAGCCGCTGCTCAACCCGGCAGCGGCCTGAGCTGCGCGGTCTGAGCGGGGCCGTCGGGACGGCGAACCTGGTTGAACGCTTGGGGCGCTCCAAACCGAAGAGGCTGCAGCCGATAGGGGCGCCGGTGATCGAGGCGGCTGTGTCAGAACGGCAGCTTGTCCCGGACTCGGCGCACCTCGGGCTGAGGGGTCTGACTTTGCTTCGTCCGCGAATAGGGGCACCCCGGACTAAAGTGACTAAAGTCCGGGGCAGCGATCTCACGTGATCGCTCGCTCGAAGTCCGCCCCCTGCGGAGGCGGACTGCGTCTCGTGAGCTGCAGTCGGGCGCCCCACCTGACTACCTGACTCGACCGACCTTGACACATGCAGGGGCGCCCTCCACGCTGTCTGGTGCAGGAGGATCCGCCATGAACTGCACCAAGGTTGACGTGAGGTTCAATCACGGAGCACTTGCTGTCATTGCCTTCCTGGTAGGCTGCACGGAGTATCACTCCATCTCGGACGCGGGCCGTACGGATGTGGGCGTAGAGTGCGGCTTCTTGGCGGACGGAGACTGTCCCGACGGATGCTTCGGATTCTCGGGAGTGCGCCTAGACGACGTCCCAACGGAATGTGTCGAGATCGAGCAAGGGAATTATGTTTGGTGCTCCGGATCAAGCCTGGCCTCGTTCGCATTCTCATGCTTCGTACTCCCCTCAGGTGGGGTCATCATGATGGCGGCGATACCCAGCGACTATCCAATGGACGCCGAGTGGTGTGAGCCTAACCCGTTGCTTCTCTGTGGACCCTGAGGATGCTGTCAGGGGCCGGCCAAACTGATCCACGTAGGGACCATGGGGACGGCCAAGGTGAAAGTGTTCGCTGGTTCGGCTGCGGCGCGTAGTGCGTGATCGTATCCCCTGGCCGGTCCCCGTCATGACGGTGAGGGTGGGCACGGGCGAGGGATACATCCCGAACGCGATCACTTTGGCCGCCCCGGGCGATCACATTCGCTGGCCCCGTCGCGATCACATTGGCCGTCCCCGGACACGACCTCGAGGTCCGCTGGCATTGGCGAGAGGGCACGCCCTCGCGGGAACGCCTCACTCGCACGTGGCGGAGTCGGGGGCGGGCACCGCAGGCACGCGGTCGGCCGCGAAGTCTTCGAGGAAGCAGCGGTACTGGTGCTTCGGCCCCTCGGTCTGGAACGCCACCTCGTGGCCGTCCTCGACGCCGTCCTCGGGGTGCTGGGTCACCACCGCCGTGACCGTGTCCGCGCCGACGGTGCGGTTGCCGCTGACCGGGTACGGGCGCGCGCTGCGGCCGACCAGGGGCAGCACGTCCGCGATGCTGGTGAACACCGCGGAGCGCGGGTCGCTGGCTTCGAGCGCCTGGCCGCCCAGCTCGAGCCCCAGAGGCAGGCTGAGGCCGTTCGCGATGGCCGGGAGGATGTAGGTGTCCACGATGCCCTGCATCATCAGGACGTGGCGTGGCTGCGCGCCTGGGGGCGGCTGATCGATCACGCGGTGCGCGTAGGTCTGCGGGTCCGAGCCCTCGCCCGACCACTGCAGGAGCAGCGCCAGCACGGGGTCGAATTGCGTGAGGAGCTGCGACGTGCGCGTGTACCCGACGATGATGCGGGCCAGCGGCAGGATGGGCAGCGGGCGCTGCTTGTAGAGGACGTTCTCGATCCAGCTGCCCCCCGCACCGCTGAGCAGCAGCGCCCGAATGCTGGGCTCGACCGCCACGGCGAGCGGTCCGATGGTGGCGCCCATGCTGTGCCCCATCAGCGCCAGGCGCGACGCGTCGAGCGTGGCGGGCTGGGACGCACCCGGGCAGGCGCTGGTGTCGATGCTCACGTCGCCGACGAGGTTGGCCAACACCACGAGCTCCAGCGCCGACTGACGGATGTTGTCGCGCAGCGCGGGCGGGTTCGTGAAGTTGAAGATGAGCAGCTGCTCGTCGCCGCCGCTCACGTTGCGGATCCCGCCGTGTGGTCCGTCCACCGTGATGCCCGCCACGCCGGCGGCGGCGAACTCCTGCGCGGGGCCCGTGCCCGGCGTGATCACCATGCCGTCGGCGTCACGGATGCCGCGGTCCACCAGCGGCCGGTCCCCGCCGCCGCCCGTGCGCACGAAGATGGAGGTAGGGTAGCCGTCCGTGCCCGCCGCCGCGCGGGGGATGGTCACGAACACGCGCGCCGACTCGCTGTGGTCCAACACGAGGTCGCCGTTCGCGTCGTGCACCCACCCCCCCCCCTGGCCGCGGTAGGGAGGCGTGCCCGCCTGGAACACCGGCATGTCGACGCTGGCCTCGTACACGCAATACGTGTCGAACACCTCGCGAGGCGTGAACGCCGAGAGGGAGGGCAGCGTCTCCGCGAGCACCTGCTCACGGGCGGCGAACAGCTCGCGCGTCGGGTCGCCAGTGCGGAAGGCCGTCAGGCCGACGACGCGCGAGGCGGGGATGCCGGCTCCCCGGACCGCAGCGGCAGCAGCCAGGTAGTCCGCCGCGTGCGCCGCGTCCAGCCCGGCTGGCGTGCGTCCCGCGAAGATGTCGCGCAGCGCCGGGGGGCGCGCGAGCGGGGCGTCCGAGGCGGTGTGCACCTCGTCCAACACGACCGCCACGTACAGGCTGTCCGCCGCCAACGGGATGCCCTGGTACGGCAGCAGCCCGAGCATGAAGGGTGCACCGAACGCCTGCTGGTTGGCCGCGGTGTCGACCGCGGCCACGTGGATGGGGTGGTGCGGCCCGAGCGCGCCGTCGTCCGTGACGCGTGCCAGGAAGACGGAACTCTCGCTGCCCACGCTCTCGTCGACGCTCGGCAAGCTCTCGTCGTCGAGCAGCTCCGTGCTCTCGAAGTAGATGGCGGATGACACGCCGGCGCCTCGGCTGTCGAGCGTGATGAGGTCGAGCATGGCGTCGACGAACTCCGTCCCACGCGGGTTCGGGAAGCCCGAGACGTCCGGCACGCCATACGTGAAGCGGTGTGCACCAGGGAACGGGGCGGCGTAGAAGTCCGCGGCCTCGGCCTCGAAGTCCATCCGCAGGTGAGGGCTGCTGGGGTCGAAGCTCGAGCTGCCGCAGCAGGGGAGCGCCGCGCCGAGCGCGAGCGAGAACAGGAGAGACGAGCGCGCGCCGTGCATGCGTCGATGGTAACCGCGCAACGGATTCGCGTCGTGGGGATTTCACGCTTGAAACCCGAGACGCCGCGCCGGTACCATCGCCAGCCCACGCGGCCTTTCGGGGGTGCGGGGCTTAGGCTTGAAGATCCTTGCGTTTTCGGGGTCCTGTGGTGCACCCCGAGGCGAACCCACGACAGACATACGCTGCAGCCACTGCGCGCACGCGACGCTGCAGCATAGGAGAGCCGATGTCGGCGCTGACGGTCTCGAACTACCTCGGCAACTTGCAGGACAACCCTCATGACGCGACGGCGTACGAGGGGCTCAAGGACGCTGTCGCCAGCAAAGACCCCGCGCGAATGGGGGAAGCGCCGCTGCGGCTCATCGAGCTCGCCCGCGGGCGTCACGAGCAGCGCGGCGAACATCAAGCGGCGGCCTGGTTGATCGACGTCGAGATCGGCATGTCGGACGATGATCCGGACTTCCAGCTCGCGCTCTTGAAGGAGCTGGGGCGCTTGCGTGCCGAGGAGCTGATGGACGCGGCGGGTGCCATCGAGGCCTACTCGCTGGCGCAGACGCTGCGCGAGGAGGACGACACCGCCGAGCAGATCGAGCAGCTCCAGGCGGCCGAGCAGAACTGGCACAGCATCGCAGACCGCTTCATCGCCGAGGCGGAGGACGCCAGCGACCCCAGCCTCAAGGCGTCCATGTTGGTGCGCGCGGCGGCGCTGTCCTGGCAGTACCGTAAGAAGGGCAAGACCAAGGAGGTGGACTCGCTCTTCGCCAAGGCGCTCGAGGCCGAGCCCGGCAACACGCGCGCGGCGCGCCTGTTCGCCATCACCCTGCGCGACCGCAAGAAGTTCGACGTGCTCGGGCCCATGCTCATGAACACGGCCGAGAACGCGCGGAACCGCGACGAGAAGGTGAGCCTCTACATCCACGCGGCCCGCGTGTTCGAGCGCGAGACCTCGGACCGAGACAACGCGGCCATCTGCTACGAGCGGGTGCTGGACTTCACGCCGGGGCAGCCCGACGCGCTCACGTTCCTGGTGGAGTACTTCACCGAGAAGGAGCAGTGGGACCACCTGGTCGCGCTGTACGAGGACTCGCTGCGCTCCCGCCAGAAGCTGGAGAGCGAGCAGGGCATCCTCATCCAGCTCGCGATGGTGCACTGGCGCATCCGCAACTCGGCGCCCGAGGCCGAGCCGTACTTCGCGCGCCTGCGCAAGACGGACCCGACCAACCCGGGCATGCTCTCGTTCTACCGCGAGTATCTCTCGCCGGACGACCCGCGGCTGCTCACCATCCTGTCCGACGCGCAGCGGGTCGCGGGCGAAGGTCAGAAGCTGACCCTCGCGCTGGAGCTCGCGCGCTCGGCGCAACAGGGCGACCACACCGAGCGCGCCATCGACGCGTGGAAGGCCGTGCAGCGGCTCGAGCCCAGCAACCTCGAGGCGGTCGGTGCGCTGCGCGACCTGTACCGCAAGGGCGAGAAGTGGAACGCGCTGGTCGAGGTCATGCGCGCCGAGGTGGACGCGCTCAGCAGCGAGGACCTCGAGCAGGCGGCGCGCAAGCTCGCGACGCTGCGCGAGATGGTGGTCATCTACCGCGACCACCTGAAGCTCGACGTGATGGTGATCAACACCTACAGCGCCATCCTCGCCGAGGCGCCGGACGACCTCGAGGCGCTGGAGGCGCTGGCCTCCACCTACGAGGCGATGGGGCGCTGGAACGACCTCATCCGCGTCCTCACGCAGCGCGCGGACACCAGCCAGAACGCCTCGGAGCGCGTGGCTCTGTATTCACGCGTCGCGTCGCTGTGGATCGACCGCTTCGCGAACTACAACCAGGCGACCAAGCCCCTCGAGAGCGTGCTGGAGCTGGACCCCGACAACCGCGCCGCATTGGGGCAGCTGAAGGACATCTACTCGAAGAAGCGCGCGTGGGCCGCGCTGTACGAGGTGCTCAAGAAGGAGGGCAGCCTCGCCAGCGATCCGGGCGCGCGTCTCGCCGGCCGCATCGAGCTGGCGCAGATCGCGGGCGAGCGTCTGCACAAGCACGCTGATGCGATCGCGCTGTGGAAGGAAGTGCTGGCCGAGGCGCCGGACACCCCGGGTGCGCTCGACGCCCTCGAGAAGCTGGCCGAGCGCGAGAAGGACTGGGACTCGCTCGCCGAGGTGCTCGAGCGACGCATCAGCGAGTCCAACGACGACGCCGAGCGCATCAAGCTGTTGCAGAAGCTCGGGCCCATCCACAGCGACCACCGCTCGGACCCGGCGGCGGCGGCGCGGGCCTGGCAGCGGGTGTTGGAGATCGAGCCGAAGAACGGCCGCGCCCTGCGCACGTTGCGGGAGGCCTTCATCGGCGCGCGCGACTGGACGGGGCTCGAGTCGCTCTACGCCGAGGCGAACGACTGGGAGGGCCTGGTCGAGGTCCTTGGCAACGCGGCAGATCGTACGGACGACATCGAGCTCAAGAAGGAGCTCAGCTTCCGCGCCGCGCACCTCTACGAAAACCAGATCGGCGAGCCCCATCGTGCCTTCCGCAACTACGAGCGCGTGTTGGCCGTCGACAGTGAGAACGTCCAGGCTGCCACTGCCCTGGTGCCCATCTACGAGCGCGAAGAGAAGTGGCCGCGGTTGGTCGGCCTGCTCGAGCTGCTGGCGCGCAACAGTGACACGTCCGAGGACGGCGGCGCGGCTCGCCTCGAGCTGTTGGAGCGCTTGCGTGTCCTGTGTCTGACGCAGCTGGGGGACGCCTCGGCGGCGTTCAAGCACGCGGCCGAGGCCTATCGGGTGGCCCCCGAGAACCAGGACACCCGCCTGGCGCTGGCCGAGACCGCCGAGCGCGCTGGCGCGTACGCGCCGCTGGTCGAGCTATACCGCGCGCGCCTGAAGTCCGACGGCGTCGATTCCGTCGAGCGGACCGAGCTGCGGCGCCGCATCGCGTCCGTCGCGGGAGAGCAGCTGGGTGCCACGGCCGACGCCATCGTCGAGCTGAAGGCCATCCTCGAGGGCGACCCGCGAGACGTCGAGGCGCTCGACGTGCTCGGGCGGCTCTATCGCGTGGAGGGCAAGTCCAGCGAGCTGCGTGAGCTGTACGATCACCGCCTGGCGCACACGGACGCGCCGAGCGAGCGCTGGGTGCTGCTGAGCGAAGTGGCGGAGCTCGAAGAGCACCTGCTGGAGGAACCAGACTCCGCTGCGGCGCGCTACCGCGCGATCCTCGAGATCGAGCCGATGGACGCCGACTCGCTCCGCGCCCTCGATCGGCTCGCGAGCGCGGCGGGGCGTTGGGAAGAGGTCAGCGCGATGCTGGGGCGTCGACGTGAGCTGGTAGAGGCTGGCTCTTCGGAGGCTGGGCAGCTGGCGCTGCGCCACGGGGACGTGCTGCGGACGTTCTTGTCGCGCCCCGCGGACGCCGTCGAGGCCTACGCCGTGGCGCTCAAGGCGGACCCGGGGAGCGAGGCCGCGGTGCGAGGTCTCGAGGCCATCAAGGAGAGCGACGACGGGGGCCTGGCCCTCCGACTCGGGCGGGTCCTCGAGCCGGCCTACACGCGCAAGGGAGAGTTCACGAAGGTCCACGAGATCCTCGAGCAGCGGCTGGCACAGACCACCGACGAGGAAGAGGTGCGCAACCTGCGTCTGCGTCTGGCCGAGCTGGCGGCGACCGAGCTGGGTGACGCGGACGGCGCATACCGCGCGCTGGAGGCAGCGTTCCTGGACCGCCCCTCGGACGCCGAGCTGTGGGACCGGCTCGCTGGCGCGGCCGAGCAGGCCGGCAAGCACGAAGAGCTCGCCGTCGCCTACTCCACGGCCATCGAAGCGGGCGAGCTCAGCACCGTGGACGTGCTCGACCTCTCGCGCCGCACGGCCGATCTGTACGAGGTGGTGCTCAACCAGCCGGACAAGGCCGAGCCCTTCCACAAGCGCGTGCTCAGCGAAGACCCCGTGAACGAGCGCTCGTTCGTGTCGCTGAAGGAGCTGTTCACCAACCGTGAGCGCTGGGACGACTTGCAGGCGCTCTACCGCAACCGCATCGCCGAGACGATCGACGCGGAGCAGAAGCGCGAGCTGCTGCTGCAGGTGTGCTTCTTGTTCGAAGAGCTCCTCGAGGATTTCCCGAAGGCCATCCAGTATTATCAGGAGGTCATCGAACTCACGCCGGATCACGTGCCGACCCGGCGGGCGCTCGACCGCCTCTATCGGCGCACCGAGCGCTGGCGCGACCTGGCGGCGCTGCGCCGTGAGGACCTCGACCAAGCCAGCGGTCCCGAACGTGTCGACATCACCTTCGAGCTGGGCGAGATCGCAGAGACGCGTCTGGACCAGCCGGTGCAAGCCGTCGACTACTACGAGCAGGTCCTGCTCGACGCGCCGACTCACATGCGTGCCCAAGAGGCGCTGGAGCGGCTGATCACGGAGCCAAGTCAGCGGCAACGCATCGCGGCCATCCTGGAGCCGCTCTACTCGGAGCAGGGCGCCTATCCACAGCTCGTGCGCGCCCTCGAGGTGCAGCTCGAGGACGTGCGCGACCCTGGCGCGCGCGTGGCCCTGCTGACGCGCATCGGCGAGCTCAACGAGGAGCGTTTGCAGGACGTCGATCGCGCGTTCGGTGCGTACGCTCGTGCCGTGGAGGCCGACCCGTCCGAGGCGAGCACGCGCGAGGTGCTGGCCCGTCTCGCCACCATCCGCGATGCCCACCGCGAGCGCGCGGCCGTGCTGGAGCGCGCCATCGAGGCCGTCAACGAGCCGTACCTCTCGGGCGAGCTGCTGCTCGAGGTCGCGCGCTTGTGGGATGAGCAGGAGGCGGACCCCGCGCACGCGGAGCGCGCCTACCAGCGGCTCATCTCCGTCGACCCGGACAACCCGGACAACGTGGTGCCGGCGTCTCAGGCGCTCGAGCGCATCCACCTGGGAGCGGAGAATTTCCCCGCCCTCGCGGAGGACCTCCGGCGCCAGATCCGATTCGAGCACGATCCAGAGCTCCGCGGCGGGCTGCTGGTGCGCCTGGCAGAGCTGCTCGAGAGCACGCTGGATGACCGCCCCGGTGCCATCGACGCGCATCGCGCGCAGCTCGAGAACTCCCCCGACGACGTCGGCGCCATGCGCGCGCTCGAGCGCCTCTACGAGATGGAGTCGCAGTGGCAGAACCTCGTCGGAATTCTGCAGAACCGCGATGCCGTCACCGAGGATCCCGACGAGCAGCGGGCCATCGCGCGACGGGTGGGCGAGGTGTACGCGCGCCGCCTCGTCGACCTCGACAACGCGATCGTGGCTTACAACGACGTGCTCGGGCGCTTCGGCCCCGATGCCGAGTCGTACGACGCGCTGGTCAAGCTGTACGGCGAGACCGAGAAGTGGGACGACCTACTGGAGATCCGCGAGCAGCAGCTCGACCTGGTGAGTGACCCGGCCGAGATGGCCGAGCTCCGCTTCGCGGCCGCCGAGCTGATGCGCGTGCGCACGCAGCAGGTGGACCGCGCCATCGAGGCGTATGGCGAGGTCTTGGCGCAGGTGCCTGGCCACCCCGGCACGCTCAACGCCCTCGAAGAGATCGTCACGGATCCCGAAGGGCACGCTCGGGTCGACGCCGCGCGCGTGCTCGTGCCGCACTATCAGTCGACCGGCCTCTACGCCGAGCTGATCAGCGTGCTCGAGGTCGTGGCCGAGAGCGACGACCCGGTGGAGCGGCTCGGGGCGCTACGGCAGGCCGCCGAAGTGGCGGAGATGGGGCTCGACGACACCACGCAGGCGTTCACGCTCATGGGCCGTGCGGTCCGTGCGGGCGTCGCAGAGGACGACTTGGGCGCCATGGTCAGCGACTACGGGAGGCTGGCCGAGCGTTCGGCTCAGTGGGCCCCCTATGTGTCGACCCTGCGCGATGTGAGCCCCGACATCATGGACGGAGACCTGCAGGTCAACGTGATGATGACCATCGCCGCCACGGCCCGCGACCACCTGAACGACATCGACACGGCGCGGCTCTACTACCGGCGCGTGCTGGAGCAGCGTCCGGACTTCGGCGCGGCGCTCGATGCGCTGCAGGCGCTGCAGGCTGCGGCCGGGGACTACACCGCGCTCATCGAGACGCTCCGTCGCAAGACCGAGGTCGCGGAGAGCGTCGGTGAGCGCGTCCAGCTGCTCCTCGAGCAAGCGCGCATCTCGGAGGAGCACCTGGAAGACGTGCGCTCCGCCATCGACGCCCTCGAGGCCGTGGTGCTCGAGGACGAACGCAACCAGGAGGCCTACGGCAAGCTCGAGGCGCTGTACGCACGCGCCGAGCGGCACGCCGACCTGGCGTCCATGTTGGAGCGCCAGATCGAGGTGGGCGCCGGGGAGCCGGTGTCGCTCCACTATCGGCTCGGGCGTGTGCAGGTGGACGCGCTGGACGACGCCTACGCGGGCATGGAGAACTTGGAGAAGGCGCTCAAGCTGGATGGGAACCACGAGCCCAGCATCGAGGCCCTACGCGTCCTGATGGGCAACCCCGACCACAGCGGCGCCGCAGCACGCATCCTCGAGCCTGTGTACCTGGCCCGCATGGAGTGGCCGAACGTGCGGTCCGCGCTCGAAGCACGGCTCGCGAGTGAGAACGACCTGGCCGCTCGCAAGGAGCTGCTCGGCCGCATGGGCGAGCTGCACGAAGACTACCTCGAGGACCTCGATGGTGCGCTCGAGGCGTATGCGCGGCTCTTCAACGAGGACCCGCGTGATCGCGCGGTGTGGGACACGCTCACGCGCATGGCCAACGTCCTCGACAAGTGGGACCGGCTCGGCGACATCTATGCGGCGGCGCTCGACGAGGTCTCGGTCGACGACGAAGACACCGCGGAGCTCTGCGTCACGACCGCGCGCATCTTCGACCAGCGCCGGGAAGATCCAAAGCGCGCGGCGGGCTATTTTGCGCGCGCGCTACGCTTCGACCCGACGCGGGCAGACCTGTTCGCGGCTCTCGAGTCCGTCTATCAGCGCACCAGCCAGTGGGAGCCCCTGTTGCAGCTCTACCGCGAACGCGTGGATCTCGCGGAGACCGACGCCGAGCGCGTGGACGTGCTGCATCGCGCAGCTGCCGTGAAGGAGACCAAGCTGTCGGACGCGGCAGGCGCGACCGAGCTGTATCGCGAGATCATCGAGGTGGCACCGGACGACGTGCGCGCGGTGCAGGCCGTCGACCGCCTGCTGGGCGCCGCGAGCCAGTACGACGAGCTGGCGGACCACCTGCGCTTCCGCATCGACGCGGCCGTGGGGACGCCCGAGGAGGCCGAGCTGCGTCACCGCCTGGGCGTGCTGCAGGCCACAGAGCTGAACGACGTGGAGGGCGCAATCGACACCTTCGAGGAGGTGCTCGTCGCGCACCCGACGCACGCGCCCACCGTGGCCGAGCTCGAGCGTCTGGTCATGAACGAGCAGCACCAGCGCCGCATCACCGAGGTGCTGGAGCCCATCTACCGCCAGCAAGACGAGTGGCGCAAGCTCATCGCCATCCTGGAAGCCCAGGCCGCGTTGGCCGACGCGCCCGAGGACGCGGAGCGCATCCTGGGCGAGGTGGCATCCCTTCACGAGACGCGGGGCGGTGACGCCGCGCTCGCGCTCGAGGCGTGGGGCAGGGCGTTCGCGAAGGCGCCCGAGTCGACCGAGGCGCGCGCCCAGATCGACCGGCTGGCCGAGCAGGTGTCCGACTGGGGACAGGCCGTAGCGGCCTACGAGCAAGCCATCGAAGCCTCCGAGGACCCGACCAACGTCGGCGAGCTGCTCGGGGCGCTCGCGCGCATCCAGGACGAGAAGCTGGGTGACCCGCGGTCTGCCATCACCACCTACGAGCGGCTGGTCGAGCACGACCCCGAGAGCACGCACGCGCTCGACATGCTCGAGGGTCTCCACACCATGGTCGGGGACTGGACCGGCATGGTCGACGTCCTCAACAAGAAGACCGAGCGCAGCTTCGATCCGATGGAGCGCGCCGAGTACCTCCGCCGCGCCGGATCGGTGCTCGAGGAGCTGTTGGCCAACCCGGCAGGCGCCATCGAGGCCTACACGCGCGCGACGGTCGAGGACCCGAACGACGCGCTCGCCTTCGAGTCGCTGGATCTACTCTACACGAAGGGCAGCAAGTTCAACGAGCTGAGCGAGGTGCTGGCGCGTCGCGTCGAGATCGAGGAAGACCCCGAGCTCAAGATCGAACTCGGCCTGCGGCTCGCGCAGCTCGAAGAGACGCAGCTTTCGCGTCCGCAACAGGCGATCGACGCTCTGTTGGGGGTGCTCACCCTGCAGGACGGCCACCCGGACGCCGTGGTGAGCCTGGCGCGGCTCTACGAGCGCCAGGCGATGTGGCCGGAGCTCCTCGACACCCTGCGTGTGCAGGCGGAGCAGGCTGCCGCCCCCGAGCTCAAGGTGGGGTTCGTGCACCGAGCCGGCAGCGTGCTCGAGCGCGAGCTGGACGACGTGCTCGAGGCCCTCGAGATGTATCGCGGCGCGCTCGAGATCGACCCGGCCCACGAGCCCTCCCTCGCAGCGCTGACGCGCATCTCGCACCTGGCGGATTATCGCGAGCAGGCGGCCGAGGTACTGGAGCCACTCCTGCGCGCGCAGGGGCGCAACGACGGCCTGGCGGAGCTGCTGCGGCTCCGCGCGGACGGAGCCGTCGACCCCTTCGAGAAGAAGGACTTCCTGCGACAGCTGGCCGAGACGCACGAGTACGGTCGCTCCGACGCGCCGGCTGCGTTCGAGAGCTTGCGACAAGCGCTGGCCGAGGACTCGAGCGACGAGGCCATCCAGAACGACATCGAGCGGCTGGCGGCTGCGCTCGGTCAGTGGGCGGCGGCGGCAGACACGTTCATGGGGCGTGCCGCTTCTTCGCTCGACCCACAGGTCGCGCGCGGATTGTTCGTGCGCACGGCGAACATCGCAGAGACCCACCTCGGCGACGACAATCGCGCGGTCAGCGCCATCCAGCGCGCGCTGGAGCAGGTCGGCGACGAGCCGGAGCTGCTGGCGACGCTGGACCGTCTGCACGAGAAGACCGAGAACTGGAGCGCCTTGTCCGAGGTGATCGAGCGGCGCGTCTCCTCGTCCGACGACTCGCAAGCGCGCATCGCCTTGCTGCTGCGCCTCGGTGCGCTGCGCAACGAGCGCTTCCAGGACCTCCGCGGGGCGTTCGCGGCGTATCAGGAGGTGGTCGAGGTCGAGCCAGGCAACGAGGCGGCGCTGAATGTCCTCGAGTCGCTCACCGACAACCCCGGCCTCGCGATGGACGTGGTGGAGGTGCTCGACAACGCCTACCGCGCCGAGTCGCGCAACGACAAGCTGCTCGAGCTCTACGACATCCGCATCCGCCTCGCCGACACGGACGGGGAGCGGGTGCGCATGCTGCAGGACGCGGCGGCCATCTGGGAGAACGACCTGGGCGACACCCAGCGCGCGCTGAGCGCGGTGCGGCGGGCCTTCGAGCTCGACCCGCGTGACACGCTCCTGTCGGCTGAGGTGGAGCGTCTGGCCGAGGCGTCCGGGGCCTGGGAGTCGCTGCGCGGAATGGTCGAGGCGGTCAGCCGCAGCGGGGACCTCGACAGCATGATGGTCCGTGACCTCAACCTGCGCGCCGCCGGGTGGTACCGCGACCGCATGGGCGACCAGACCGCCGCGGAGGCGTGCTTGCGTGCCGCCATCGCGGCGGACGCCGAGGCGCTCGAGGCGCACGCACAGCTGGTGGACCTGCTGCGCGCAAGTCAACGCAGCGCCGACCTCATCCCCGCGCTCCGCGCTTGGGCAGTGGCAGACATGGACGAGTTCGCCAAGAAGGACCGCCTGCGTGAGGCATCCGCGCTGGCGGCGGCGGCTGGCGACACGGACACCGCGTCGGCGTGCCTGGTCCAGATCCTCGACATCGACCCCACCGACCCCGAAGCGCTCGATGGCCTGATCGACATGCGCACGACCCAACAGGACTGGCACGAAGTCGTGCAGCTGTTGGCGAAGCGCATCGAGGTGGAGCCCGACCCGGCGGTGCGCATCGCGCAGCGCCGACGCTTGGCGGAGACCTACGCGGGACCGCTCGAGGACGCGCAGAAGGCCACGCTCGCATACGAAGAGCTGTTGGAGGAGGACCCCACGCTGCTCGCCACCATCGAAGCCCTGGAGCAGCTCTACACGGCAGACGAGCGCTGGAACTCGCTCAAGGATCTGCTGGAGCGGCGCCTCGACCTGGCCGAGACGACCGAGGACCAGATCCGCGCGCGCGTGCGGATGGCGCGCCTCGACGAGCAGGCCTTCGGGCGACGCGGCGACGCGCTCGATCAGCTGCGCGGCATCCTCGAGATCGACCCGAACCATGGAGAGGCTCTGGACGAGATGGAGCGACTGCTCGGACTCGAAGGACGCTGGGACGAGGTGGCGTCCACCCTCGAGGACCGCAGCAGTCGTGAGGGCGACCCCGCGCAGCTGACCGCGTTGCTCACGAGGCTCGCGGACGTGCGCGCAGACCAGCTCGACGACACGGCGGGCGCCATCGCTGCTCATGACCGCGTGTTGGCCCAGACGCCCCGCCACGAGGCCAGCTTGCGGGCGCGCGTCACGCTCTTCGAGAAGCTCTCGGACAAGCCAGCCGTCGCGGACGCGCTGGACCAGCTGCTGCCGGTGCTCGCCGGCGCCGAAGCGCTCGAGGCGACGCTGCGCGTCGCCGACATCGCCGAGCAGGACTTGAGTGACCTGGAGCGCGCGGAGGGAATGCTGCGTCAGGCGGCCGAGCTCGACGAGTCGGGGGAGGCGCGCAAGAAGCTGCGTAAGCACCTCGAAGCGCATCAGAAGCACGTGGCCCTCGCGGCCTTCCTCGCGGAGGAGGCCGACCGCGCAGCGGACGACAAGGCACGCGTCGCGCTCTACAAGGAGATCGCCACCCTCTACACGGACAAGCTGGCCGACCCGGCCAGCGGGGCGACGTACCTGGAGCGCGCGGCGCAGCTCACCCCAGAGGACCGCGAGGTGTTGCTGCCCCTGTGCGATCTGTACATCGAGGCGGGCCGCCAGGCCGACGCGGTGCCGGTCTTGGAGCAGATCATCGCCAGCTTCGGCGGACGTCGCAGCAAGGAGCTCGCCACCTTCCATCATCGGTTGGGCAAGGCGCTCGACCGCATGGGGGACCAGGCGGGCGCGCTCGAGCACTACGACGCGGCCTTCCGCATCGACCTCACCAACGTGGGCATCCTCAAGGACCTAGGTCTCTTGACCCACCGCAACGGCGACTTCGATCGCGCCCAGAAGACGTTCCGCGCCCTGCTGCTCCAGAAGCTGCAGCCGAGCGACGGTCTGTCCAAGGCGGACGTCTACTTCTACCTGGGCGACATCTCGCATCAGCAAGGGGAGGCTTCCAAGGCCATCTCCATGCTCGAGCGCGCTGTGGCGGAGGACGCGTCTCACGAGCGCGCCGCCGCGCTGCTCGCCACCCTCAAGAGCTGAGTCGTGCCCACCGTCGTCTCCATCAACGGGGAGATCTTCGCGGAGTCCGACGCGAAGGTCTCCGTGTTCGACCGCGGCTTCCTCTATGGAGACAGCGTGTTCGAGGTGTATCGAACCTACGACGGCGTACCGTTCGCCGAGCTCGAGCACCTCGAGCGCCTCGCGCGGTCGGCCCAGCGCTTGCTCATCGCGTTGCCCGTGTCCATCGACCAGCTGCGAGACGAGGTGGCGCGTGCGCACGTCGCGTCCGGCAATTCGGACAGCTACGTCCGCGTCGTCATCACGCGCGGGAGCGGGCCGCTCACCTACGACCTCACCACGGCCAAAGAGCCCACGCGCGTCATCATCGCAGCGCCGGTGCCCACCGTGCCGGCTGCGCACTACACCCACGGCGTCTCCGTGCGCGTGGCACAGGTCTCGCGACCTACGGACGACCCCCAAGCCGCCGGCGTCAAGGCCTCCAACTACCTCGCCAATCTGCTGGCCGTGCACGCCGCCAAGCAGCAAGGCGCGCACGAAGCCATCATCACGGGCCGCGGCGGAGAGGTCCTCGAGGGCGCCAGCTCCAACGTGTTCGTGGTCACGGGCGGGCGGCTGCGCACGCCGCGCCCCGAGGCGGGCATCCTGGACGGCATCACGCGCCGGACCGTGCTCGAAGCGGCGCGCCGGGTGGGGCTGCCCGTGGACGAGGAGGCGCTGTTCCCGGCCGACCTCTATGCCGCCGACGAGGTCTTCATCACCAGCAGCATTCGCGAGGTGGTCCCCGTGGTGCAGGTGGACGACCGTCGGATCGCCGACGGCCGGCCAGGTCCCGTCGTCGCCCAGCTGCACGCCGCCTACCGGGAGGTCGTGCGCGCCCAAACGCGGCGCGAGGAGACTGGCGCTTGACCGAACACCGCGTCCGACGCACGGCTCCCAGCACTAGCACATAAAAATGCCCTTGCCCGGGAGAGGAGGGCCCGCTACAACGCGCCCCATGTCCGCGACTAGCAAGACCAAGACCCGGCGCCAGAACAAGTCCACCAAGATGGGCCGCGCGCGCAAGAAGAAGCTCGAGAAGAACGGGACGACCCCCAAGTTCCCGATCCACCCCGAGAGCAAGTAGTCCCGCCGTACGGGCAGCGCCCCCGCCAGGTTCGCCCCGCCATGCCACGGAACCCCGTGACGCGCGGGGCTTCGCCGTTCCGTCAGTGTAGCGTGTGCGTCTCGTCGCCGACGCGCACCACCGGGAGGGTACCGTCGGCGTCCCGCACGTGATCACGGCGGATGGCTTCCACGGGCGGTCTGGGAGCGTCGGACGCGTCTGCGTCGCTCCCGGGTTGGGACCCGCTGACCGAGACCACCCACAACTGCCGGCGCGCTTCGAGGGTCTCCGTGAGCTCGCGCAGCCGGGCGGCGCGCTCGGCCGTCTCTCGGCGCGCCATGGCCTCCAGCTTCTCCTTCGCGCGACGCCGACGCCGAACGTAGGCGATGGGTAAGAGGAGCGCGGCGATGGCCCACGCGACCCCGCCGCCGACCAGCACGGGGAACCAGCGGTTGCGGGCGCCGAGGTCGGCCACCCACTCGCGCTCCAGCTCCGCGGGGCGCACGTAGTAGGCGGCCTCGAGGGCGTCGGCGAACGGCGCGCCGCCACGCAGCTCTCTCACGAGCCGCCGGAGCTTCGCCCGTCCGCGCGGGTCGTCGAGCAGATAGCGGACGATGTCGGCGCTCTGGGCGTACGCCAGGTCTACCTGATACGCGCGCTCGGGAAAGCGCTGAGAAAGCTCGGCCAGCGGGATGCGTTCACTGCCGAAGGCCGCGCGCATGAGCACCTTGGCGCGCTCGAAGGACAGCTCGTTGGCTTGCTGGATGGCGAGGCCCTCCGTGAACCAGCGGGGCACGGGGTGCCCTTGGACCGCGCGGTGCAACGCGAGGTGGGACAGCTCGTGGACGAGCACTTTCTCGATGTCGGGGGGCTCGACCCCCTGCGGCGCCGTGAACGACAGCAGGATGAGCCCCAGCGATGGGTACGTCACCCCGGCCGCGTACTCGGGGGGCGGCGCGCCCACCGGCGCGAGGGCGTGCATCTCCTCTGCGTTGCGCGCGACACGGATGTGCATCTGGCTGTCGAGCGCTTCGCCGAGGTCGCTCTCGATGCGGTCCCAGGCGGGCCGCCACGCGTCGATCAGAGCTCGCGTGGGGCCGGCGGCCTGCGTGGGGTAGTCCCAGATGACCGCTCCCACTCGTTCGCGCGTGTAGTCGGCTGGGCTGGCCGGGAGCGGGGCGCGCGCGTCCACGCCCACGATGGTGTCCCCGGGGTTGCCCCACGCGCCGTGCTCGGGCTGCGCCTGCGCTACGGGCACGACGCCGATGCCCAGCAGGCATAGGAGGACAGACGACAGGGCCCACGAGCAACGCATCGATCCCAGGGTAAGTCGTCTGGGCGGTGCGCGCACCGTCGCGGACGAGCGCGGATGAAACATGCTGGAGCGTGTGCGCGAGGATGCGCTCGTCGCGCCCCGGGGCGCCCCTGCACCCGGCGCGTTGTACGACGACCCGCATCCGTCAGGTCACGCGGCCAACCCGCTGTCGTCGGGTGACGCGACGAACCGCCCCAGCCAGGTCATGCGACGACCCCCGCGGCTATGCGCCCCGCGCCGTCAGGCCCGACGCCGCCAGCCGGCCCAGCCGCATCCCCATGAGCGTCAGGCCGTGGGCGGGCGCCGTGGGCCCTCCGTCTTCGCGGCGGGCATCGGGACCCAGCAGCGAGCCCACCACGGCGGGGGACATCCGCGTGCGCCCCACCTCGACCAGCGTGCCGGCCATGATGCGCACCATGTTCTTCATGAACGCGCTGCCCCGCACCGCGATCAGCAGGTCGCCGGGCTCGTGGCCTCGTGTGACGGTGACGCTCTCCATGCGACGAATGGTGGACTCGCGTTCGTCGTCCGCAGCCCGGAACGCCCGGAAGTCATGCTCTCCCTCGAGCGCGCGCGCTGCTTGCTGCATGGCCTCGAGGTCGAGGTAGGTGTTCACGTCGTCCGTGCGCTCGCGCAGGTCCTTGCGGGCCAAGCCGGGCCCCACGTACCAGGCGTTGCGGGCGCGCAGTGGGTCACGCACGCGTCCGCAATAGACGCGGTAGTGGTACGTCTTCTCAAACGTGTCGAAGCGCGGCTGATAGTCAGGCGGGCACGCCTCCGCGTGCGAGACCGCCACGTCGTCCGGCAGGTAGCCATTGAGCCCCATCACCCAGCCGCGCGGCGCGATCTCCCGCGCGCAGTCGAACGAGGCCACCTGGCCAGCTGCGTGGACCCCTGCGTCCGTGCGGCTGGCCCCGCGCACGCGGCTGAACTCCGCTCCGGCCATCTTGGCGATGGCCCGCTCGAGCTCGCCCTGCACGGTGCGGACGCTCTCCTGGTACTGCCAGCCGTGGAAGTCGGTCCCGTCGTAGCGCACGAAGAGGCGCACTCCGTGCGGGTACGGGGCCTCACGCGGCGGGGCGCTCTCGGACATGCGGCTAGAACGAGAGCCCGAGGCCCGCGCTCCAGGTGAACGCATCGCGCATGGGGATGTTCGAGCCGAACAGCGAGCCGTACAGCTCCACGAACAGGTAGCTGTGGTTGATGCCCCAGTCCTCGTCCAGGCGTCGCGCGGCGCGCGGCTCGATGAAGTCCAGCTCCAGCGCGAACATGACGCCCCAGCGCATCCCGATGCTGCGACCGCTGCCCTGCGAGCTTCCCCCGCGCCGCGAGCGCCAGAAGAAGCTGTCCATGCCCAGCTTGCCGGTGATGACCAACGGGAAGTTGAGCTCGCGCGCCAGCACGTCCACACGCAGCGTGGCCATGATGGTGACGGGCAGGAGGACGAACTTTTCCTTCTCGTCCGTCCGATTGTCGCAGTCGGGGGCGCCACCCGCATCCACCGCGCAAGACCGCGCGCGGTAGCGGGCCCAGCCGCCACGCACACCGACACCGAGCGGCCCCACGTAGGGGATGCGCACGATGTGCGTGTCCAGCTCCATCGCGAGCATGGGCCCGCCGTCGCCGCCGAAGATGTCCTGGAAGGCGCTGCTGCCCACGTAGGGGGTGTAGGGCCCGATGTGCAGCTGCCAGTCGAAGCGCTCGGGAGAGGTGCCGCGCGTGCGGTACTCGTCGGAGTACTGTGCCGAGGCTCGCTGCGGACTGACGAGCCACGTCATGGCGACTAGGGCGCACGTCAGCACGCCCGCGACCCTCAGTGGGACGGCCCTTTCCGCGCAGATCCCGGTCATGACCGCCACCTCCGGCGTGCGGCAAGCGCCACGGCACATCCGACGAGCCACCAAACGTGCGTTGTCGAGCCCGACCCAGGAGAGCCGACCGCGCACGAGTTGGTGCACTCCTCGCCCGACGCTTCCAGGGCCTCACAGAAGCCGACGGTCTGGACGACCGTCACACACACCCGCTCGGACAGCACGCTGACGTTCTCGGATTGGTCGACCGACGCGACGTACACCGCCACTTCGCGTCCGACCGCGAAACCCGAGAGGGTTACGCTGTAGTCGCTGTCAGTGGTCTGGTGTGTCGAGTCGTCCGGCGCTTCACCGCCGGGCATCAGCGAACTCGCCGCGCTGCAGTCCGCGACGGAGTCATCCACGAACACGCGGAACTGGGGACTGATCTCGCCGACGGGCGTGGCCCACGAGACCGAGACAGCGCTGCCTCCTGTGAGCGTCGTCGCATCGAGCGCCGGGACCTCCGGCGCGGCGACATCGATGGTGAACGTCACGTAGCCAAACTGGGAGACGTCCACCTCGCCGGTGGTCTCCGTGGAGTTCGTCGCGAAGAGCCAGAGGTTGAACTTGGCGCCGTTCTGCGGCGTTCCGTCGCAGGCGCTGTCATCTGGATTCAGCATCTCGGAGAGCGGAACCGAGATGGTGTTGGACGCCACGGATGGGTTGCCGAGGTGGATGCACTGGCGCTGTGTGCCCGTCTGGCGCGCATCCGCTGTGGAGCAGTCCTGGGAGCTGTTGCCGAGCCAGGCATCGACGAAGGTCGTTGCGGTTGGAAGGTTCAGCAGAGCGAACTGAGCTGTAATGTCGTCTGCGATATCGCACTCGTCGGCGTTGAAGCCGCGGGTGGAGAAGTCCTCGTCCTCCACCGTCGAGCGGATCTGCGTGCCGCCCTGGGACACGGAGGTCATCGTGATGGTGATTTCCCCCTGCGTCTGCGCGGCGGCTGACGAGGGGAGGGAGAGCAGGACGGGTGCAAGGAGCGCCAAGGCGCGTGGGATACGCATAAGTTCCCGGTTCTCTAGCAAGGGCCGCGCCAGCTCGGCGAGCCTCGGCGAAGCGTGATTCTCGTATCTTGTCACGGCTGTGTGCGCGCGACCGGACATTCTGGCACGGACCGGCGATTGACCTGCCGGACCGTGACAAAACGTCATCGCTTGAACGCGTCGGGACCGATGAGCACACCCTCCGCGATCTGCACGGCGTTCAGGGCCGCGCCCTTGCGGAGGTTGTCCGAGACGACCCACATCTGGATGCCGCCGGGGTTGCCCACGTCGTCGCGGATGCGCCCCACGTAGACGGGGTCCTGACCCACGGCGTCCGCGGGCTTGGGGTACACGCCGGCCGCGAAGTCGTCGACGACGACGACACCGGGGGCCTTCTCCAGCAGCGCACGCGCACGCGCCGCGTCCATTGGCTCGTGGGTCTCCACCGTCACAGCCTCGCTGTGGCCCGACTCCACCGGCACGCGCACGGCCGTCGGGGACACGCGGATGGTGTCGTCGCCGAAGATCTTCTGGGTCTCGACGACCATCTTCAGCTCTTCTTCCTGGTAGCCGCTGGCCGCGTCGGGGGTCCAGCGCATCAGCAGCGAACCCGCCAGGACGTCGCCCAGCTTGCCGGCCGTGATGTCCTTCGGGTCCTTGCCCTCGCCGTACTCGCGCGCCTGCGTGCGGAACGCCTCGACGGCCTGCGCGCCCGCGCCGCTGATGGCCTGGTACGTGGCGACGACGACGCGCTTCAGACGCGCGGCGTCGTGGATGGGCTTGAGCGCGACCACCATCTGGATGGTGCTGCAGTTGGGGTTCGCGATGATGCCCTTGGGCCGATTGGCGGCGTGGTCCAGGTTGACCTCGGGCACGACGAGGGGGACCTCGGGGTCGCGCCGCCACGCCGAGCTGTTGTCCACCACCAGCGCGCCCTTGCTGGCCGCGATGGGCGACCACTCGAGCGACGTGCCGCCGCCCGCCGAGAACAACGCCAGCTCGACGCCGTCGAAGGCCTCCGGCGAGATCGCCACCACGGTGTGCTCCTGTCCCTTGAAGGTCACAGTCTTGCCCGCGCTCCGCGCCGAGGCGACCGGCACGAGCTCGCCGACCGGAAAATTCCGCTCTTCGAGCACGCGCAACATCTCTTGACCGACGGCACCGGTGGCACCGACCACTGCGACCTTGAACTGACGAGGCATAGGGAGCAGGTAATAGGCGCTTCCGTTGCCGTGTCAACTCGCGCGGGCGGTCGTTTCCTGGAGGTGCTCATGTTTCGCCCGCTCAGCTTTCGCGTTGGCCCGAGGCTCTTTCCGACGCGCGTAGTGCTGCCTCTCGCGCTCGTCGGGTGGGTGCTGAGTCCCCCGTCTGCGGCTCGCGCCCAGGACCCCCGCGACGACGCGGCCTTGGCAGCCCAGGCGGGGGAGGAAGCTGCGTCGGAGCTCGGGGCGCTCGCGGTCGATGGGAGCCAGGGGTTGGACGAGGAACAGGTGGTTGCCGCGGCACTGGCCAGCGCGCCGAGCATCGAAGCCGCACGGGCTTCGGTCGAAGCCGCACGGGCAGGTGCGCGCCGCGCGCTGCTCGGGTTCGTCCCCGAGGTGCAGCTCGGCTTCCGCTACACCCGCATCTCCAACATCCAGAACGGCTCCATCGGCGGAGGCGTCGACAACCCCCTCATCGACAACGCCATCGCCAACGTGGCCGACCCCAACGCGCGGCTCGTCTTCCGAGGTCTGATCGACGGCCTGACCAACACGTCCTTCCCGATCCTCCGGAACCAGTACGCTTTCACGGCGAGCATCTCATACCCCCTCACCGACCTCTTCCTCACCGTACTGCCCCAGGTCAGGGCGACCGACGCCGCGCTGGACGCCCAGCGCGTGCAGGCCGAGGTCGAGCAGCGTAGCGTGACGCTCCAGGCGCGGGAGGCCTTCTACGAGCACGTGCGAGCCGTGGCCGCGCAGCAGGTCGCGCGCGACGCGCTCGGGCAGGCGGAGGCGCACCGAGAGCGTGTCGCGACCCTGGTGCGCGAGGGGGCCGCCGCGCCCGTCGAGCTGATGCGAGTCGACGCCGGGGTGGCCGCGGCCCAGGTCGCCGTGGCGCAGGCAGACATGGGCGTCGCGCTGACGCTCGAGGCGCTACGCGCGCTGACCCACGTCCAGGGCCAGCTCGAGGTGCGGGTCGCCGTCAGCCGAAGCCAGACCGTGCCGGTCGGCACGCTGGACGAGCTGCAAGAGATGGCCGAGCGCGAGCGTCCGGAGCTGGTGGCGCTGGCGTCGCTGCGCGACGCGAGGGGTCATCAGCTCCGCAGCGCACGCGGCGCTCAGTACCCACGGCTCGCCGTGCAGGCCAACTTCGTCTACGCCAACCCCAACCCGAGGGTGTTCCCACAGCGCGCGGAGTTCACGCCCGCCTGGGACGTCAGCGCTGTCGTCAGCTGGTCGCTCCAGCAGACGCTCGATGCTCGCCAGCAGGCGCAGAGCGCCCAGGCCCAGCTCCTGCAGCTCGAGGCTGACGTCCAGCGCGTGCGCGACGGCGTGCGCCTCGAGGTAGCCTCCGCCTATCACCAGCTCGCTGCGGCGGAGCAGGCCGTGATGGCGGCGCAAGCGCAGGTGCGCGCCGCGGACGAGAGCTACCGCCTGCGTTGGGCGCAGCTCGAGGCGGGGACGGTGGTGCAGAGCGACGTCGTCGATGCCCGCCTCGAGCGAGCCCAGGCGCACGTGGCGCTGCTCAACGCCGAGATCGGCGAGCTGTTGGCGCGCGTCCGCCTGCGCCACGCAGTCACCGGTGTCTCGGCAGCCCGCGATGGCGCTGCGAGCACTCCGTCCGCCGAGTGAGTGAACCCAGCCGTGAGGGGTCGACCATGACCCGCTGCGAGACATTGCCGGCGGCGGTGGCCTGTCGCTACACTCGCGCAGTGACCGCTCCTGACCAGCCGCGCCCGGCGCATCGCACGGGGGCACTCTTTGCGGCCTGGCTGGCTCTCCTGGGGACGGCCACGGGGTGTGTGGACGACCGAGACACGACGTTCCGCTACGACCAAGGGGGCGACGGGGGAGGCGATCTGGGCAGTGGGGACGCGGGCGTGGACCTCGGAATGGACAGCGCTACCTACCCCACGTCATACCCAGACGACCGCACGCTCTCCCCCATCACGCCGCACGTGGCCGCGCACCTGCGCGAAGTCGTCGCCCGTGGCGGCTCGGCGGAGGACGTGTTCATCAAGGTGGGCGCCTCGGCCACGTACAGCAACGCCTTTCTGCACTGCTTCGCAGGCAGCAACGTGGACCTCGACGGGCGGAGCGGCCTCCAGCCCACGCTCGACCACTTCCTAGGGGGCGACATCGACGGCAGCAGCCCGTTCGGCCGGACCAGCCAGGCCACCGAGGTCGGGCGAGGCGCCGCCTGGGCCATCGCTGGGGATCCGTCCCCGCTCGACACCGAGGTCATGGCCGCCAACCCCCGCTACGCGGTCGTGATGTACGGCACGAACGACATCGAGCAGACGAACGTGTTCAACTACGCGAACAGCGTGCTCGATCTGACGGATCAACTCCTCGACGAGGGAATCATCCCGATGTGGTCCAGCATCATGCCGCGGGACGACAACCCGACCAGTGATCTCGAGGTGCCTGCCTTCAACATGGCGGTCCGCGCCGTGGCGCAGGCGCGCCAAGTACCGTTCATCGACCTGCACCGCGAACTGCTGCCCCTGCCCGCGCACGGACTCGGTCCGGACGACCTTCACCCGGCAGCGTTCGGCGGCGGCGCGTGTGTCCTCACGGAGGAGGGACTTCAGTTTGGCTACAACGTCCGCAACCTCCTCACGCTGCAGACCCTCGACCGAGCGCTGCGCGTCGTCGACGGGGGCGCCGCGCCCGATCCGGCGGGGCCGCGGCTCGTCGGTGACGGCTCACCAGACGCGCCGTTCGTGATCCCGGGGCTGCCTTTCTCGCACGTCGCGAACACGCTCTTCGGGGCTCACGACAACATCGACACCTACCCAGGTTGCTCGGCCACGCAGGACGAGTCCGGCCCCGAGCTGCTGTACCGCCTCGATCTCGCGACGCCAACCACGATACGCGTGTTGGTCTTCGACCGCGGCATGGTGGACATCGACGTGCACGTGCTCTCGGGTCTCACGGGTGCAGACTGCGTGGCGCGCCACCATCAAGATCTCTCCCTCAGCCTGGACGCGGGCACTCACTATCTGTCGCTCGACACGTTCGTGGACGCGGCGGGTGAACACCTCGGCGAGTACATCGTCGCAGTCCTCGAAGCCCCATGAGCGACGCCTACACTCTCGCGGCCGGCACCCCCATCGGCCAACGCTTCTTGATCGACGCTCCCGTTGGCGCAGGGGCTCAAGGAGAGGTCTACCGCGCACAGGACCGCAACGTGCGCGGACACCGCGTGGCCATCAAGCTCATGCGCCACCCCGCGCGCACGGAGGATCAGCGCACTGCCGCCATGCGCGAGCTGGAGTTGCTGTCTGCCGTGCACCACCCGTCCGTGCTGCACTTTCTCGACTATGGCTGGCACGAGGGGCGCTTGTGGTTCGCGATGCCCTGGCTCGAAGGGGAGACCCTCGAGGAGATGGTCCTCTCGCGCCAGGAGGCGAAGCCCGTGTTCGAGAAGCTCGCGGCGGGGCTGGCGGCCCTGCACGCCGTGGGCATCCGACACCAAGACCTCAAGCCCGCAAACGTGTTTCTCTCCACGGTGACGGGCTATGACGAGCTGCAGCCCCAGCTGCTGGACCTGGGTGTCGCCGTGCGCTCCGGCGAGCTGATGGCGGCGGGCAGCCTCGCATACTTCGCTCCCGAGGTCGCTGGCTCGTGGCCAATGCCGGACCCCACCGTCGATGGCAAGGCCGACGTGTTCGCGCTGGCGCTGACGTTGCGTGAGGTGCTCGAGCCCGGGACGATGCCCGAGCTCCCCGAATCACAGGACGACGTGCAGGCGTTCCTCGAGCGCCGCGCGACGGAGTTGGTCTCACCGCCCAGGGGGCGTTCGCTGCGCTATCTGCGCAAGTCGTTCGCGCGCTGGCTCGCCATCGACCCCGCGCAGCGGCCGACGGCGGACGAGTTCCGGCGCGAGCTCGACGTCTTGCTACAGCCAGAGCGTCGTCGTCGTCGCGCGCTGTGGATCCTCTTCGTCGCGTCCGTGGTGGCTGCGGTCGCGACGTGGGGAGTGTTCCAGCTGATGAAGGCGCGCACGTTCGAGTCCGCGTCGGTGGAGCTCAGCGGGCAGGTGGCCGAGGCGGGCGAGCGCATCACGGACCTGGAGGAGAACGTGGAGGCGCAAGAGTCTCGGGTGGCCGCCCTGGACGAGGAGGCCGCCGAGGCCAAGCGACGCGCAGCCGCAGCCGCAGACGAGGCTGCTGCGGCGCTCGCGGCGGCCGAGGAGGCGCAACGCCGTGGGAGCCAGTCTGCCAGCGCCGCTGCGAATGCGCGTCGCCTGCGAGCCGCGGCCGAAGAGGCCGCAGCGCGAGCGCAGGCTGCGCAAGAGCGGTCCGTCCAGCAGGCCAACGCCGCCACGCGGGCCGCCGAGGCGGCCGCCCGCGAGCGGGACGCGGCCGAGGCGGCGCGCAGGCGGGCGGAGCAGGACGCGCAGAACGCGAGCACGGCTCGGGACAGCGCGACCCAGCAGCGCGACGCCGCGCGCGCGGCCCAGCAGCGCGCGGAGGTGCGGGCCGCACAGCTGGAGACCCAGGTGGCGCTCCTGCAGGGCGAGGCGGCCGCCGCAGAGAGGCGGGCGACCCAGTCCGACGCGCGCCTCACGGCGCTCCAGAACGATCTCAGCGCCGCTCGCAGCGAGCTGGCGGCAGCACAGGCCACCATTGCGCGCCTCGAGGCTCAGCTTCGCCGTGGCGGTGGCGGTGGCGGTGGCGGTGCTGGGGGCGGCAGCGACGAGGGGGGAGGCGGACCGACCGCGACGCCAGCACCATGAAGCGCATCGTCGTCGCCGCTGCGGTCGTCGAGCACGAAGGGCGCATCCTGCTGACGCGTCGCCTCGACAAGGGCCACCTCGCTGGCGCTTGGGAGTTCCCTGGAGGAAAGCTCGAGGAGGGGGAGGCACCCATGGACTGCGTCGTGCGCGAGTGCCTCGAGGAGTGCGGCATCCGGGTAGAGCCCGTCGACATCCTGGAGGTCACGCATCACATCTACCCCGAGCGAGAGGTGCTGTTGCTGTTCTATGCGTGTCGGCTGCGCGGAGGGGAGCTTCGCCACATCGAGATCGCCGACCACGCGTGGTGCACCCTCGAGGAGCTGTCGCGCTACGAGCTGCCGCCGGCAGACGTACCCGTACTGCGTAAGCTCTTGGCTCGCGGTGGGGCCTTCGCCCCTCGACCCGCAGGCTGAGCGAGCCCGGGCCGCTTCAGAGGCGTACGCCTTCGGGGAGCTGCGCGAGGTGCGGGGCGGGGTCCACCGTGCGCCCCTCCACCACGAGACGGTAGTGCAGCGGCCGCCGTCCGAGCTCCCCGATCCACTCGCCGCGTCGGACCGGTTGGCCAATCTCCACGCTGCTTGCGCCGAGGTGCGCATACACGGACACCCAGCCGTTGCTGTGGACGAGGACCACCACGTCGCCGAGCCCGCGGAGAGGGCCAGTGTACGCGATCAGACCGTCACTCGCAGCGCGCACCGCCGTCCCCCGCTCGCCACCGAGCTCCACCCCGTGACGCGCCGCCTGATACCGACGGTGCACGTTGCCACCGCGCAGAGGCCACAGCGCGTTGCGGAACGTCCGCCCCGCCGCCATCTCACGCAGCTCCCGCGAGGGCGGGTCCGACAGCAGCCGTTGCGCCACCGAGGCGGGATCGGTAGCGTCCGAACGGTCGGGTGTCTCCGCAGCTTCCACGACCGCGACGGTATCCTCGTCACGCGCTGGCACGGCACGGTCGTTCGGACCCGAGGGGTCCCGCGACGACCCCGGCAAGGTTCGGTGATCGGTGGGGGCACGATAGGTCCCGTCCGCCAGTCGGCGTTGCCATGTGCGGTAGGCGTCGATCCACGGACGCCCCTCGAAGTGCGGCAGGGGGTTCACGGCGCGTCCTTCCACGCGCAGCTCGAAGTGCAGGTGCGGTGCGTGCGAGATGCCCGTGTTGCCCACGAACCCGACGCGCTCGCCGGCCTGGACGCGGTACCCGGCTGGGACCGTGATCCGGTACAGGTGCGCGTAGAGGGACACCCAGCCGTTCGGGTGAACGACCAACAGCAGGTTCCCAAAGCCGCGCACTTCGTTGTCCGCGTAGGCCACGATCCCGTCCGCCACGGCGCGTACGGTGCTGCCCTCTGCAGCGACCACGTCCACGCCATCGTGCCGCTTGTCCGGGCGAGTCTGCCGCACGTAGCCGAAGCCGCGCCCGAAGCGACCGGTCTGCACCGGCCACAGCAGGTGCTCGCCCACGTCGCCTCGAGCGGCGGCGACCCAGCGTGGTTCGGGACGTCCGGTCAGGAGGCGACTCGCAGCCTCCCGCGTCCCCATACCCAGCTCGCGCTGCCGCGCGAGCGTGCTCCCGCGCGCAGTCGGCACGCGTCGCGGCCCGTCGCTGTAGCGCGAGTAGTCGTAGCGGCGTCGCGTGCGAGCACGAGGCGCGTCCCCGTCGGCGTCCTCGATGTCGTCTTCGCCATCGTCGTGGGGTTCGTGTGCGTCCCGGGCACCTCTGACCGCGCCGCGCGTGGCGGCGGGCGCCTGAGCATCGACGTTCATCGACGACCACGGGACCCCTGCGGTCGAGAGCAAGGCCGTCAGCAAGACGAAGGGCGTGAACCGTCGCATCCCTCGTCGAGAACACGAAGCAGCGCGTATGGTCAATTTTTCGACAGAGCCGAGAACGGCCTACCTGGCGAGCCGTGTCCTCGTTGACGGCCGCCGTGCGCGTCGCCACCATCAGCGCCATGGCGAAGACCGATCAGGAAGCGTCCGCACCGCCCCCTCTCGCTGGCGCGCGCGGGCGCCTGCATTCGTCCAGCTCCCGCGGCGAGGAAGCTACCGATGCCTCACCGCTTCCGCTGAGGGGCGAGAGCTCGCCGCGCTTCTCGAGAGTCGTCGGAGACCGCGTGGTGCGGTTCGCCGAGGACGTCCTGGGCGAGGACATCGACGCGAAGATCGCCCGCATCCGGACGCATCACAACGAGACGGGGCACGACCCCTTCGGCTTCGACCCCGATACGACCCGCTACGTCCTCGCGGGTGCCGCGCTCTTGCATCGCTACTACTTCCGCACCGAGGTGCACGGCGTCGAGAACGTGCCAGGGGACGGCCGCTTGCTGGTCATCGCCAACCACTCGGGCCAGGTGCCGCTCGATGGCGTGATGATCGCCACCGCGCTGATGATGGACGCAGACCCGCCGCGCTTCCCACGGAGCATGGTGGAGAAGTGGACGGCGGAGCTTCCGTTCGTCTCGGTGTTGTTCCCGCGGGTGGGTCAAGTGGTCGGCAGCCCGGCGAACGCGCGTCGGTTGCTGGAGAACGAGGAGAGCCTGGTGGTGTTCCCCGAGGGGGCGCGCGGCATCAGTAAGACCTTCGATAAGCGGTACCAGATGACCCCCTTCGGGCTCGGCTTCATGCGGCTCGCGCTCGAGACGCAGACGCCCATCGTGCCTGTGGCGGTCGTCGGCGCCGAAGAGCAGTACCCGTCTCTCGGGGACATCAAGCCGCTGGCCAAGCTGCTCGGGATGCCCGCGTTTCCCGTCATCCCGCAGCTGTTCGTCGGCATGCTCGCGCCCCTGCCCACCAAGTACCACCTGTACTTCGGTGAGCCGCTGCGCTTCGAGGGCGACCCGGACGACGACGACGCGGTCATCGAGGAGAAGGTCTGGTCGGTGCGCACGGCCATCGAGAGCATGCTGCAGCGTGGGCTCGAGGCGCGTGAGGGCGTCTTCTTTTGAGGTCCTGCGCGCAGTGGATCGGGTGTGTCGCCTTGCTTGGCTGTGCTGCCACCGGACCGGGGAGCGAGCCCGCTGAGGGCACGCTGGAGCGTGCGTCTGAGGGCCCGTTGCGGGGGACCTCCCCAGTGGAGGCGGGGGACGTCGCCGGGCAGCGCTTTCGGTACCTGGAGGGGACCTGCACCGAGGGCGTCCTGGACATGAGCGTGCGCGGGTTCGCCGAGACGCTTGTGGCGCACGAGGTCCCGGGGGGGCTGATGTTCGTCTTCGATCGCACGTTCGGGGCGGACGAATGCGCTCAGACCGTGCGTCTCGGTGCGCTCCGAACCACGGACCCGTCGGCTGGCGCGCACTGGTCGTTTCGTGAACACGCGCGTGTGTCGTTTCCCGACTCGGACCGCTGCGAGCACTTGCCACAAGAGGATGTCCTCGGTGAGGTTCGCGCTCGGGGGAGCCGCCTCGAGCTCTCCGTGCGTCGCGCCGCGTGGTGCAATGGCCTGGAGGCGCGCCTCGTGTACGACCCGCTTCCAGCGACGGCAGACGAGGCGCTCCAGCCCGCCGAGGCACTGCGCCACTTCGTAGCGGCGTTTCACGATCGCGACTCGCTCGCGCTGGCCGACCTGTACGCGCCGAGCGGCGTCCATGAAGACCCGCACCGCCCTGACACGGCGGGACGTCCTACGTTGCACCGTGGGCGCGACGTGGTCGCGGGCTACTTCACGAGCGTGTTCCACCAGGTGCCCTGGCTTGCCTTCCGGCTGCGCGACGCGCGTGTCGAACCGGCCACGGCCCACGGTACCGAGGACACAACCGACGTCCACGCGACGGTGGAGTACATGGATCCGCGGCTCACCACACCGCGGCTCGGCCGCCTCGACCTGCAGCTCGTCGCCGGGCGCATCGTGACGAGCAGGCTCGAACTCGCGCTTGACGCAGCCGCGGCGGATCGCGTCCAGCCCCGGCCGTGATACGGTGGGTCCGTGGGTGACGAAACCAACAGCGAGCCGAGCCGTCGACGGAGCGTCCGGCCGAAAGCGCGCCGCGTGAGCGTCCCCCCCTCCGCGGCTGTCGACTCGGGTGAGGAGGTCGACGCGGCGACGGACGCTGGTGGAGGCGCGACCCTCCCGACCGACACCGACCGTGGAGCGGTGCTCGTCACGGGCATCTGCGGACGCCTCGGCAAGCTCCTGGTGCGTGAGCTGCACCGGACGGAGCGCGTCGTCGGCATCGACCGCCGGCGCTTTCCCGACAAGCCCAAGGACGTGGTCCACTACCAGGTGGACGTGCGCCGCAAGAAGACGCGCGACATCTTCCGCACGGAGAACGTGCGTGCCGTGGTGCACCTCGGCGTGCTGCACGACCCGCGGGTGGGCGAGCGCGAGCGGCACAACTGGAACATCGTCGCCTTCCAGAAGATCCTGGACTACATCGTCGAGTACGAGGTGGAGAAGCTGGTCGTGCTCTCGAGCGCGGCCGTGTACGGTCCCCACGCGGACAACCCGCAGTTCCTCGCGGAGGACGCGCCGTTGCTTGGCGCGCAGGGCTTCGGGGCCATCCGCGACCTGATCGAGCTCGACATGCTCGCTCAGTCGTTCTTCTGGCGGCATCCGCAGACCGAGACGGTCGTCCTGCGCCCCTGCCACATTCTCGGCGGCGTCCGCAATGCAGCCAGCAACTACCTGCGCCTCGAGCGCCCGCTCACGGTGCTCGGGTTCGACCCGATGATGCAAGCCATCCACGAGAAGGACGTGGTCCGCGCCGTGGAGCACGCGCTCCGACCCGGCGCCCGTGGCATCTTCAACCTGCGGGGCGCTGGGGAGATGCCACTCAGCCGCATGTTCCGCAAGCTCGGCACCGCCCCCATTCCCATCCCCGGGCCGCTCGCGACGGGCATGCTGGACCGTCTCTTCCGCTATCGGCTGTCCAGCTTCCCGGCCCCCGAGCTGGACCACCTGCGCTACGTCTGCATGGTCGACGATTCCCGCGCCCGAGAGGTGCTGGGCTTCAGCCCCAAGTACGACCTCGACCAGACGCTGGAGGCCGTCGTGAGCCCACGGGCCTGGGTCGCGCCTCGTTGAGGTGGGCAGCAGCGCAGACGGGCGCCCTCCGAGGAGGTGCGCCCGTCCGAGTCATCGGCGAAGCGAGTGTCAGCGGCAGGCGCCGTTGACGCAGTTCTTGTCGTTGGCGCAGTCCGCGGCGACGCGGCAGCTCGACCCGGTGAACTCGGTGCTGTCGTAGCAGAGGAGGCCGTCACCGCGATCCTCGCAGGTGTCGAACTGCACGTCGAACATCATGCAGGTGGTGACGCCCCCGGTGGCGCACGGCGTCCGGCAGACCCCGCTGCGACAGACCGACCCCATGGCGCAGTCACCATCGACCGAGCAGAACGCCGAGGGGGCGACATCGGGCCGGCAGAAGCCGTCCGGACCGCACACCTCGAGATCGCTGCACGCGGCCGTGTTGGTGCGGCAGTCAGCGAGGCAGCGTCCATCCACACACAGTTCGCCTGCGTCGCAGTCGTCGCTCTCACTGCACTGGTTGGTGTCCGGCAAACAGAAGCCCGTGGTGCAGGTGGCGCCGTTGGGACAGTCGTCATCGCTGCCGCAGCCGATGATGACACACTCGCCGTTCACGCAGCTCTTGCCGGCGCCGCACTGGAAGTCGAACTCGCAGGCCGAAGCGGGTGGCGTGCACGTGCCCTCGACGCAGATGCCGTCGTCGGGACAGGGCGCGCTGGACGAGCACTGGCCGGTGGGCGGCGCGGGCACGCAGCTGCCACGAAAGTCACACACGTAGTCGGGTCGGACGCACGGGTTGGTCGGCGAGCACGTGGGGCTCGGGGTGCAGCGCCCCGTATCATCGCAGAAGTTGCCAGTGTCGCAGTCGCCGTCCGTACGACAGATGTCGGTGTCCGGCAGGCACAGGCGGTTCACGCATCGCTCGAGGGAGCCACACTCGGCGTCCCCTGTGCACTCCGGAATCTGGCAGAGGCCGGCGGTGTCACAGACGTAGCCGCCTGGGCAGCCGTACTCGTCCGAGCATCCGAATTCGTTTCCGCCCCCCCACACGGGACAGCCCTGGAGGAGGAAGAAGAGAGGGATGAGTGCTGAGATGGAAGCTCTACGCATTGTCGAGGCGACTCCTTGTACCCTAGCCGACGGGGGTGGGCTCGGGGCTATTCTACGCAACGAGCGTGCCAGCTGCATTCCTCGTGTTTCTCGGGGGATGGCAGCCAAGGAAGACGTCGTGGGTCGTGGGCGATCGTTGGCGACCGTAAACGTTGGTTCACGGCCGCGCACGCAGATCAGCGTCCAGCTTCCAGCTGGGCGATTCGCCGTTGGGCGCGGTCTGGCACCCGCGTGAAGCGCGGCAGTGGGTTCGCGGGGACGCCGTCGATGCGCCACTCGAAGTGCAGGTGGGCTCCATGGGCGATGCCAGTCTCTCCCACCTCGCCCAGCACCTGCGCGCGCCGGACCTGCATCCCTGGGAACACGTACGCGGCCCGCAGGTGAGCATACATGGTGGAGGTCCCGTCAGCGTGCGTCACCGTGACCATGTTCCCGTATCCCGTGATGTCGTTGTGCGCGTAGATCACCAAGCCATCGTTCGCGGCCAGCACGAAGGTTCCCTCCCGCGCCCCGATATCCACCCCCGTGTGCTCGTGGTGCCGCCCGCGGCGCGGCTGGAGCCCGCGCCATAGGTTCCCGCCGTCCACTGGCCACCGGAGCGTGTTCCGGGCTGGGCCGGTGACGGCCGCCACCCACTCGCCGCGCGCCGCGTGCTCCAGGACGAACTGGCCGGCACGTGTGCCGAGGCGCAGGCGTTCGGCGAGGGCCGCGGCTTCGCCATGGGGGCGCGGGACACGCAGCGGGCCATCGCAGAAGCGATGCCTACGCCGACGTCGACACTGGGCGCCCTGGTTGGGCATCCACTCGGTGGGGCGTGGCGTGGCGATGGGCTGGCTGTCGTCGGGGGGCTCTGGGGCCGCCTCCGGCTCGGACGGCGCTTCCTCGTCACGTTGGTCGCGCGCGGGCGCGCGGACCGTCTCGCCGGTGTGACCATCCTCGAACTCGACCCAGTCCTCCGGCTCTTGGGCTGTCGCGAACGTCTCCCCGGCCAGGGCAGCGCCGAGCGCGCAGCACAGTCCCAGGGCAGCCCAGGCGTGGGCGACGTCGGCACGTTCCATCATGGTTCACGGTGCGCGGGCCCACAGTCGTGGTCAAGTCGGTGGCATACTCGCGGCCGCATGAGCCAACGCTTGCAACCCCTGCACACGGAGCCCCGCCTGCCGCGCTGGTGGGACCGGCTCGTGCTGGTGAGCACCGTCGTCGCGCTGATGCTCATCATCGTCGACATGCAGCTCGAGCCCACCTCGGCCGAGGGCCGCCTCGTCGGTTCCATCGACCTCGGGTTCTGCGTGTTGTTCGCCGTCGACTTTGGATATCGCTTCTACAAGGCACGTCCCTACCGCGCGCGCTTCTTCCGACGTAACTGGATCGATCTCCTCGGCTGTGTGCCCGTCGTCGGACCGCTGCGCGCGGCCCGTCTGGTCCGGCTCATCCGTCTGATCCGACTCGGGCGCGTGCTGGCGCTGTCACGGCGTGTGCTACGCGGTCGCGAGCTGCCGTTCCGAACGGACGACATCGCGAATCTGTCGTGGGTCACGCTCGGGGTGTGGATGGTGGCGGCGGGGGCGTTCTACCAGTTCGAGGGCGGCCACAATCCGTCCATCCACGACCCTGGGGACGCGCTGTGGTGGAGCATGACGACCCTCAGCACCGTCGGCTATGGTGACCTCTATCCAACGACGCTGGGTGGGCGCGTGGTCGCGGTCATGACGATGATCATCGGCGTCGGGGTGCTCGGGACGCTCGCGGCGACCATCGCGACGGGGCTGATCGACTTCCGCGAGCGCGGCCAGAAGGGACTTCGGACCTACATGTTGAGAGACCACTTGCTGGTGCTGGGGTGGAACGAGAAGTCCTTCGGGGCCATCGACGACTTCCGCCACGACCCGCGCTACCTCGAGATGCGCATCTGCGTCGTCGCGGACCTCGAGAGCGCCCCCATCGCAGAGCCGGTGCGCTTCGTGCGCGGTCGACCCGGTAGCCGGGATGCGCTCGCCCGTTCGTCTGCAGCCCACGCCGCGGCTGCCATCGTCTTCGCGAACGACCCCAACAACCCACAGAGCGACCACGAGACCGCGCTCACGGCCCTCGCGTTGAAGAAGCTGAACCCGAACGTGCGCGTGAGCGCCGAGCTGATCGACCCGGAGAACCGCGAGCACCTCGAGGCGGCGGGCTGCGACGCGGTGATCGACACGCGGGGCGTCGCGTCTACGTTGCTGGTCCGATCGGTGCAGGATCTGGGCGTGGGCGACCTCCTGCAGGACCTGCTCACGAACAAGTACGGGAGCGAGATCTATCGAGTGCCCGTGGCCAGCGAGTACGTCGGGAAGACCTTCCGCGACTACAACATGGGCATGCTGGAGCTGCGACGGACCGTGATGGCCATCGTCCGTGGTGGGCACGACTTCGTCATCAACCCTCGCGCCGACGAGCGCTTGCTCGCGGACGACGAGGCCTTCCTGATCTGCGAGGAGCCGCCGGAATGAGCGAGAAACAAGACGGGCAGCGCGCGGTCTGCACACTGTGCGACGCCCACTGTGGGCTCCGGGTGGAGCTCACGAACGGGCGCGTGACGAGCGTCCGCGGGGACACGCGCGACCCGTTCACCCGGGGTCACATCTGCCCCAAGGCCGCGGCGCTGGGGGACTTGATGGACGACCCCGACCGCGTGCGCCAACCGCTCAAGCGGGTAGGGAATGCGTTCGTTCCCGTCCGCTGGGAGGAGGCGCTGGCGGACATCGGGCGTCGGCTCGCCGAGATCCGTGCCCGCGCGGGGGTGGACGCCGTCGGCACCTACCTGGGGAACCCTACCGCGCACGACTACGGGGCGGCCATCGCCTCCACCGTCTTGCGTGGCGCCTTCGGAGGACGCAACCACTTCAGCGCCGCCTCGCTCGACAACCTCCCGCGCGTCGTGGCCTCGGCGACCCTCTACGGAGCGCCGGGGGCCGTCCCGGTCCCCGACCTCGACCACACCCAACACCTCCTGATCGTCGGCGCCAACCCGATGGTGTCCAACGGCAGCGGCATGGTGTCCCCCGACATCGGCCGCCGTCTGCGCGCCATTCGCGAGCGGGGAGGGCGCATCGTGGTGGTGGACCCGCGCCGCACCGAGACGGCCGCCGTCGCGGATGAGCACCACTTCGTGCGCCCGGGGACCGATGCGTTGCTGCTCTTGGCGATGATCGCTCGGCTGTTCGAGACGGGCGTGGCCCGGCGCTCGCCGTTCTCGCGGGAGCTGGGCTTCGGGGCGCTGGAGCAGGCGGCGCGTGAGTTCTCGCCGGAACGCGTGGCGACTCGCGTTGGCCTGACCGCCGAGACCATCCGCAAGTTGGCGGACGACCTGGCCGCCGCGCGACGAGGCATCTGCTACGGTCGCATGGGGACGTGCGTCCAAGAACACGGTACGACAACCACCATCCTCCTGGATCTCGTCAACGCCCTCACAGGCAACTTGGACCGCGAAGGTGGCGTCCGCTTCGCGACACCGGCCATCGACTTGCTGCGCTTGAGCGCGCTGACGGGCGCGGCGCTGCAGCCTGGGCGCTCCAGGGTGTCGGGGAGGCCCTCGTTCCTGGGTGAGCTGCCCGTGGCGGCGCTGCTCGAGGAGCTCGAGACGCCGGGGGTAGGGCGACTCGAGGCGCTGCTGGTCCACGCAGGGAACCCCGTGCTCTCCAACCCAGACGGTACCCGCTTGAGCGCGGCGCTGCGCCAGCTACCACTGCTGGTCTGCGTGGATCTGTTCGTGAACGAGACCTCCTCGCTCGCGCACTACATCCTGCCCACTCCGGTGGCTCTCGAGCGCGCGCACTATCCGTTCCTCTTCGCGGGGCAGGGGGTGCGCAACTACGCGGCATTCGACGACGCGCTCATCCCACCTCCCGCAGACACCCGCGAAGGCTGGGACGTGCTGCTCCGTGTCGCGTTCGAGACGCTGCGGCGTGAGTCGCTGCCCCGCCGCGTGCTCGCCGTCGGCGTGGCCACGCTACGTCGCATGGGGCCCGAGCGTCTACTGGACGTGCTGCTTCGGGTGGGCCCGCAGCGGCACCACAAGCTGTCGCTGGCGTCCCTGCGCGCCGCCGGGACCACAGTGGACTTGGGGCCCCTGGACGCGCGATTGGGTGAGATCCTCCGTTTCGCGCGCCACGATCTGAACTTGTTTCCGCCGCTGCTGCTGGGGCAACTGGAAGCACTGCGAGCCGAGCGAGACCGCCCCACGGAGGAGCTCGTGCTGATCAGCCGTCGCACGCTGCGGAGCAACAACTCGTGGATGCACAACGCGCCGCGCCTCATGCGGGGGGCCTCGCGCTGCACCCTCGAGATCCATCCGTCGGATGCCGCGCGCGTAGGCGTGCGCGACGGAGACGCGGCGACGGTCCGCTCGAGCGTGGGGGAAGTCGTGGTGCCGCTGCGCGTGACCGAGGACGTGATGCCCGGCGTGGTGAGCCTGCCCCACGGGTTCGGGCACGGTCGTGCTGGGACGCGACTGACGACCGCCGCCGTTCAGCCGGGGGTCAGCGTGAACGACGTGATCGACGCGACGCGGGTGGACCGCGTGTCCGGCACGAGCGCGCTCAGCGGTCAGCCGGTGCAGGTGCTGCCCTGGGTGGCGGCGCCCTCAGCCGCCGAGTGAGGGTCCAGCAGACACGAAGGTCCGCCGCAGCGCGCCGGTCTGGCGGAGCGCCTCGTAGACCACGATGGCGACCGCGTTGCTGAGGTTCAGGCTACGCACCTCACCCAGCGTGGGGATGCCCACGACGGCATCGGGGTGCGCCTCGAGCAGGGAGCGGTCGAGCCCCGTGGACTCCTTGCCGAACACCAGTGCGTCGCCGGGACGGAAATCCACGTCGAGGTAGCTCTTGGTCGCGGAGGATGAGAAGAGGTGCAGCCGCGAGCCGGGGCAGACGGCTTGGAACGCGGTCAGATCGTCGTGGCGGTGCAGGTCGACCAGGTGCCAGTAGTCCAGACCGGCGCGCCGCACGGCTTGCTCGTCGATGCGGAACCCGAGCGTCCCGACCAGATGCAGGGCGCTCTTGGTGGCCGCTGCCGTGCGCGCCGCGGCCCCCGTGTTCCCGGGGATCTCCGGGTCTACCAACACGATGTGGAACGGCTCGGCGTCGCCTTCTGCGCGCAGCTTGGGGCCCGTGGGCATGCCCGGCGTTGTGAAGGAAAAGCGCAGGGTCGTCGAGCGCGGATGTGTTCGCTGGCGTGACATCGGGTCCCGGGCCTGCTAGGACAGCGCTCCCGTTGAGCCGACCCCGGCTCGCGAACCGTGTTCGCAACGCTTCGGCCCGCCCCCGCGCGGCCGTGTCACGCAGGATTCACCCATGTTTTTGCCGCTTTCCAAGAAGTCCCGCCGCCTCCGCAAGGGCAAGGGCGCCCGTCACCACGCCAAGGCCAAGGCCAAGAACCGTCGCCGCATCAACGGCATGGCTCGTCGCGCGCTCGGCTCGCGCATCGGTCGCGCCTGATGCTGCGCGCCGCGCACGTGACGAACGTGGTAGCGGCGCAGCACGGTACCGTGCCGTCCCTCGTGGGTGGGTGGTAGGATCCTGCGGAGCCCCCATGGACCCCAAGCCCATCTTCGTAGTCAGTGACTCCACGGGAGAGACCGCCGAGCGCGTCGTGCGAGCGGCTCTCCTGCAGTATCCGAACGTACGGGTCCCCGTGCGCCTGTTCACTCGGGTGCGCGACAGCGACTCGGTATCGGACGTGATCAAGAAGGCACGCGAGAACGGCGCGATGATCGTCTTCACGCTCGTGCGACCCGAACTCCGCGAGTTTTTTCACAAGCTGGCGCACGAGAACGAAGTGGAGGCCGTCGACGTCATCGGTTCGCTCATCCACAAGGTGGGTGCGTTCCTGGAGTCCGATCCGGTCAACATCCCCACTGCCGAGATGCCCTTGTCCAAGGAGTATTTTCGGCGCGTGGAGGCCATCGAGTTTGCGGTCAAGAGCGACGACGGCAAGGAGCCACGCAACCTGCGGCGCGCGGATCTGGTCCTGACGGGGGTGAGCCGCACCAGCAAGACACCCCTGTCCACGTACCTCGCCGGGCGCGGCCTCAAGGTGGCGAACGTACCACTGGTCCTCGGCGTGGAGCCCCCCCCCGAGCTGTACGACGTCCCCGGTCACAAGGTCATCGGCCTCACGCTGGACACGGACCACCTCATGGACATCCGGCGGCAGCGCCTACAGCAGCTGGGGATGCCGGGCGATGCCAACTACGGGTTGCGCGAGCATGTGAGGGCAGAGCTGGAATACGCGCACGCGATCTTCCGGGAGAACCCCGAGTGGATGGTGGTGGACGTGACCAACCTGGCCATCGAGGAAACCGCGACCATCATCCTCGAGCGGCTGAAGGACCGGGACCATCAGGGCCTCACCCTGCTGCCGCCCCCGGGCGTGCAGTAGTCGCCACACCGGCGCCAAGGACTCGCCCGGTGCCCAGCGTCGACGCGCACTGCGCGGGCCTCAACCGCGGTAGTCCTCGGCGTTGATGCCGTAGCGGCGCATCCAGCGATGCACTTGCATGCGCTCCTTGCCGAACATTCGGCCCACGGCCGCTACGTTGCCCTTCTGCTCCGCCAACGCGCGCCGCAGCTGCGCTTCGTCGGGCGTGTCCCCGCGGGCGGCGTGTGCGGCGGCGGCCACGTGGGGGTCGGGCGCCCTGGCGGGCTTGCCGTGCTCGTCGAGCGCGCTCTGGATGGGCTTCGGGAGGTGGCGCAGATCCAGCTCGCCGCCGCCGGCGAGCGCCACCGACAGGCGTACGGCGCTCTCCATCTCACGCACGTTGTACGGCCATTCGTAGTGCGCCAACGCCAGCATGTACGAGAAGCTGGGCTCGCAGGCGGGTCGCCCAGCCACCGCGAGAAAGTGGCGCAACAGTGGCAGCACGTCCTCACGCCGATGACGCAGGGGAGGCATCTCCAGCTCGAACTCGCGTAGGCGTGCCAGGAGGTCGCCACGGAAGGAGCCGCTCGCCACCAACTCTTCGAGGTCTCGATGGGTGGCGCAGGCCACGCGGACGTCGAGGGGCACCGGGCGCGATGCGCCGATTGGGAGCACCTCCTTCTCCTGCAACACGCGCAGTAGTTTCGCCTGTGCCTCGAGCGGCATGTCGCCGATCTCGTCCAGGAACAGCGTGCCGCCGTCTGCAGCGCGCAGGAGCCCGGGTTTGTCGTGCGTGGCCCCCGTGAACGCGCCCTTCCGGTGTCCGAATAACTCGCTCTCGATGAGCGTGGGGCTCAGTGCCGCGCAGTTGATGGCCTGAAAGTGTCCGTGGCGCCCGCTGCGGCGATGGAGCTCCCGCGCGGCGAGCTCCTTCCCGGTGCCGCTCTCGCCCGTGATGATGACCGAGAGCGCCGTCGGCGCTACGCGCTGCAGCCGGTCGAGCAGCTGGTCCATCTGGTAGCCGCCGATCAGCGATCCCGATCGGTCGTGCGAGAAGGGTCGCGCCCCCGCAACGACGGTGCCTCCAGGCGGATACGCGATGTAGCGGGTCGCGCCGTCGGTCGCGAAGCGGTACACGCTGTCGCCGATGCGGAGGACATCGTGGCTGGAGAGTGGGGCTTCCTGGACGCGCGCCCCGTTCACGGTCACGCCGTTGGTGGACTTCAAGTCCACGATCCACCAGCGCGGCCCACGCTGCTCGAGGCGCGCGTGCTGGCGCGACACCGCAGCTTCAGGGATGCAGAGCTCGTTGCCGTCTTCGCGGCCCACCGTGAAGGGGCTGGTGCGGAGCGGCGCCACGGGCACCAGCCGGGCATGGAGGCGCGAGTAGATCAGCACCAGCCCGGGTGTCGGGTCCATGTCGGCATCTTCGATGCGGACGTTCTGCTGCGACGCCGTGGTCCATGCGTTGCGGCGCGTGGTGTTCATCAGACCGGGACTCTAGCAGCACAGGGGGGAACTGGTCGTCCTATCACGTCGGCAGCTGCGTGGCGCTGGTTGCTCGTGCACCGATGGGAGCCCGCGCCGTGCCGTACCCGGGCTCGTGTCAGCCCAGGCGGGAGATGTCGTGCTGACCACTCAGCTGGCCGATCAACTCACGAATGGACTCGGCGAGCTCGCTCGGCTGGAATGGCTTGCGAATCCACGTGAGCGTGCATTCGGGCGGCGGTGAGCTGCCGCTGATGATGACGCCCTCCGTCGCCCGTCCGGCGCGCTTGAGCGTCTCGATCAGCTCGATGCCGTCGCCATCGTCCAGGTTGAGATCCACCACGGCGACGTCCACGTGCTCCGTTGCGTTGAGCGCCTCCGCCCGACCGGCCGCGACGCTCACCTTCAGCTGATGCATCTCGAGGGCGAGCTGGAGCATCTCGCGCAGGATGGGGTCGTTCTCGACCACCAAGACACGGGGCAGGCGGGGCAGGATCCCGCTGCCTCGACGTGCCAAGGGGCTGGCCACCGGGACGTGGATGCGGAACCACGCGCCGCGCCCAGGCGCGGTCTGCAGCTCGATCTTTCCGCCCAAGGTGCTGACGAACGACTTGACCACCGCGAGCCCGAGCCCGGTGCCCTTGTCGCGCGTGGTGAAGTACGGCTCGAACGCCCGCTCCCGCGTCGTGCGGTCCATGCCCGGGCCGTCGTCGCGCACGTTGAACAGCACGAAGTCCCCTTGCGACTCGACCCACACCTCGACGTGCCCGCCGGGCTGCGCCACGGACACGGCGTTGTGGATCAGGTTCCAGAGGATGGACACGAGCTTGTTGCGAGGCGCGCGGCAGAGCACGTCTTTGCCCTGGCGGTGTACGATCTCCACCGAACGACGCCGCGCCTGGGGGGTGATCAGGCGGACGACGTCGCCACACACGGCGTCGGCCATGGTGGTGCTGGTCTCGTCGGTGTCGGCCGTGCGTACCATCGCGAGGATGTCGTCTGCGATGGCTCGGGCGCTCTCCGCGCTGTCCTTGATGGACCGCAGCGCCGTCGTGGCCTGGGCTCCGCGGTTGGCCAAACCGACGTCGGCCCAACCCAAGATCGAGGTGAGCGCGTTGGCCATCTCGTGACTGGCGGCGCCGGAGAGATCTGCGAGCGCGGGCTCCGAGGCGCGGCTGGCGGGCCGCGTGACCAAGACGCGCACGGTGTCGTCGTCGTTCGGCCAGCACATCAGTCGGCCGCCGGAGGGCAGCTCCAACGTCTTGGGCACCCCGAGGCGCGCCGCACGCACGGCCTCGATGGCACGCCCGCGCAGGACGTGTGGCACGCGCGCGGCGACGGCGTCCTCCAAGCGCGTACCCGCGGCGACGGGCTCCCCGCGCGAGGTGAGCACCGAACCATCCGGGGATTCAATCAACTCGGTCCAGCCGAGCTGCTGTGCGAGCCATGTGAAGGGGTGCGATGTCATGGGGGGGGAGCGTGTGTGAACAGACGTGAGAGAAGATTACACGAACACGCGTCGAAGGCGATACTGTCACAGTGTGACACCGTTTGCGGATAAATTCATCAGGTGTGCGTGGGGCGTTGTCAATTGCCGCCACACCCCCAGAGCGCTAGGGTCCCGCCGATGGACGAACCAAAGATCTCGTCGGATCAAGTGAGGCATGTCGCGAGGCTCGCGCGCCTCGCGCTGGACGACCAAGCCGTTACGGACATGCGCCGCCAGCTGGATGCCATCCTCGGCTACGTGGCCGCGCTGGATACCGTCGACGTATCGGCCCTCTCCCCCTCATTCCATGCCATTCCGCTCCTGTCACCATTGCGCGAGGACCGGGTCGTGGCCGGTCTCGCCCGCGAAGCTGCGCTGGCTGCGGCACCCGCGTCCGACGGCGAGGGGTTCGCGGTGCCCAAAGTCCTGGAGGGCGCATGACCCAGAGCTCACCCGCGCCGGGCGTCATCGCCACCGCAGAGGCGGTGCGCCGCGGTGAACGCAGCGCCGAGCACGTCACCACGGAGCACCTCGCCCGCGCCGCGTCCCTGCGCGGGCTGAACGCCCTGTTGCACGTCGACGAAGAGCGAGCGCTGCAGGCTGCGCGCCGCGTGGACGCGCGCCGCGCGGAGGGCAAGACGCTGGGGCGGCTGGCGGGTGTACCGGTGGTCCTCAAGGACAACCTGTGCGTGACGGGTGTGCCCACCACGTGCGCGTCCCGCATCCTCGAAGGCTATCGACCCCCCTACGATGCCGACTGCGTCGAGCGCCTGGTGGCCGAGGATGCGGTCATTCTGGCGAAGGCGAACATGGACGAGTTCGCGATGGGCTCGTCCAACGAGAACTCCGCGTTCGGTCCGGTGAAGAACCCTTGGGATCCGAGCCGCGCGCCCGGTGGGTCCAGCGGCGGGTCCGCCGCAGCCACCGCCGCGAGCATCGGTGCGGTCGCGCTCGGTACGGACACCGGAGGCTCGGTGCGCCAGCCAGGCGCCTTCTGTGGGGTCGTGGCCATCAAGCCCACCTACGGACGGCTCAGCCGCTATGGTGTCATCGCCTTTGCTTCCTCGCTCGATCAGGTCGGTACCATGACGCGCAGCGTGCGCGACGGGGCGCGCGTACTGGGCGTGCTGGCAGGACACGACCGACGGGACGCCACCAGCGCGACCGAGCCTGTGCCCGACTACGAAGCTGCGTGCGAGCTGCCCGTGAAGGGTACGCGCGTTGGCGTCATGCGCGCGGCACTGGACCAGGTGGAGGACCCCGACGTGCGCGCCTCGTTCGCAGCGGCCGAGGCCTCGCTACGGGACGCCGGCTGCGACGTGGTCGACATCGAGCTGCCCCACGCGCACCACGGCGTCAGCGTGTACTACCTCGTCGCAACGGCCGAGGCGTCGAGCAACCTGGCGCGCTTCGACGGCATGCGCTTTGGGCTGCGTGTGGCGGGTGAAGACCTGCTGTCCACGTACGAACGCACCCGCGCGCAGGGCTTCGGCCCCGAGGTGCAGCGGCGCATCATGCTCGGCACGTACGCGCTCTCGTCCGGCTACTACGATGCGTTCTACATCAAGGCGCAGAAGGTCCGGACGCTGATGATCAAGGACTACCAACAGGCGTTCGAGCGCTGCGACGCCGTGCTCTCGCCCACCGCGCCGACCCCCGCGTTCGGGCTCGGGGAGAAGACGGGCGACCCCCTCGCGATGTATCTGGCGGACATCTTCACGCTGCCGCCCAGCCTGGCCGGGCTGCCCGCCATGCACGTCCCCGTGGGCCTCGGAAGCACATCCGGCTTGCCCGTGGGAGTACAGATCACGACGCCTGCGTTCACAGAGGGCCGCATGCTGCAGTTGGGGTCGGCGTTGGAGGCGCGCAGTGGCTACGTCTGCGCGCCGCCCGGCATGGATGTGGGAGGGGCGTCCTGATGGCGCGCGCATACGAAACGGTGATCGGGCTCGAGGTGCACGCGCAGCTCAGGACCGAGACCAAGCTTTTCTGTGGCTGCGCCACGGCGTACGGGGCGCCTCCCAACACACAGGTGTGCCCAGTGTGTCTGGGGCTGCCAGGAGCGCTACCGGTGCCCAACGCGCACGCCATGGAGCTCGCCGCCATCGCGGGTCTCGCGCTGGGCTGCGACGTGCGCAGCGAGTCGCGCTTCGACCGCAAGAACTACTTCTATCCGGACCTCTCCAAGGGCTACCAGATCTCGCAGTTCGAGCACCCGCTCAACCTCGGGGGCCAGCTCACGTTCGCGGTGGGTGACGCGGAGAAGACCGTCCGCCTGACGCGCATTCACGTGGAGGAGGACGCCGCCAAGAACCTGCACGGCGCGGGCGGAGGCACCGCGACCGTGGTGGACTTCAACCGCGGTGGCACGCCACTGATCGAGATCGTGAGCGAGCCCGACCTGCGGAGCGCGGCGGAGGCGGAGGCCTACCTGCGCAAGCTGCGGGACATCCTCATGTTCATGGGGGTGAACGACGGCAACCTCGAGGAGGGCAGCTTCCGCTGCGACGCCAACGTCTCGGTGCGGCCCGCAGGGCAAGAGGAGTTCGGGACCCGCACCGAGATCAAGAACATCAACTCCTTCAAATTCGTGCGCCAGGCCATCGAGTACGAGGCGAGCCGCCAGGTGAGCGTCATCGAAGGCGGCGGGCGCGTGGTGCAGGAGACGCGCGGCTGGAACGACGTCACGGGCAAGACGGTCTCGCAGCGCAGCAAAGAAGACGCGCACGACTATCGCTATTTCCCGGACCCGGACCTGCCGCCCACGGTGTTCTCCCAAGAGCGCATCGACGAGCTACGCCGGACCGCCCCGAAGCTGCCGGAGCAGCTGCGCGCCGAGTGGACCGCCCAGTGGGGCCTGACCGCGTACGACGCCGAGGTGCTCACAGGTCACCCGGCCATCGCACGGTACTTCGTCGCCGTGGCCGAGGCGCTGGACGCGGGCGGCAAGGAGCCGCGCGCCGAGGCTGGGAAGCGCGCCGCGAACTTCATCCAGGCGGAGGTGCTGCGCGATGTGAAGACCAGCGGGCTCGACGCGACCTTCAGCGTCCCCGTGGCTGGTGTGGCAGACCTCCTCGGGCGTGTGCAGGCGGGCAGCCTCACGGGCAAGCAAGGCAAGCAGGTGTTCGCCGAGATGGCGAGCAGCGGCGAGGGCGCCGAGGCGGTCATCACGCGGCTCGGCGTGCAGGCGCCCATCAGCGACACGGGTGCCCTCGAGGCGGACATCCGCGCCATCATCGCGGCCAACCCCGCGCAGCACGAGCAGTACAAGGCGGGCAAGACCAAGGTGCTGGGCTTCTTTGTGGGCCAGATCATGCGTGCTACCAAGGGCGCCGCAGACCCGGCCACCGTGAACGAGCTCCTCGAGCGCCTGCTGCAGGAGTAGCCCGTGTTTCCGTCGCTTTCTCGCGAGCCTCTCAGCCAGAGCCCTTGGTTCGCCGTGGAATACGAGCCGCGCGATCACGTGCTGTGGTTGTTGGACCAGCGGCGGCTCCCGATGGAGGTGGTGTACCTGACGCTGCGCACCCCGGACGAAGCCGTCGCCGGGATTCGCGACATGGTCGTGCGAGGTGCGCCCGCCATCGGCATCACGGCCGCCTACGCGCTTGCTCAGCAGGCGCATCTCGAGCGCGGCGCGGCGCCAGCGTTCATGCTGGCGATGGGCGCGGCGGGTCGTGTGCTCAACGCCACGCGGCCCACCGCCGTGAACCTGGCGTGGGCCATCGCGCGCATGGCTCGTCGGGCCGCGGACGTCGCGCAGCAACCCCCGGAGGAGCGCGCGCAGGCCATGCTGGCGGAGGCCGAGGCCATCCACCGTGAGGACGTCGCGGCGTGCCGCGCCATGGGCGCGCTCGGGGCCGAGGACGTGCCCGATGGGGCGTGCATCTTGACCCACTGCAACGCGGGCGCGCTCGCCACGGGCGGCTACGGCACCGCGCTCGGCGTCATCCGCGCGGCCCACGAGGCCGGCAAGCGTGTGCGTGTCTTGGCGGACGAGACGCGCCCGTACTTGCAGGGCGCCCGCCTGACGTCGTGGGAGCTTCACCAGGATGGCATCCCGGTCGAGGTCATCACGGACAGCACCGCGGCCCACTGCTTTCAACGCGGCGAGATCGACTTCGTCGTGGTCGGGTCCGACCGCGTGGCCAAGAACGGCGACGTGGCGAACAAGATCGGGACGTACGGGGTGGCGGTCTTGGCGCACGCCCACGACGTGCCGTTCACCGTCGCGGCGCCTGTGAGCACGTTGGACTTCGCCACGCCAACCGGCGCGCACATCCCGCTCGAGCAGCGTTCGCGGGACGAGGTCGCGCGCGTCGGCGAGCGCGTGCTGGTGGCAGATGGCATCGCGTGCCGCCACGTGGGCTTCGACGTGACCCCGGCGCGCCTCGTGACGGCGCTGTACACCGAGCGGGGCACCGTCCGCCTCGCGGAAGGTGAGTCGCTGACTCAGCTGTTCCCGACGCGCTGAGCCGCTCGCGGCGGTGGGGGCACGCCGTCGCCGCATTTGATGACGTGGCGCATCGAATCTGATAGGTGTGTCGGTGAGTCGAACGCTGTGAACGGAACTTGGTACGGTCCCTACGAGCTCCTCCGCAAGGTCGCCGCCGGTGGCATGGCCGAGGTGTTCCTCGCGCGTCGCTGGGGCGACTCGGAGTTCTACCGCGAGCTGGTGGTGAAACGTCTGTTCGCGCAGTACGCCAACAACCCCGCGTCGCTCCTGCTGTTTCAGTACGAGGCGCGGGTGATGGCGGAGCTCTCGCACCCCAACATCCCGCAGATCTTCGATCTCGGGGCGGCCGAGAACACGTGGTACATCGCGATGGAGTACGTCGCGGGGGTCAACCTGGCCGACCTCTGGCGCGCGGGCGCCCGGCTCGGGATCCCGATGGGGCTCGACGTGACGCTCGGGATCATGCTGCAAGTCTGCGAGGCGCTCCACCATGCCCACGAGGCCGAAGACCGTGGGGGCAACGCGCTAGAGGTCGTGCACCGCGACGTGACCCCGCACAACATCATGGTGACACGCGACGGGGTGGCGAAGCTGATGGACTTCGGCATCGCGCAGACCAACGCGAACCCCCACGAGGAGCGCGGCGTGCTGCGCGGCACGCTGTCGTACATGAGCCCCGAGCAGGTGCGTGGGCGCTGGTTGGATCGGCGCGCGGACGTGTTTGCGCTCGGGGTCGTGCTGTACGAGCTGACGACGGGCACGCGCCTCTTCCGCGGCGACGACGTCCAGATCATGACGACCATCGTGGAGTCCGACGTGACGCCACCCTCGCGCATCGTGCCGGGCTATCCGCCGGACCTCGAGGCGATCCTGATGGCCACGCTCGCGCGGGACCCGGCGCACCGCATCGCGAGCGCCGCGGACCTGGCGATGCACCTCGAGTACTTCGCGCTCCGCAACGGGCTGATGCTCGGGCCGCGCCAGGTCGCACGCTACGTGCACTCCGTGGTCCCTGCCGAGCGTGTGCTCGAGCCGGAGCTGTCGTTGGTCAACAGCGGCGCGCACGAGACGGCACGCCAGTCCAGCGCGCCGGACGCCATCCAGGATCTCGAGCTCGACGACCTCGAGCCAGTCGAAGCTTCGGTCGCGTTCGGGGCGCGGGACACACTCACGGACGTGCCAGTGCGTGGCGTCGAGGTGCCGGATGGCCGCGTGGGGGGCGTGGCGAACGGCCCGGCCGTCCTCCTCGACACGCAGAAGCGCGTTTCAGCCGAGCGAAACTACCTCGACCAGCTGGACCGTCGCCTGAAGGACGACTGAGCCACTCGGCGGACTACAGGGAGCCCAACAGGCTGACCAGGCGATCGAGGTCGGCGCGGGAGTGCTTCTCGGTGACGGCTACGAGGAGGTCGCTGGCGCGGTCGGCGTCGAACGTGCCCAGGTCGACTCCCGGCAGCAGCCCTTGGGCCATTCCAGCCGCGACCGCTTGCGCGGCGGAGGCGCCATCCAGGCGCACAACGAACTCGTTGAACGTGGGGGCGGAGCACGGGAGCGACAGCTTGGGGAGCGAGGAGAGCTGCGCCTTGAGGTACTCGGCGTTGGCGAGGCACATGCGCGCCGCACGGTCGAAGCCCGAGCGGCCCAAGAGCGCTGTGCGCATCGTGAACGCCAGCGCGATCAGGCCGTGGTTCGTGCAGATGTTGCTCGTCGCGCGCTCACGTCGGATGTGCTGCTCGCGCGTGGAGAGCGTGAGCACGTACCCGCGCTGACCATCGGCGTCCACCGTCTCTCCGACCAAGCGCCCCGGCATCTGGCGGACGAGGTCCTGGCGGCACGCAAAGAGCCCCACGCCGGGGCCGCCGAACTGCATCGGCACGGCCAGCGACTGACCCTCAGCGACCGCGATGTCGGCGCCGAGCGCTCCGGGCGAAGCGAGCAGGGCCAACGCGTAGACCTCGCTGGTGGCCGTCACGAGCATGGCTTTCTTGGCCGTGGTGATGGCGCCCGCGGCGGGCAGGTCCTCGACGCAGCCGTTGAAGTTGGGGTAGCCCAGGATGACGGCAGCGGTGTCGTCCCGCGTGAGCGCCTTCACGGACTCGAGGTCGGTCCGACCATCCGGCAGCACGGCCGCGACGTCCATGTCGGGCTCGCCGTCCAGGCCGCGTAGGTAGGCGCGGATGGTGTCCAGGTAGTGCGGGTGGAGCGCGCCGCTGACGACCAGGTGGGTGCGGCGCGTGGCGCGGCGCGCCATCAAGCCTGCCTCGGCCGCTGCGCTGGCGCCGTCGTACATCGACGCGTTGGCGACCTCGAGCCCCAAGAGCTCGCACACGGTCGTCTGGAACTCGAAGATGGCCTGCAGCGTGCCCTGGGAGAGCTCGGCCTGGTACGGCGTGTAGGCCGTGTAGAACTCGCTGCGCATCAGCAGCTGGTCCAGCGCGGGGGGGATGTGATGGTCGTACATCCCGGCGCCCATGAACGACAGCGCGCTGGCGCCCGTGTTCTTGCTGGCGAGCTCGTTGAGGTGCGCCATGAGGCGCGGCTCGTCGAGGGCGGGCTCCATCTGCATGAGGCCCTTGAAGCGCCGCTCCTCGGGGATGGGCTGAAAGAGCTCGTCGATGGAGGCGACGCCGATGCGCTCCAGCATCTGACGGATCTCGACCTCGGTGTGGGGCAGGTAGCGCATGCGGTCTCCGGAGGACTCGGGGGGAGTGGGCTCAGCCCTCGAGCTTGCCGATGTAGTCTGCGTAGGCCGCGGCGTCCATCAGGGCGTCGAGCTCGGAGGGGTCCGACATCTTGATGTCGACCAACCAGCCGCTCTCGTACGGCGCCTCGTTGACCTGCTCGGGGGTGCCCTCGAGGTCTTCGTTGATGGCGACGATCTCGCCGCTCACGGGCGAGAACAGCTCGCTGACCGTCTTCACCGACTCGATCTCCCCGAAGCGGGCGTGCGCGCTGACGGACGTGCCGACGCTCGGCAGGTCCACCAGGGTGACGTCGCCGAGCTGGTCGACGGCGTAGGACGTGACGCCGACGCGCACGACGTCGCCTTCGACGCGGGCCCATTCATGATCTTTGGTGTAGCGGAGCTCTGCGGGGTAGGTCATGGGGTCTCTATGGGGTTGGGCGCTTGTAGAAGGGGGTCTTGACGACCACGGCGTCGATGATCTTGCCTCGGATCTCGACTCCGAGGGGGGTGCCCACGCGGGCCTGCGCGACCGGCACGTACGCCAATCCGATGTTGGTGCCGAGTGTGATGGATGGGGAGCCGCTGGTCACGACGCCGACGGACACACCGTCCACCACGACCGGGTACCCATGGCGCGCGATGCCGCGGCCCGTCATCTCGATGCCCACGAGCTTGCGCGTGACGCCCGCTTCCTTGATGGCGCGCAGCGCGTCACGCCCAATGAAGTCGTCGCCATCCAGCTTCACCACCCAACCCAGCCCGGCCTCGAGCGGGTTGGTGGTCTCGTCGATGTCGTTGCCGTACAGCGAGAGCTTGCCCTCGAGCCGCAGGGTGTCACGCGCGCCGAGCCCGATGGGCTTGACCCCGACCGGCGCGGCCAGCAGCGCGCGGAACAGCTTGGGGGCGTCGGCGTTGGCGCAGAACAGCTCGAAGCCGTCCTCGGCCGTGTAGCCCGTGCGCGCGACCGTACAGGCAACGCCTGCCACGTTTCCGTCCGCCAGGTGGAAGGTGCCGAGCTCGGGCAAGTGCGGGTCGCAGCCCACCTCGCGCAGCGCCTGCTCGGCCTTGGGCCCCTGGAGCGCGAGCAGGGCGGTGTCGTCGGACGCGTCGCGGAAGCTGCAGCGGCCCTCCGCGTGCTTCGCGAAGTGAGCGGAGATCTTGTCGCGGTTGCCCGCGTTGCACACGACGAGGATGTTCTGCTCGCCACGCCGGTAGACGATCAGGTCGTCCAGGATGGTGCCCTCGGCGTTGCAGCAGCAGGTGTAGAGCGCCTTCCCGACGGGCAGCTCCTTGACCGCGTTGGTGACCAAAGAGTCCACCAAGCCCACCGCCTCGGGGCCCTCGAGGTGCAGCTCACCCATGTGGGACACGTCGAACAGGCCCGCGCCGGTGCGCACGGCCTCGTGCTCCTGGCGGATTCCTTCGTACTGAACGGGCATGAGCCAGCCGGCGAAGGGCACCAAGCGGGCACCGAGTGCGCGGTGTTCGTCGACGAGTGGGGTCTCGAGGAGAGGGGTGGTCGGGGCCGTCACGGTGCGCGACATTAGCCGCTGCACCACCACGGTTCAAGCGATGTCACGAACGTTGCGCCGAACGATGTCGTGGTCGACGCGAGGGCTCAGCGTGTATGGTGGACCACCAAGGAGACCGCATGCCCAACCCCCGCCGAATCCGCCGCTCCCCGACAGGGCCGAGCCTCCATTTGTCCACGACGTTCTTCGTCGCGGCGCTCACCTACGTCGGCTGTGGAAGCAGTGGGCCGGGGGGGCGCGGCGGGCAGGTCGGAGATCCCTGCGACACGAGCCGGCCGTGCCGCAGCGACCTGCTGTGCTCTGGGGGGCTGTGCGTCACCAACCCGCAGGTCGACAGCGGTCCGCCCCTCGAGGACCTGGGTCCAGGGGTGACGCTCACTGGCCTCGAGGTCTCACCGGACGACCCGACGCTCGACATCGAGGTGGGGGCGACGGGGTCGGTGCAGCTCACGGCGGTGCTGCGCCGCTCCGACGGGAGCACGGGCAGCGCGAGCCCCCGCTACACAGCGAGCGCGCGTGTGCTCGGGACGCTCGACGAAGGGACGGGAGCCTTCACGGCGAACGGCCTGTCGGGCGGGACCGTCACCATCACGGCGTCGCAGACGGTCGGTGGGCAGACCTTCACCGACAGCGTCACCCTCACCGTCAACCTCACGCGGACGATTGGCGCGGGTGGCGGTGGCCCCTCGGACCCGCCCGCGCTGTTCGCCGGTACCCCGGTCACGGACGCGGCCCGGACCGCAGCGCTGCACTATCCCTTGGACGGAGTCGTCGTGCCGCAGAACGTCTCGCCCATGGATGTCCAGTGGGCGTGCGGGGCGAACACGGCGGTCTGCCCCGAGGGCGACACCTTCCGGGTCACCCTGCAGAAGCCCCACGCCCGCGTGGTCGTGTACACCCGCAACCCGGCGGAGGCGGTCAACGACCACTACCTGGTGGAGAGCGCTGCTTGGCGCGCCTTGGCCCAGTCGGATCCGAGCGAAGCCATGCAGATTCAAGTCGACCGCTACGACAGCGCGGCGCAGGAGGTGGTCAGCGGTCTCCCCGTCGACGTGACCTTCGCCATCGCGGCGGTCACGGGCACCGTCTACTACTGGGACATCGACGACGAGAAGATCCGCCGCATCAACGACGGCGCGTCGGCCAGTGAGCTGCTCCTCCCGCATCCCAACTCACCGCTCGCCGACAACGAGGACGGCGACGACTGTGTGGGCTGCCACGCCATCAGCACCAGCGGGCGCTACATGCTCGCGAACCTCCACTTCTCCAACTACGGCGCCCTGTACGACCTGACGCGCGACGACCTCGACGCCGACCCGGCGCCCACCGAGTGGCCTGTGTCGCAGTCGATCCGGTGGCGCACCGCCTCGTTCAGCCCGGATGACACGCGCGCGATGGTGTCGAGCGCCGGTGGGAACGACTTCCTCTTCTTGATCAATCCGTTCACGGGGCTCCAAGTGACGCCCGCGGCGGGCACGTTGCCCAACCCGGGTACCCACCCCGCGTGGGCGCGTGACGGCGACGACGTGGCCTACATCGGAAACACGAACAGCTGGGCGGGGGACATCACGACGGGCGACCTGAGCATGCTCCCCGTGACCGGTGCGGACGCGTTCGGCGCGGGTGCGGCGATCCACACGGGCGCGAGCCTCAGCGGCGAGGCCGAGGGGGGTGTGACCGACAGCTACCCCACCTGGTCGCCGGACTCCCAGTGGATTGCGTTCGCGCACGGCACGGGGTCTCGCTCCGACCCGCGCGACCCCGATGGGAACGTCGTCATCGACCCCGCGAACACGTCGGCCCTGTACCTCATCCGGCGCGACGGAACGGGGCTGACCCGACTCACCCGGGTCGCCTCCAGCGACCGCTTCGAGTTCCAGCCCAATTTCTCGCCGTTCACGTCGGGCGGGTACTTCTGGCTGAGCTACCTCTCGCGGCGTCCATACGGAAACCGCACGGCGGGCAACGCCGGGACCACCATCCAACCGGGCCAGGTCTGGGTCACGGCCGTGCGCGCCAACGCCGACGGGACCTTCGACCCCAGCTCCGTGCCGTACTGGCTGCCGGGGCAGATCCCGAGCCACCGCAGCGTGTCGGCGTTCTGGGCGCCTCGCGCGTGCCGTGTGGACGGGGAGGGGTGCTCGGTCAACAGCGAGTGCTGCGGCGGTGTCTGTGGCGACGATGGGAATGGGGGCCTCGCGTGCGTGCCGCCGCCGAGCAACGAGTGTCGCGAGCTGGGCGAGACCTGCTCCACGACCGCTGACTGCTGCGACGCCGCCGACGGCGCGACCTGCAGCAACAACAGCTGCGTGAACATCATCTTCGGGTGAGCCACGCAACCGACGGTCACGCACGCCGACAAGCTCGGCATGCTGCACGCCGTTCCTCCCAGTGACCGCGAGCGCGCCCCCGGCGCCGAACCCCTGACCGCTCCGCTCGAGGGGCAGCGCGCACCGTGCGGTAGCCCGGAGCTGGTGCTGCGGGTGGGCGGCGGTCGGGAGGCGCGCCGCGTGCGGATCCGCTCCACGTTCCGGACCTTCGGCGCGTCGCCTCGGGCCGACGTGCAGCTGCACGATCGTGCGGTGTCGGGCGTGCACTTTCGCGCCCGCGCGGATCGTGGGTGCGTGTGCCTCGAGGATCTCGGGAGCCGCAACGGGCTGTGGGTAGATGGCCTGCGGGTGCGTGTGGCAGACCTGGCGCCAGGCAGCGTGTTCGTCGCGGGTCGCACCAAGCTCGTCGTGTCGTTGGCCCACGAGGGAGTGCTGGGCGTCGCTGACGGGCCGGAAGAGCGGTACGTCGTGCGGTCGGACGCCATGCGCGACGTGATGTCGCTCGCGGCGCGCTACGCGCGGTCCACCGCGTGCGTCGTGATCCTGGGCGAGAGCGGCTCCGGCAAGGAGGGCATCGCGCGGGCGGTGCACGAGGCGAGCGGGCGCAGCGGCGCGTTCGTGGCCGTCAACGCGGGCGCCCTACGCCACGATGCGCTGGCGAGCGAGCTGTTCGGTCACGTGAAGGGAGCGTTCACGGGCGCCAGTGGCGACCGCGCGGGGGCTTTCCAGCGGGCGCACGGTGGCACGCTGTTCCTGGACGAGCTCGGTGAGCTGAGCTTGGCCGCCCAGGTGATGCTGCTGCGTGTGCTCGAGACCAAGCGCGTGCAGCCGATGGGGAGCGATCGGGAGATCGAGCTCGACGTGCGCCTGGTGGCAGCCACGCACCGCGACCTGTCGCAGCGGGTGCGCAGCGGGGAGTTCCGCGAGGACCTCTACTACCGCCTGTGCAAGCTGCCCATCGAGGTCCCGCCCTTGCGGAGGAGGCAGGCCGACATCGTACCGCTGGCCGAACACTTCGCGCGCTACGGCGGCACAGGCTCCGTACGCGAGTTCAGCGCCCCAGCGCTGGCGCGGCTGCGTGCGCACGCCTGGCCCGGGAACGTGCGCGAGCTGGGGAACGTGGTGACCCGCGCCACCATGCGCGCCATGGGACCCGTCGTCACCGAGGAGGACGTCCTCGCGAGCCTGGACCCGCTCGCGCTCGGCTCGAGCGGCCTATCGGACGAAGCGTTGCTCGATGCGCTCGCAGCCCACGACTTCAACAAGACGGCCGCGGCCCGCGCGCTCGGCATCCCACGCAGCACGCTGCGCGACCGTCTGTCGAAGGTCGCCGTGGTGGCCGGGACGGGCGATTCGGCGTAGCATCAGCCCCGTGTCGAACGCAGCTCCCCCGCCTGGACCGCGCAGCCACGGCAGTGGAGAGTTCGCGCCCGAAGACCTCGCCGCGTGCGGTGAGGGCTGCGTCTTCGAGGCGGGCGTCCTGGTGTTCCACCCCGAGAACGTGCGAATCGGCGCGCGCGTCTACGTAGGGCACCAGACCATCCTCAAGGGCTACTACAAGTCGACGATGGTCATCGGCGACGGCACGTGGATTGGCCAACAGTGCTTCTTCCACAGCGCCGGCGGGCTGCGGGTGGGGCGCAACGTGGGCATCGGCCCAGGCGTGCGCGTCATCACGTCCAACCACCAGGAGGCGGGGCGTGACGTGCCGATCCTCCATGCGCCGTTGGCGTTCGCCGAGGTCGTCATCGAGGATGACGCCGATCTCGGCGTGGGGACCATCGTGCTGCCTGGCGTCACGATTGGGCGTGGGGCGCAGATAGGCGCGGGGGCCGTGGTCACGGAGGACGTGCCCCCGTATGCCGTGGCCGTCGGCGTGCCGGCGCGCGTGGTGAGAGTGCGACCATGAGCGCACCTGTCGAGGCGCCTCCGTCGCTCAGCGTGATCGTGCTGGCCTACAACGAGGCCGAGAACGTGCGGCCCGTGATCGAGGAGCTGCGTGCCTGGCTCGACGCGCACGTGCCGGACGCCGAGCTCGTCTTCGTCGACGACGGGTCCACGGACGGAACCGCCGCCCTGGCCCGAGAGGCGCTCACGGGCCGCGCCCACGTCGTCCTCGAGCACGATCGCAACCGGGGCATCGGCGCGGCCATCAAGACGGGTGTCTCGGCTTGCCACGCGTCTTGGGTGACGTTCCTCCCCGCCGACGGGCAGATCGCTCCGGAGGCCATCGGCACCCTGATGGCAGCGCGGCAAGACGACACCGAGGTGGTGTTCAGCGTCTACGAAGATCGCGACGATGGAATGCACCGGAAGGTGCTCAGCTGGGGGGTGCGGACGCTGATCCTCGGCATCCACGGAGTCCAGATGCGCAGCGACGGGCCTTATCTTTTCCGTCGTGCCCTCTTCGTGCCGGAGCAGCTCGAGCCCGACACCTTCTTCCTGAACTTCGAGTTCCCCATGCGCGTGGTGCGGGCACGCCTGCCGTACGAGACGGTGACCATCTCGTGCCGGCCGCGTCTCGCAGGACACTCGAAGTCCGCGAATGTCTCGGCCGTGATCCGCGTCGCGCGTGAGTTGGTGGAGCTGCGTGGGCGGACCGTGCGGGAAGCGCTCGAGCGGGCGCTCGGCTAGTCGGGTGCTGTCGAGCGGGCGCTCGGCTAGCCGGGTGCTGTTGAGCGGGCGCCGCGACTCAGCGCATGGGCGGCCCGTCGCCCTCCGCGCGCAGCTCGCCAGTGTGGAGCATGGTCAGCAGCGCGGCGAGGCGGTCTTCCCGCTCTTGCGGAGAGGCCAGCTGGTACATCTCACCGAAGCGGACGCGATCGGCCTCGGTCCAGCGGCCTGTGCGCTGCGCGTCCGCAAGCGTCGCGGCCAACGCTCCGTTGGCGGCTCGCATGCGCTCGTCGTCGACAGGTGCAGGTGCCGCATCGGACGCGTCCGATGCGGTCGCAAGGGTGGGGGGTGTGGCAGGGGCCAGGGGTTGCATGGCGTCAAGCTCTGCGCGCACCCCAGCCAAGAGGGCGATGCGCTGAGCGTCCAGCGCGCTCGCGAGCTCCTGCTCTGTCACGCATCGTCGCCGTTCGGCCAGCTCGGCTGACGGCGCTTGGGCAGCCACGGGCTCGGGTGTCTCCGCGGGCGTTCCCCATGCGTATCCCAAGGCTAGGCCGAGGGCCCCGAACGCGACCGCCACGATGCCTTGTTCACGAAGCCTCGCCATGAGTCACGGGAGGTCGCGCGAGTCGTTCTCCACCTCGATGGCGGTGCAGCGGAGTGGGTTGGACTCCAGGCGGCGAATCTCGACGAAGCTCGACTCGCTCACGGTGCCGGCCGCCGCGATCAGCGCTGCGTTGGTCGTGCTGCACGTCAAGGACCTCGTGCCCTGGTACGCCCAGCACGCCGCGTAGTTGACGGTGCCGCCCGAATACTCGAAAGCGCTCACCAGGCACCCGATGCGGTCGCTCGCGCTGCTGTTGTCGCGCGTCGCGCGCATCGAACCGGACGCCGATGTACCTGCCTGGTTGATCGACACCGCAGCCACCCGGGATTCCCCGGCGCTCGCTACGGACGGAACCACCATGCCCACGGCCAACAACAACCCCAACGTTTGAATCCTCATGTGCTTCTCCTCCTTCGGTCCCCCGCCCACGAGCGGCACCCTAGGGGGAACGCATCCCCCGCACAATCCCCGAAGGGCGACGAAGCCCATCTTCGATGTTGGTCCGAAAATTATGGATGACCGACGCGTCAGCCCTCGGCCGGTTGCGCGGCGCCGCCGGCGAACGCAGCGGGGGTGCTGAGGGGCCCGACGTCCGACCACGGTAGGTCCTCGCTGTGCTTCACCAGCCTGGAGCGCGCGGTGAGCACCTCGACGCCCGTGCGTGTGACGAGCACCGTGTGCTCGAACTGCGCGCTGAGCTTCCGGTCGGCGGTGAGCACGGTCCAACGGTCCTTCATCAGCTCGGTCTCGTACGTGCCGAGGTTGATCATGGGCTCGATCGTGAAGACCATCCCGGCCTTCATCTTCAGGCGCGCCGCGGCGTCCCGGGCCCGATAGTGGGGGATCTGTGGGGGCATGTGGAACTCGCGCCCCACACCGTGCCCCACGTAGTCGCGCACCACCGAGCACTGCTTCTTGTCGGCGTATTCGTGGATGGCGGCCCCGATGTCGCCGATCGCCGCGCCGTGCTTCACCTGCTCGATGCCCAGCTCCAGCCCGCGCCGCGCCACCTCGGTCACCAGCTTGGCCTCCTCGGAGGGCTCACCGATGTAGAACGTGACGCTGGTGTCCCCGAAGTAGCCGTGCAGCGCGGGGAAGATGGTGGTGACGTCCACGTTGATGATGTCGCCGTCCTTCAGCACCGTTCCGTCTGGGATGCCGTGGCACACGCAGTCGTTGACCGAGGTGCACACGCTCTTCGGGAAGCCCTTGTAGTTCAGCGGTGCGGGGAGCGCGTCGTTGTCGAGGCAGTACTGGTGCACCCACGTGTTGATCTCGTCCGTGGTGATGCCAGCGCGGATGCGGTCGCCCACCATCACCAAGCACTCGGCCGCCAGGCGACAGGACTCGCGCATGCGGTCCAGCGCCGCGCCGTTCATCGTCTCGATGCGTTTCAACACGCCCCGGGAGTACCGCGCGAGAGAGATTCGGGCAAGCCGTCAGCGCAGCTGCTTGCGCAGGAACGCCCCGGTCCCGTAGTAGCCGACGTACAGGACGGCGCTGCCCACGTTGCCCAGCGAGATGACCCAGAAGAGGCTGGTGCGCGGCAGGTCGAGGGTGGCCGCGACGACATACGCGGCGGGCAGGATGACGCCCAGCAGCGACGCTGCGTCGAGGACGAGGCTGGAGAGGGTGGCGCCCGCACCCGTCATGGCCTGGGAGAGCACCACTCCCACGCCGAGGAACGCGTAGCTGAACGCGACGATGCTCAGGTACTCGTGTCCGATGGCGAGCACGGCGGGTGTCGTGTCGAAGATGCCGAGCAGCGCGTCGCTGTAGCGCACGTAGAGCGCGGCCAAGGCCAGCATCATGGCGAGGTTGTATCCGGCGGCGATGTACCCCGCGCGCTTGGCCCGCCCTTCGTGTCCCGCCCCGAGGTTCGCTCCCACGAACGAGCTGGCGGCCGCCCCCCAGCCCATGCCCACGAACAGGGCCATCGTCTCGAGCCGCAGGCAGATGCTGTAGGCCGTCAGCGCGCTCTGGTCCGCGATGGTGGTGTACTCGGCGTTGATGAGGGCGATGAACACCAGGATCGCGGAGACGCGCAGCACCAACTGCAGGCTGGCGGGCCACCCGATGCGCAGGAGCGAGCGCAACACGGCGGGGTTGGGGCGCAGGTAGAGAGGGTGGAAACGCGGGCCCCCGCGTCGCCGCGCGAGCAGCCACAGGCCGATGACCACCGGGACGCTGCGGGCGATGACCGTCGCGTACGCGGCGCCGAGCACGCCCAGCCGCGGGATCCCGAACAAACGCGCTACCGGAGCCCCCCACGCGAACACCTCCGGGGAGGGCCCGTCCCCGTAGATGAAGAACACGTTGAGCAGGACGTTCAGCGCGTTCCCCGACACCAGCAGCACCGTGGCGGTCTTGGCGTGGCCCAGCGCGCGCAGGACGGCCGTCAGGTGCAGCAGCAGAAAGATGGAGAAGCTCCCGCCCAGGATGACCTCGAGGTAGGCCGTCGCGACGTCGGCCGTGTCGCCCTTCGCGAACATGAGTCGCCGCACGATGAGGTCGCTGCCGAACCACCCGATCAGGCCGAAGACGACGCTCAGGACGACGACGAGCAGGAGCGATTGGTAGGTGGCCCGACGGACTCCGCTCAGGTGCCCGGCGCCGACGTGGCGGGTGATGAGGGCCACCGCAGCCGTGGCGATCCCGTTGCTCAAGATCGTCGCGACGGCCGCCACCATGTCGCACAGGCCCAGGGCCGCCAGCGCCGCGCTCGAGTCGGGCAGGCGACTGATCATGAACATGTCGACCAGGTTGAAGAGGGTGTGCAGCACCATCCCCACCACCAGCGGACCGCCGAAACGCAACACGCCCAGGGACAAACCCGCGTCGACGAAGCGGCGACGCGCGCGCTGGTTGCTCGTCTCGGTCTCGGCCATCCGCGCGCAGCTTGCCACAGGGGCGAAGAACGCTCATCCGCCCGTTGACCACTGGGCAGTTCCAGTCTACATCCCGTCCACTATGTCGCAGACCTACAACAACGTGCCGATGTCTGACGCCCTCGCCGAGAGCGTGGCCAAGTCCGATGCGTTCTGGAACGGGCCCAAGCTGATCGGCTTGTGCTTCGTGACGTTGGGCCTGTCGTTCGCGCTCCTCTGGTCCATGGCCGAGGGCATCGTGGGCCCCGAGTTCCACAACAACGACATCGGCCACGAGACGCACGACCTCCAATTCGGCCAGGGTCGCTGACACGTCGCCCCCGGAGACACCAGGGACACCGGGGCACCGGAGACACCGGGGCACTGGAGAGACCGGGGTCACTCGACGCGCAGCCAGACCTCGCCGTCCTGTTCGCGCAGCGTGCGCTTGTGCAGGAACGTGCCTCGGCATGGACCCCGCGTACAGAAACCGTCGCTGACCCGATAGAGCGCGCCGTGCGTGCCGCAGCGCAGCGTGTCCGGGTCCCCCGCGAAGAAGTCGCCGCTCCCGCCGTCCAGGGGGATCGGCAGGTGCTTGCAGAGGTTCTCGTAGGCGTAGAGGTCGCCGTCGCGGCTGACTCCCACGAGCACCGAGACGGGGATGCCCATCTCGTTCCGGCCCAGGAACACTTGCCGCAGGACCCCGGCCCGTAGCTCGGAGCGCGGACACACGAGCCGCCACCCGTCGTCCGAACCGCCGGTCACGTGATCTCCTTGTACGCCCTGCGTGCGTTGACCGACACGAGCCGACGGCTCGGGAGCAGCAGCGCGGTCAACTGGCCGCCGTAGACGCAGCCGGTGTCCAGGCCGATCGCCTGATCGTAGCGTTGCAGGCCCCGGATGGCGTCGTGGCCGAACACCACCAGGTCGGGGCCTGTCCAGCGGCTCGCCCATGGGACCCCTTCGTCGGCGCGGAAGCTGACCCGTCCATCGCCGCACAGGCTCCGCATGTTGAGCAGGTGGTTGGGGTCCTGCTTGGCGAGGGGCACGCCCGGTCGCAGCCCCGCGTGCACTACGGTCACCTTGTGTTCGGGGAACTTCAGCGACAGGGGGAGCGCCTCGAGCCAGGCCACGTCGGCGTCTTCGAGCGTGGCGCACACCAGGCGGTGGCCGCGTCCCAACGGACGCTCGAGTGACCGCCCCTCACGCTCGGCACGAAACCACGAGAGGACCCGTTCGTCATGGTTGCCGCGCACGGCCAACGCGCCCAGCTCACGCGCGCGCGCCACCACCCCAGCCGAGTCGGGTCCCTTGGCCACCAGGTCTCCGACGAGCACCAGTCGGTCGCCCTTCGTGAAGCGCACCTTGCGCAAGAGCGCGTCCAGCTCGGTCAGGCAGCCGTGGACGTCGCCGATGATGACGGTCTGGGGTTCATGGGCGAGCACGTTCGGCTCGCGGGGAGGAGAGGCACATCAACATGCGAGAGACGGCAGGGGCAGGATCCGCTGGGTCGTACAGGATGGGCTCAACGTCGCGTGTCTCGCCGTGCTGTGCAAGGGCTTCGTGCGCGCTAGCGGCGGGTCGCGCCACCACGAGGGCGAGCGAGGTCTCGGCGTTGCGCGAAGGGTCGTCGTTCACGTCCGCGACCGCACGCCACAAGGCCTCTTCCTCGGCGCGGGTGGCCTCGTGGCGGTCCCCTACGAACACCACGGCGTCCACGTGGCCGCGCCGGAGGGCACCTGCGAGCAGGCGCACGGGCCCGTCACGATCCGAACTGCACTCGGCCGTGTGCAGGTTGTGGTGTTGACGCATCTCGGCCCGAAGCGCCTCGAGCTCCGTGCGGAGCGGTCCCACCGCGATCACGTGCGCGCCGAGCGCCAAGAGGGCCTCCACCACCCGGTGGCCGAAGGCGCGCTGGGCTCCGAACACGACGACGTGCCGGTGGCGGACGAACACACCGTGGAGCGTACCACCGTCAGTCATCCCGCGCCCTCCGGCGCACGGTGGCGCTCGTCAACGTGGCGTACGTGCGGTACTACCCACGCAGCATGATCAAAGTCGGAAACAAGGCGCCCGCGTTCTCCCTCGACTCCTCGGACGGCGGCAAGGTCTCGCTGAAGGACCTGGCTGGTCGCTACGCGGTGATCTACTTCTATCCGAAGGACAGCACACCGGGCTGCACGACGGAGGCCCTCGCGTTTCGCGATGCGCGCGCGGAGCTGGACGCTCTCGGCGCGACGGTGCTCGGCGTCAGCAAAGACTCCATCGCGTCGCACTGCAAGTTCCGCGACAAGCATGGGCTCGACTTTCCGCTCTTGTCGGACCCGGACGGTACGATGATCGAGGCCTACGGCGCATGGGGCGAGAAGAAGCTCTATGGACGTGCCTTCATGGGCATCTTGCGCTCCACGGTCGTGGTCGGTCCCGACGGGCGCGTCGTGGCGCACTTCCCGAAGGTGAAGGTCAAGGAGCATGCGGCCGAGGTGCTGGAGGCGCTGCGCGCCGCAAGGGCGGCGAAGTAGCGCCTGACGATGGGGTCAGGGTGGTGTCCACCTCCCACGGTCCGCCGTCGGTGCGGATGGTGACGCCGCCCACGTGCGAGGTGAGGTAGAGCGGTATGCCCAGGCGTGCGTAGCGCTCCACGACGTCTTCGTGCGGGTGGCCGAAGCCGTTGTCCCGACCCTGGCTCGCCACGGCGAACGAGGGGCCGACGGCAGTCAGGAACGACTCCGTGGACGAGGTCCGGCTGCCGTGGTGCCCGACCTTGAGCACGTCCGCGCGTATGCGCTCACCCATCGCGACCAGCGCCGCCTCGGCCTCGTGCTCCGCGTCTCCCACGAAGAGCACGCTGCGGCCGGCGTAGCTCAGCTTCATGACGAACGAGTTGTCGTTCGCGTCGTGCCCTGCGTCGAAGCGCGGGCACGGCCACAGGAGCTCCATGCGAGCGCCCCCGAGGTCGCGGGACCCACACAGCGAATCCGGGCCGCGGACCGAGATGCCACGGCCCGCGAGGCCACGCAGCAGCTGGGCGTAGGGCATGTCGGGGTGCTCGGCCTGGCCTTGACCCGTGTCCCAGACCTCGCTCGGCTGCACCGACGCGAGCACGCTCGCGAGCCCGCCGAAGTGGTCGGGGTGCGGGTGGCTGATCATCACGGCGCGCAGCGCGCTGCGTCGACGCGCCGCGAGGAGCGGGGCCACGACGTGCGCCCCAGGGTCCGGCACGCCCCCGCCTGCGTCGATCAAGAGGGCCTCTCCGTTTGGCAGGTCCACGATGGCGCTGTCCCCCTGACCCACGTCGAGGAAGGTCACACGCAACGCGCCTTGCGGCTGCTCCTGGTGTCTCAGCGCTGCCTCGGACGCGACGAAGAGCACGCACGCCGTCGCGAGCGCCAGCGCCCTCGCGCGACCGCGCACCGCCAGCAGCAGCATGCAGGTCGCGCCAACGACGAGCCCCTCGCTCAGCGTCAACGGCGGGAGCCCCAACCCCCAGGCGGGACGCGCGAAGACCGTGGCTCCATGCACTAGAGCACGGCAGACGGTCGCGAGCACGGGGCCGCTCAGCGCGCCGGCCGCGGTCGGGAGCACGCACGCCAGGAGGGCATGCACGTTGGCCAACGGGACCACCACCAGCGCGCCCAAGGGCAGCAACACGAGGTTCGCGAGCAAGCCCAGCAGCGGGACGCCAGAGAAGCACCACCAGGTCACGGGTGCCGTGGCGACGGTGGTACGCCACGTGATGCTCCAGGCGGTGGCGAGCGCCGGAAAGCGCGGATCCTTGGGACGCTCGGCGGTCAGGATGGCCGCTGTGGCGCACACCGACAGCCAGAACCCTGGGTTGACGGTGGCGCGCGGGTCGAGGAACGCGAGCACCAAGCAAGCGGCCGCCATCAATCCCAGCGGTCGAGGCCGCCGCCCGACCGCCGCGAGCGTCATGCCCAGGCACGCTGTGAACGCCGCCCTCATGGCACTCGCGCTCCCTCCCGCCAGGTTTGCGTGCAGCAAGACGCAGGGGACCCCAGCGAGCGCTGCCCACCTGTCGGGACGGAGGACGTCGAGCCGCACGAAGAGACGCCGCAGCAGCCCGACCATGAACATCCCGACCAGGCCCACGTGCAGGCCCGAGACGGCCAACAGGTGCGCCATGCCGGCGTCTCGCATGGCGTCGCGCTGCTCCTGATCGGCCGCTGCGCCGTCACCAAGGACCAGCGCCACCGCGAGGCCTGCGACGTCATCCGGCAGGGTCTGATCGAGGCTCGCGCGGAGCGCCTCACGCGCCCATGCGACTGCCCGGCCCACGAGCGGTCGCGAGAGCGTGGTAGGGGGACCGTCGGCGACCGAACGGCCCGCGGCCGCGAACGTGGCGTCCACGGGCCAGACTGGGTGCGGCGTCCGGTTGTGGAACGTCGTGGGGGGCCTCAACCGCACCAGGGCGCGTACACGGGACCCTGGGACGAGCGCGTCGTCCGCAGGGAAATCGACACGGACACGTTGGTCCACGAGTTGGGCTGTCCGGCGGCCATCGAGGGCGACGCTTCGTTCCACACGTAGTGTGACCCGCTGGTCTTCGGAGCGGCGACGCACCGAGAGCACCTCGCCGGTGAGTCGGTACAGCCCGGGTGGCGCGGCCTGGCTGGGCAGCACCCCGACGGAAAGCCCCGAGAGGGCGGCGAGGAGGGTGAGCGGCGCCAACCAGAGGCGAGCGCGGAGCCACCCCCCGAGCAGCGCGAGCAGCGTGGCGATGGCCAAGGCCAGCGCGGCTGGCCACACGCGAGGGGTACATTCGTTGGCCACGCTGAGGAAGACACCCAGCACCCATGCTCCGACGAGCCACGGCATGCGGGATGGGGGAGCATGCGCCGTGCCGCGGTGGGGTGGTGGGACGCGCTCGCCTCTTGGCGCCCTGGCGCGTGGCGGCCGCCGCGCCGCGCCGGCGCCCACCGGGCTTGTGCCAGACCCAATGAATGCATGATTCGTATACCCCGTCTGTGGTACGTTCCTGCTCAAGGTGGACGGTCACAGGGCCGCCGCTGGGGGTTACTCATGCACGCCAGAAAATCACGACTCGTCGCACTCGCCCTCGGTCTGTCCGCGCTGTTCGTCAGCGTCGGCGCCGAGGCGCAACGCCGCATGGACGAGCCGGCCTACAACGAGGCCGTCCAGGCGCTCAGCGCTGCGGACGCGGACGCCCGGATCGCCGCCGTCGAGGCCATCGCTCGTGGGGGATGGCGGTTCAGGCGGCAGGCGGCGCCACACCTGCGTCGTCTCATCCGTCACGACCCGGACTGGCGCGTGCGGGCGTCGTCTGGACGTGCGATTGGCCGCTTGAGCCTGCGTGAGGCGGTTCCCGACCTGGTGCGGGCTCTGCGTGACCCCCAGGTCGACGTGCGCATCGTGGCGGCGGCCGCGCTCTGGCGCCTCCCCGACGCGGCGGCCGTGCCGGCGCTGCTGGACCTCCTGAACGACGCCGACCCGACCGCCCGTCAGTGGGGCGCGCTCGCGTTGGGCGTCACCGGCGACACCCGCGCGACCGAAGCGCTGCTGCGTCTCATGGACGATCCCGCTCCTGCCGTGCGCCTGGACGCCCTCCGTTCCCTCGGACGCGTCGCCGACCCTGCCGCTCTCGAGCGCCTAGTCGCGTTCATCGTCGACGTGAACCGTCCCGAGGATGAGAGGCTGGAGGCGATCAACGCGCTCGCGTCGTTGCGAGGGCCAGACAAGATGAACGCCCTCATCCGTCTCCTGGACGATGCGAACACGAACGTCCGGCTCCACGTCGTGAACGCGCTCGGTCAGGTCGGGGACGCGCTCACCGTGCCCACGCTCCGCAGGCGGCGCGGCTCGGAGACGGTCCCCGCGATTCGGACCGCCATCGACGAAGCCATCACGGCCATCGAGGAGCGCGCCCGCGAACGCGCTGCGGAGGCAGCCGCAGGGAACTGACTCGGGGGCAGCGGGCGGACGACGGGCAGCGACCGAGACTCGATCCTCAGCAGGCCGCGATGGCCTGCTTGCGGTCACCACTGTCCGCAGCGTTGTCGGAGGCTCCGCGACTGTCGACCCCCGCGCTCGCGCCGAGCGTGGCCCGCTTCAAGATGGCCTCGCACAGCGCGGTGAAGTCGTACCCCGCCGCGCCGGCGATCTTGGGGAGTAGGGAGGTGGGTGTCATCCCTGGCAGCGTGTTGACCTCGAGCACGTACTCGTTCTCACCCTCTGTCGCCAGGATGTCGACCCGAGTGGCACCCGTCGCGTCCAAGCACCGCACCGCGCGCTCCGCGATGTTGAGCACGCCCTTGTAGCGCGTCGGTGAGAGACGGGCGGGGAGGTGGTACTCGCTCTGTCCCTTCTGGTACTTGGACTTGTAGTCATAGAACCCGGCCGACGGGACGATCTCGATGGCACCGAGCGCACGCCCATCGAGGACACCCACAGCGATCTCGCGGCCTTGGACGAAGCGCTCGACCAGCACGGAGTCATCGAAGCGACTGGCTTGCTCCACGAGCTGCTCCAGCTCCGAGAGGTCCTTGGCGCGCCCGGCGCCCACCGATGAGCCGGCGCGGCGGGGCTTGACGAAGGCCGGGAACCCGAACGAGCCGTGGATGTCCGCGATGCGGTCCGTGTCGTCGCGGCTCACGCAGTAGTAGGGGGGCGTCGGGACGTTGTAGAGGCGGAAGAGCTCTTTGGCCTTGAGCTTGTCCATGGCCAGCGCGCTCGCCATCACGCCAGAGCCCGTGTAGGGGATGCCCAGCAACTCCAACAAGCCCTGGATGCAACCGTCCTCCCCATAGGTGCCATGCAGCGCAATGAACGCGACGTCGACCGGGGTCTGACGCAGCACGCGATCGATGTCGCGATCCACGTAGATCTTGGTGCAACGATACCCGGCGGCCGTGAGGGCCTGGTAGACGGCCTCACCGCTGGCGATGGACACTTCGCGCTCGGCGCTGAGGCCTCCGAGCAGGATACCGATGTGCTTGTTCTTCATGGGGGATTGCTCCGTGGGGATGACCTTCCGGTACCAGCTTTGCGACGAAGTGGTCAAAAAAGTGGCCGTGAAGCGAAAGAGGTATGGGGCGAATCGCCCGACGGGACAACGAGGGGCGGTTCAGCGCATGTTCCCGGGTGGGACCGGAGGCTCCGCAGCAGCCTCTACGCCCCCGTCGAGTTGCTCGGCTGCGGGCTCCGCGGCCCGCAGCGGGCTAGGAGCGGCCGCGCCGAGCGGCAGGAAAACGGTGATTGGATGATTGCCAACGCCCCCGTCCGAGCGGAAGACGCGCAGGGCCATGGTGCGCCCGCGGACCACGTCGAGCGCTGACGGGAAGGTCTCGCGTGTGAACACCACATCGACCCACGACTCCCCGGACGAGTGCTGACACACCACGCTCAGTCGGTGACTGGCGCTGCCCGGGTATGGCGCTGGGGAGCGCGGGACACGATAGCGCACCTCGGTGTCCTCCAGCGCGCGCTCCTCGTCGCGCTGGGCTTCGATGACCCCGTCGGCGATGCGCTGGATCTGGCCCGCGTAGGTCACGGCGCACGTGCGCACCTCGTGGTCGACCGGGGGATCGTCGAACGGATCCGCGACGCCGGGCTCCTGCGTGATGAGTCGTCGTGGCGCATCGGGAGGAGAGGGGCCCACCGCAGCGACGACGTCGACCGGGGTGTAGTCGTCAAACCCTCCCTCACCGGCGAGGACGATCGTACGCAGCCGAGTGCCCACCGTGATCTGTTCGCTCAGATCCTCGCGATCCTTGCGGAAATAGAGGTCGGCCCAGCCTTCTCCGGTGGTCCCTGCGCAGCGCGCGTGGCGGGCCGCTGCGAAGGGCAGACGGTACCCGTACACCTCTTCCGGACGCAAGCGCCGGACGGCGCCGAGCATGACCACGTCACAGAGTTGCTCCGTCCCCACGTAGGACTGCGGGAGCAGGCGAGCCACGCGGGGGTCGAAGGGGAGCTGTGCGGCGGGTGCTGGCAGCGCAGGGGCGGCCACGTCGTACTGCACGGGCGGCGCCGTGGAGCTGACGGGTTCGTCGAACAGCCCACACCCTCCCAGCAGCGCGAACGCGAAGGCGATTCGGAGGGAGGTGCGGGGGACTGGACGCATGGTGAAACGGGTCGAGGCGGCCGCGCCGCCGGGTCAGCGGCTGTGTTACGCCATTCGGGATGACGCTGCCATTGCTTTACTTCCTCGGCGATGGTAGTCGACACGGGTTCGGGGCGCCTCGCGCGCCCTCGCTCGTCGTCATGCGCGCTACTGCCTCGCTCCACACTCGCCTCCCTGCTGCGACGGTGGGACCGGAACCCTCCGGGCCCGCGGTGTCGGCGGGGCCTCCGAGTCTCGTGGTTCTCGATGCGTCGAGGGGTCTCGCCGCCCGACGCGAGCGGGGCAAGGGCGGCATCGCCGGCGAACCGAACGTGCTCTGCCCGGAGAGTGCGCGGCGAGTCCCCAGAAATCGCTGGGGTCGCGGCGCCTCGTACAGAGCGAAAGCGTCTTCCGCCTCACGTGCCACGGCGCGTGAGGTGGCTCGCCTCGCGGTCCCTCGGGTCGCGGGCGCAGCTGCCCCCTCGCCGTTCCCGTCCCGCGCGTCGCGTGAGGTGGGACGAGGGTCAGGGCGATCGCTCCACCGGGCTCATCCACAAGAGGTCAATCATGACGTTTACGGAAGCTGCGGTGGAGGTTCTGCGCCTCGTTGGTAAGCCGCTCCACTACAAGGCCATCACCGACATCGCGATCGAGCGGGAGCTCCTGTCGCACCTAGGCAAGTCGCCCGAGATCACCATGAATTCGCGCCTCGCGACGATGGTGAAGAAGGATCGGGGCGACGCGCCCATCATCAAGGTCAAGCCTGGCGTGTTCGGGCTCCGCGAATTCGACGCGGCGGTCATTGACGCCGCCATGCACGAGTCGGGGCAGGACTTCGAACTCCCCGAGCCCGAGGTCGTGGAGGACGACGAAGAGGAGAGCGATGGGGCGGCGCAGGCCCCCGAGGGTGAGGCGGCCGAGGCCAGCGCGCCCGTGGAGAAGCCACGCCCAACCCAGAAGCTGCCTGGGCAAGACGTGTTTCCCGAGGAGGAGGACGACGACGAGCCCATCCTGGCCAACCTGGGCAACGGTGGGAGCGAGAGCGACGGTGACGACCGCAACCGCAAGCGCCGCCGTCGTCGTCGTGGCCGTAAGGACGGCGACGGGGATGTCGAACAGGATGGCGCCGCGGCCGACGGGCGCCGCGATGCAGCCGGGCGTGGCGAGCGTGACCGTGGGGCACGTGATCGCGATCGGAACGGCCGCAACCGTCGAGATCGTGGAGGCGAGCGTGGGGACCGAGTACGAGCCGGGCGTGACGTGCTCGGTGACTGGGAGCGCGAGCCCGGTGAAGGCGAGACGGTCGGCATCGGCCTCGTCGAGGCTCTCGAGCGCGCCCTGAGCGCACGCCAGGGACCTGCTCGGTCTCACGAGCAGCTGGCCCAACTGTTGGTCGAAGAGGGGAGGCTGCAGGGCAGCGCCGCGGCGCTGGCGCCTACGGTCGCCGCAGCCGTCCGCGCCGACAACGCGCGGGCTCAGCTCCAAGGCGCCCGCCCACGCTTCCGCGTGTGGGGGGATGCGGTGGAGCTCACTGATTGGTCTCTCCCGAACGACGCATTGCGGGCGGAGGCAGAGCTGCGTCGCGCGCTCGCGCGGCAACAGGACGCTGTGCGGCGTGGGTTCCTGCGCATGGTGGGGGATCTGCCGAACGCCGGATTGCTGGAGTTGGTGGCGAGCTGGCTCAACGCCGAGGGGGTGGTCGGGCTGCGCGCCGTGCGGCGACCGGGGAGCCAGCGCAACGAGTTCCACCTCGCGGGCACGCTGCGCCAGGGGCCGCACGAGCTGCCGCTGGCCGTGATCGTGTATCGAGAAGGACACATCACACGAGAGCGCGTCGTGGACGTCCGGGGCAGCCTGCACCACTACGGGAACGCCCGTGTGGCGTGGCTCGTCGGTTTGGCCCAGGTGGTCAGTGGGGCTCGCGAAGAGGCCGCGGTGCTCGACGCGACGCCCTGCGCGTTGCTCGATGGCGCAGGACTAGCAGAGGCGATGGAGCGCGTCGGCGTGGGCATCGTCTCGCATCAGGTCCGGCTCAGCGGCATCGACGCCGACTTGATGGACATGCTCAAGGGCCCTGGTCGCACGCGGCAGGTCGAGGTTGTGCGCACCGAGGTCGCGGACGATGACCCGCATCGAGACGAAGGCGAAGGCTCCGAGGACGAGCCTGGCCAAGACGCGGAGGACGGCGCCGAGGGTTCTGGTGGTGGTCGTCGTCGGCGGCGGCGCCGGCGGCGCGGCGGGGGTCAGGACGACCTGGCGGCGTCCGATGTGGACACTAGCGAAGGAACTGGCGAAGACGCGCTGGCATCAGAGGCGTCTGACGAGCAGGGCGACGGTGATGATGCGCCAGCCGTGTCCGACGATGACGACGACGAGGTCTTGATCTCGGCAGAGGCGTCGGAGAACGAAGACGACGCCGACGAGGACTCGGACGACGAGGACTCGGACGACGATGCAGACGACGAGGACTCGGATGACGACGACGCAGACGACGAGGACTCGGATGACGACGATGCAGACGACGAGGACTCGGATGACGACGACGCAGACGACGAGGACTTGGATGACGACGATGCGGACGACGAGGACGACGAGGACTCGGACGACGACTGAGCTTGTTTGTGTGATCTAAATTACGCAATAAGCTCTTCTCGGGGGGTGTCGGGTGGCGCGGGGTGTGAACTACCCCTACGCCCGTACCCCACCCCCCGAGGAGAGCCATGACCCATCCCCCCACAGGCCCGCACGGGCACACGTCGTTCTCGCGTTCCGTGCGTCGGACGGGCTCTCACGCCACCGTGCTGTCGGGCTGCTGCCTGACGTTGCATCTCGCCCTCTCTGGGGTTGTTGCGGCGCAGGTGGGAGGCGGGGAGAGCGCCGAGGAAGCGACCGCGCTGTCCGTTGCGCGCGCGTTCGACGAGCGCCTCACCATCTGGCAGGCCCCGGACGGACGTCGCACGTACGCCTCGCACTGCCGATCGGCCCCGGCCGGGTGCCGCGCTCGAATTGCCTTGTACGCACGGTTGATTGCCCGCATTTCGCGAGTCGAAGACGTTGACCCGTTCTTGGTGGCGGCCGTGGTACTGCGGGAGAGCGGACTGAACCCGTTCGCCGAGGGGAGCGTGGGGGAGCGCGGCATCGTGCAGCTCCACCCGAGGGGTGCGGGGGCCGACGTCGAGTTCGTTCAGAGCGAGCGCTACCGTCGGCGCTGCCGCTCGGCGGCTGACGCATGCCAGGAGGAGGTGCTGCGTGTGGGAATCCAGCTGCTGGCCAACTCCATCCGTCGTTGTGGGAGCGTCGAAGCTGGCCTGGGGATGTACAACGGCGGCACATGCCAGGCCACGAGCTACAGCCGGCGGGTGTTGACGGAGCGCTCCCGCCTCCTCGAGCTGGCCAAGCGGGGCGCGCCGCAGGGTGAAAGCCAAACGTCCCGCTGACGTCGTACACCGGCGGCTCGGGTCCGTACGGCTGAGGAGGCGAGGACGACGCGATGGCGGCGCCCTGCGCTGCCACCGCGATCCCCCCTGGGCATCTCGGTCGCGGCGCGCACCCGACGGTTGGTGCGGTGCTTCGATGCGGTCAAACGGCGCGAGGGAGACGCGTCCGCAGTAGACCCTCGGCGGCCAGCGAGAGCGCAGCGAGGAGCAAGAGCGTGGGCACCCACGAGCGTCGCCGCGCAGCGCCCGCCCCCCTCTCCGCTTCAGCCGGAGTCCCTTCATAGGGGCTGCTGCGCAGGTCCGACTCGAGAGGGTCGATCCCGACAGTGAACGAGAGGCGCTCGGACACGACACCGTCGAGGCGCACGGTGTAGTGACCTGGTGCCCGAGTGGACGTGAAGACACCTCCTGCGGGCGCGGGGAGCTCTTCTCCCTCGGGAGTCGTGACGGTCGCGCTCACGGGCGCGGAAGGGATGGCGAGCTCCGCCGGTTCGCCTGCGCGCGGAGCTGTCGTCGGGCGTCGCGCCCCGAGCAGCCACCGCAGCGTCTGCTCGATGAGCGCCACGAACTCGGGCGTCAAGGGGAGCTCCCCCCACGCTAGGTCGACCGTCGTCGTCAACACGGCGCAGCGCCCCTGGCCGAGCGCTCGCCCGGCGAGCAGCGGGCTACCGTCAGAGAAGCGAAGCAGTGAGCTGGCGCCGAGCTCGAGCGCCCCGACCGGCAGCCGTCGCTCCACGCGCGATGACGGAACACTCGCGAGCGGTGCCTCGCCGACGACCGCGCCGACCGGGGCTGGGCTGCTCGGCTCGAGGCGGCCCGGCAGACAGTTGGGGAGGGCCGCTGCATACGAAGCGATCTGAACCTGGTCCCCTGCGGTGACGAGCACCGAACCCCCGTCGCGGACGAACGTCTCGAGGCGAGCTCCTTGCTGCGGCGTGAGCGTGGCGACGTTCGCGAGCACCAACACGTCCAGTGTGTCGAGGGCGCTCGTCTCGATGGAGGCTGCGTCCAGCATCGTGATGTCCAAGGTGAGGTCGGACGTCGCGATGGCGTCCAGGGCGGCGCGCAAGAACGTGACTTCATCCATGTGTGGCGAGCGATGAGGGGACCCATTCACGACCCCTACGTGCGCGGCCACGCGTCCGTCGAGGGCCACGACGCGCTGGTCGTCCCCTGGAAAGATGTCTCCGTCCGTTTCGAGTCGGACCAACACGCGACGATCGCGCGTCGCGGCGTCGGCCGACTGCTGCGGAAGGCTCAGCCGAACGGTGGCGACGGGCCCCTCGAGCGTCGTCGGGGCGCTCGCCAGCTCGCGGCCAGCGCCGTCGGTGACGACGACGCGACATGGGATGGGGTTCTCGGCTCGCTCGGGCTCCGGGTCGACGTCGGTCGGCGTGCGCGCCACGGTGGCTTGGAGCAGGAGTTCGTCTGCGGTTTCGTGGGAAGGGGTGACCAAGACGTCTCGGAGCGCCAAGTTCGGCCCGATGCGTGGGGCGATCGGCATCACCGTGAGCGAGGCGCCTCGTGGGGGTGGAATGCCACCCTCCGGCACGGTCCCGGCGCGGAGGTCCGAGAGCACGAGGATTCGGAGGTCGTGTGCGCTGGCGCTGCTGAGCTCCCGACGCGCACGCTGGACGGCCGTGATCACGTCCGCGTGTCCTCCCGAGGGGGCGAGCCGGTTCAGAGCGTCTCGTACGGCGTCCGTGTCCGAGGTGCGCGGGACGAGCACGCGTACGGGGGCCGCGGCCAGCAGCACCATCGCCTCCGACCCAGACGGGAGCTCGTCGAGCGCCAGGTGGACCGCGGTCCGTGCCGCGTCGAATGCGTTCGTGTCTGCGCTTCGGACACCCATGCTGGCGGAGTCGTCGAGCACGATGGCGAGGGCCACGGCGTCGTCACCATTCGCGACCGTGTGGGTCAGAGAGTACGGTCGCGCGACGCTGCCCAGGAGCAGCGCCAAGGCCAGGATGCGCAACAGGAGCAGCAGGAGGTCCGCCACGCGCAGCCGCTGGCGGCTCTCGGCCTGGGCGTCCCGGAGGAGGGACAGCGTCGGCAGTACGACGACACGGAGATCGCGTCGCCGCATCAGGTGGATGGCGATGGGTGCGCCCGCCAACACCACGGCGAGCAATGCCAAGGGTGCTTCGAACCCCACGTCAGGTTCTCCCGCGCGGACCCGACGAAAGCAACCGGGCGAGCGCGAGGGCCGGTGCCTCGTCCGTGCGCGTGAGCACATAGCGTCCGCCCGCGGCCGTGATCCCCCGCTCCGCGTCTGCGCAGAAACGTGAGACGCGGTCGCGATAGCGCGGACCCACGACGGCGGGGTCCGCGTCGGTGGGTGGCTCACCCTCGAGGCCCTCGAAGCGAGCTGGCTCGGTCCCGGGGAGCAGCAGCTCCGTGCGCGTCAACGTGTGCAGCACGAGCACGGTCTGGCCCCGTCGCGCCATCAGCGCGATCGGCGCGCACCACGGCGGAGGCACCGCGCTGGTCGCCAGACCGTCTGGGTCGAGCAGGTCGCTGGCGAGCACGACGACCCCATGCCGGTGGCTGCGTTCGGCGATGCTGGTCAGCGCCGTGGCGAGGCTCGTGGCTCGGGACGCGGAGCGCTCGGGGGGACGCTCGTTGGTGGCGAGCGATCCGAGGAGGTCGTCGAAGTGGTCGGGCCTCGAGCGAGGGGGGTGGCTCAGCTCCGCGTCACGGTCGACGTAGGTGAGACCGAACGCGTCGCCCTGACGCAGCAAGAGGTACGCGAGGGCCGCGAGGAGAGTCGCGGCATGCTCGGCCTTGGTCGGCGTCTCGGCGGGGGGCGGATCGCCGAAGTACATGGAGCTCGAACGGTCGAAGGCGAGCGTGGCTCGCAGCTGAGCCTCGTGCTCGAAGTGGCGCACCGTGGGACGGTCCGTGCGTGCGAAAGCGCGCCAGTCCAGGCGGCGCGGGTCGTCTCCCGGGCGATACTCACGGTGCTCCACGAAGACCGCGCTGGCGCCGTGACGCACGCTGCGGTGATGGCCAGCCAGCAGGGCATCTGCAGCTGCGCGTGCGCGTAGGCTGAGCAGGGCGGCACGCGCCGCGACCTCCTTCGACAGAGGCCGTCTCTCGACCACGGCCGCCGCTGGGCTCACGGGCGAATGCTCTCGAGCAGCTGGTCGATCAGCGTGTCGGGCCGGACGCCCTCGGATTCGGCTCGGAAGCTCACGACCAGTCGGTGTCGCAGGACGGCCTTGGCGATGGCGCGCACGTCCGTGGTCTCCGCGGCGAAGCGACCGTCGAGGGCAGCGCGGGCCTTGGCGCCGAGCACGAGGGCTTGGCTGGCACGCGGGCCTGCGCCGAAGGTGACGTACTCCCGCACGGCGTCGGGTGCGCTGGGGGCGTCGGGTCGCGTCGCGCGCACGAGCGCGACGGCGTGGCGGACGACGTGGTCTGCAATGGGGACACGCGGGACCAGTGCCTGCAGCGCCAGGATCTCGTCCAGGGAGAGCACGGCCTTGGGGGCCTCCGTGATGGGCGATGTCGTGCGACGCACGATCTCGACCTCGTCCTCTTCGCTGGGGTACGCCATGTCGATCTGGAGCAGGAAGCGGTCGAGCTGCGCCTCGGGCAGGGGGTAGGTGCCTTCCTGCTCGATCGGGTTCTGGGTGGCGAAGACGGCGAACGGCGGAGGTAGCAGGTAGGTGGAGGAGCCCGCGGTGACACGGCCTTCCGCCATTGCCTGCAGGAGCGCGGCCTGTGTCTTGGGCGGGGTGCGGTTGATCTCGTCGGCGAGCAGGATGTGCGTGAAAACAGGTCCCTTGACGAAGCGGAAGGCGCGCTTGCCGTGGTCCCCCTCTTCCAAGACGTCGGTGCCCGTGATGTCGCTGGGCATGAGGTCGGGTGTGAACTGGATGCGGCTCGTGTCGAGTGACAGCGCTTCGCCCAGCGTCGTGATGAGCAGTGTCTTGGCCAGCCCGGGGACGCCTACGAACAGCCCGTGGCCGCGGGCGAACAGGGTCACCAGGAGCAACTCGATGGCGTCGTCCTGACCCACGATCCGCTTCTTGACCTCGCGCAGGATGCGGTCCCTCGCCTGCCCCAGCGCCGCGATGCGGTCTGCGTCGCTCTCGGCGTTTACCTGAGCCGTGGAGGGGGCGGTCGCTGCAGGGGAACCTGCAGGGCGCCCCGCAGAGACCGATGCGCTCTCCGAACCTGGCGCTCCGGTGGCCACGGCTCGAGCGGCTGGAGTATCCGCGGACGACGGCTCCGGGGCATCCGTCGGGAGGAGGGTGTCGTCGGGGAGCGGCGCGTGGGCGTGGGTCATGGCGGGAATCGGCAGCGAGCCTCGCGCGCTCGCTGCGCTCGTCATACCGTGAAGCGGCCACGACTTCACGCGATTGTTGAGCGTTCTCCAGCTCGAGGAGCCTCCAGGGGGCTGGGGGGGCATCGAACGACGCATGCAGGACCTTCGCCTCGCCCTCCTCGGGCGGCGCGTCGCCGAGGGTGGAGCTCCAGGGTCAGTGGCGAGCGAGGCTGGCGCAGCGCGTGGCCTCGTCACTCCGCTGGGACTCGCTGCCAACGCTCGCGAGCACGCAGTGCGGGCTCGGGTCGAATGGGTTGAGCCGGATGGCCTGCATGGCCATCTGGCGCGCCTCCTCGCTCTGCCCCGCGGTCGACAGGGCCTCCGCCAGCAGGGCGTGCGAGGGCGCGTACTCCGGGTGCGTCACGACCACCGGCCGGAGCGCGGTGACGGCGGTCTCGGCTTGCCCGCTCGCGAGGGCCGAGCGGGCGAAGCGTGCCGCCACGACAGGGTCGTCCGGCGCGATGCGCAACGCATGGGCGTACTCCGTGGCTGCGGCACCGAATCGTCCGCGTCCGAAGAGCAGGTCACCGAGACGCAGCCGACGACGGGCTTCGTTGCTCAGCGCCGAGACATCTTCGCCGCCTTCGCTGGCATCGCCCAGGCCCGGCTGGGCAGCCACCAGCCTGCGTGGCAGGAGCCGCGGCGCGCCGGGGGTTGGTCGGGCACGCACCTGCGTGCGCCATGCGTCTTCGAGCTCGGCGAACGTGATCCCCGCGACGCCCGCGAACGCCTCCTGTGCGTCCTCCCCGCGTGCGAGTCGCTCCACCAAGGCCAACAGCGCTGCGTCACCGTAGCGCGTGTGGAACCCCTCCACGAAGGTGGAGACCTGCGCGAACGCCAACGCGGCGTCCCGTTGGGACGGAAGCAGTGCGATGGACGGATGCAGGCGTTCGAACGGGAGCAGGGCGCGCGCCGAGGCGGCCTCGTGGAGAATTCCTGCGCTCACCGGGTCCAGTGTGAAGGCGCTGCGGCCGCGCCGGTACCCCGTCTCCAGGTACTTCGCGATGCCCTCGTGGACCCAGACTGGCGCCTTGTCACGCGTGGCGCGAGCCAGGACCAAGTGCACCAATTCATGGGAGATCGTGTCGGTCCAGGCGTACCCGTGAGCCAACGCGCGAGGGGAGGTCACCATCAGCCGGTCCCACTTGCAGAGGGCGATGGTGCCGGAGCGCGCGATGTCGGTTACTGTCAACGATGATACCTGCGCGAGGCTTGCGGCGTCTGGGTAGAGCTCCAGGCGAATCGGGCCAGGGTGCCGGTATCCCAGCGCACGACTGATGAAGCGGTCTGCTGCGGCGAGCGCGTCGAGTGCGTAGGGCACGAGGAGCGCGTCGGGACCGGCTTGGTATCGTACGCGGTACCTGCCATCCGACGAAGCACTCTCGCGCATTGGAGCGACCAAGTCGCGCGTCGCGGTCGCGATGGGCAACAGCTCAGCGGCGCCCCCCGCGCTGCCTGCGCGCGTGAGCAGCGCGACGGCCTCTCCGTACTGCCCCTGGTGGAAGGCCACTACGCCCGTCAGTGCTAACACACGAGGCTCGTCTGGAGCGTTGGCTGCAGCGACCCGTGAGAGCTGCGCAGCGTCTTCCAGGCGTAGCTCCGCCACGGCAAGCTCCGCGGCGCGGACCTGCCCGTCCAGAGAGGCGGCAGTGCCGCGCTGCGCGTGGCCGAGGTGGCCGACAGCGACCACCGAGAAGACTAGCGCGATGGCCATGGCTGCCCGAAGTGTTCGTCGTGCTTTCACCGGAGCAGCCTCTCGTAGTAGCTGCGCGTGGCCTCGTCGTATCCCTCCGGCGCGCCTCGCTCCATCGCGTCCAGCACCCGGCGCCGGAACTGACCGGGCCCTTCGTGGTCATCTGCGGTGGGGATGGCGACGCGTTGTCCGGGGGGCGCCGTCCCGGCCCCACCGCGCCCACCGCCCGAGCCGCCACCGCCGCCGCCGCGGCTCTGTTCCTCCAGCTCTTCGCGCAGCTCGCGCAGCGCCTCGGCAGCTTCGGCCTGCTGGGCGCCGGCGCCCACGGCGTCGAGTCGACGGAGCGCGCGCTGGGCATCCCGCATCTGGGCCCCGACACGCTCCAGCGCGGAGGCAGCCTCCTCGCTCAGCGCCTCTCCACCGGGCCCTTCACGGAACCGCTGGGCGAGGCCGGTCGTCGCGTCCTGAGCTCGTTCCTGACGCGCAGAGTCCTCCCGCAGCTGTGCCGCCTCGGCGGCCTCGAGGTGCTCGCGTAGGTTCGGGATGCTGCGGTCCAGCTCGCCCTCGAGCGCAGCGATCCGGCGGGCGGCGGCGCCGACCTGCTCGGCAGCGTCCGACGTGCGTCCGTTGGCGCCGCCGAACATCAGGGCCGACAACTCGAGGTCCCGTGACAAGCCCAAAGCGTCGGCGCGCGCCTCTGCGACCATGCGGCGTGCCTCGCCGAGGTCACCAGCCTGCAGCGCGTCTTCGGCGTCCACGAGACGCTGCCGGGTGCGAGAGAGGCTGTCCCGATCACGCGCGCCGATGCCGCCCTCCGGCACATCGGCCAGCGTTCGCCTCGCCGTGGCGAGCTCCGCGCGGACGCGACGCGTGGCGGCCGACCCGTCTTCACCCGCCGCGCGCAGGGCGCGTGCGGCCGCGGCTCGCCGGGTGCGATCCGTGCGCTCCGAGAGGACGCGCTGCTCGGTCTCGAGTCCGTTGAGCGCGTCCAGCGCTTCCGCGAGTGCGCGATCCTGGGCTCCGAAGTGCTCCTCGCCGTACTGCTCTTCGACGTTGCCGAGCGAAGCGATGAGCTGGTCGATCTGGCGTTCGAGGTCGTGCATGTGCCGGTCGGCTGCGTCCAGATCGTCGCTCCTCAGGGCCTGCTCGAGCGCACCGAGCGCGTCGCTGGCCTCGCGTTGCATGGCACCCTGGTTTGCGAACTCCGGCGGGACGGTGGCTGGGTCGATCTCTGCGATGCGCTGGGCCAGCTGAGCGAGGCGGTCTCTGGCGCGTCCGATGGCCGCGGCCACGGCACGGCGCGCCTCCTCCGTGTCCGCGCGCCGCAGCTCCGCCAACAGCGATGCCAGCTCGCGACGGAGCGCGAGGAGTTCCTGGGCCAGCTCTGCCGCGTCGTTCAGGCGCGCCTGTGTCTCGTACGCGTCCAGTGCGAGGACGATGTCTTCCAGCACGGCGGCCTGTTCGTCGTCGCGCGCCGCTCGCTCGCGCGCCGAACGCCCGGTGTAGGCACGCGCCTCACGCTGCATGCCACGTTCGAGCCGCTGCACCTGGGCTCCAATGGTCACGTCCGTGCCGCTCTGCGCCGTGGCGTAGGTGCGCAGCGCGCGCAGCAGGCCGCGCTCGAGGTCCGTCAGGTGGGCGTGGCGTGCGAGGTCGGTGGCGTCGCTCCTGTCGGGACGCTCGAGGGGGTTCTCCAGACGCTCGGCCAGGGTGTCGAGGGCGGTCCCGAGCAGGGCCTCGAGGCCGGCCAAGAGCTCCCGTCGTCGGGCACCCGCCGACGCGACGCGGAGCGTGAGCGGCTCGGAGCGCGTGACGTGGGGACCCGAGAGGACGTCGCCGTCGTGTACCTCGAGGGTGACGGTGATTGGGTCGCCCGCTTGCGCGCCGACGTCGGCGGGCACCAAGTCGACGCTCCCTTGGACCAGCACACGGAGATCCGTGCTCGGGTGGCTCGCGAGCCGGCGGTGCTCCTCCGTGCCGTCGGGGCGGGCGATCAACAACAGCACCTCGGTGACGCCGACATCGTCCGTTCCCGCGTAGCCGATGCGGGTCGGGAGGTCGAGCGGCAGGTCCCCGGCATCGGCGGGACCGGCCAGGGTCGCCACAGGTGGCTGGTCCGCCGTGACGCGCAGGGAACGTGTGCGACGGTCTGCCGCGCGCTCGGCTCCCGTGTCTGGGATGACGACGACCTGCATGGCGCCCGCTGTGGTGGCGACGAACTCCGCGCCGTACCACACGCCCTCCGACGGGCCCGAACCGAGCGGGAGCAGGCGCACCTCACCGCCGGGGAGCTGCAGCGTGGCGGTCGACGGGGCGCTGTGGAACCGCACCCGGTAGGCGATCGATGTCCCGTGGGGCGCCTCGATTGCGTCCGCTCCCAGCATCTCGAGTGGTTGCCGCCCGCGGTAGGCGGCGAAGCGCAGCGTCGCTGCGGTCTCGGCGACGAGATCCGCGCGACGAGGCCCGCGCTCGTTCGGCTCGAACGCGTGGATCAGCCCGTACGCCCCCGCTCGACCGCGTGTGCTCCCCAGAACGACCGTGGTGCACAGCGCCACCGCGGCCAGCGCGAGCACCAAGCGGGGGGTCAACTCCCGACCGAGGGGCGCAGCGACGGCGAGCGGCACCTGGCCGAGCTCCTGCTCGACCGCCGCCCGGTGCGCCCGCACCAGCGCCGGGCTCGCGCCTCGCGCGCTCTCCGCCAGCTCGAGCACCGTCCGTGCGCGGGACGCCAGCTGCGGCGAGATAGGGCGTAGCCAATCGGTGATGGCCGCGCCTCGCACCCCCCCCGCCCGCCGACTCTGGAAAAGCGCGCTGGTCACCCCCGCGATCCCGCTCAGCAGGAGCACCCCGATCGCCAGCGTTCGCGCTGGAAGCGGGCCGACCGCGACCGCCGCGCACGAGAGGCACAGCGCCACGGCGGCCAGCCCCACGCAGGCCGACCGGAGGCCTATGAACACGAGGGCACGGCGGCGCACTCGCTCCAGGTAGGCCTCGGTCTGCGTGCTCGCGCTCGACACACGCGGACGATAGCGCGTGGAGCGTCCTGCGTCCTGGGACTCCGCGTTGACCCGGGATCCTTCGGCCACGTATAGTCGCGCTCCCTGTACGCGACCGCACGACCTGAATCGACCCCTCATGACTCGAATGAATGCTTCTCCCGACCGCGATCTCTTCCTGGCGGCGATGGTCGACGACGCGGCCGACGGCCAGCGCGTGCTGTGGGTGGGTGACGCCCACAGCGCGGGGCCCTGGACCGTGGCGACGCGCGCGGAGCGGGTCGTGGTGCTGGATACGGGCGACGGTGAGTACCCAGAGCGCGAGGAGACCGATGGTGAGCTGGTGGTGCGTGCGTTCTCGGACGGGCCGCCGAGCGACCCCTACGACGTCGCCGTGGTCGCCGAACTGTCGGTGTTCCGCAGCCTGCGACCCGCGCTCGAGCGGCTCGAGCGCTTGGTGGGAGACGGGCTGCTGATCCTGGCGACGGACCCGGAGCGTGGACTCGAGCCCGAATTCGTCCAGGATTGCGTGCGCGACGTGTTCGGGGCGGGTCGCTGGTTCGGGCAGAGCGGCTTCGTCGGTGACACCGTCGCCGAGCTGGGTGCCGACGAGGTGCGGGCCGCAGCGGTGGACGCGGGGCTCGTTCGTGGCGCTTCGTCCGTGGGGCGGTTCATCGCTGTAGTGGGGGGCGACCGAGATCGGCTGCCGGGCTACCTGGTGGTCCAGACCGCAGCGGGTTCGGATGCGGTCGAGAGCGCCACGTCGTCCTCTTCGGCGCTTCGCGATCTTGGAACAGGCAGGCAGGACGAAGATCACGACGTCGACGCGCCCGACAGCGAAGACGACGATGAGCTCGAGGAGCTGCGCGAGCAGCTCGAAGCCTCCGAGGAGTACGCCGAAGAGGTCGAGCGAGCCCTGGCAGCCCGTGACGCCGCGTTGGCGCGCGCCGAGGACGAGCTCGACCGACTACGTGACGAGTTGACCGCCCGGTCCGCTTCGCCCGCTTCCGTCGATGATGCTCCGGAGTCGGACGCCTACGACGACTTGGAGCAGCGATTGCGTGAGGTCGGTCGACGTGCCGCGGCGCTGGAGCAGGAGATCGACCGGCGCGGGACGCTGGTCCGGGATGCGGTGGAGGAGGCCGATCGACTCCGTCGAAAGCTCGGGGACGGTGGCGGCCAGAGCCGCGCGGCGACCGGGGCGGTGCTGCCCGCGCCCGCGCTCACGGGGCCCTCCCTGGCCGAGCACGCACGCCTCGCTGCCGAGCTGGACGCTGCGCGCTTCGAAAACGACGCGCTTCGGGTCGCGTTGGAGGGCGCGTCAGGCGAACGCGCTGCCGCGCTCGAGCTCGTCGAGGCGGAGCTCATGGGGCGCGTCCGCGGCTTGCGAGCGCGCGTGGCCGAGGTCAGCGAGCTCTACGACACCGCCCGCGCCCGTCTCGCGTTGACCGAGGCGGACGTCGACGACGCGCGTGAGCGCGAGCGGCGGCTCCTGGGTGAGATCGGGGAGCTGCGCGAGCGCTTCGAATTCGAGCTGATCCGGGCTCGCAGCGCCGAACGCGAGCCCGCAGCTCTCCCCGACGAGGTGCGGGAGCACATCGCAGCCCTCACGCGCAGTGAGGCTGCCTTGTCGCAGCGCGTCTCTGCGCTCTCGCTCCAGCTGGCCGCAGCGCGTGACCTCGCCGCCGGGGCGCCGTTCGAGGGGCGTATCCGCGCGCTCGAGGGGGAGGTCGCCGGCTTGCGCCTGCGCTTGGACGAGCGCGAGCGAGCGCTCGCCGACATCGGGCGGGTCGGCCTCCTGGCGGCCGAGGAAGCTCCGAAGGCTGCCGCGCCCGCCGTGACCGCCGACGTGGTCTCCCCCCGCGACGCTGGACGTGGCGAACCGCACCCCGCGGGCGCGTTGGCAGAGGAGCTGGCGACGCGTCTGCAGGCCGCCAACGACGCCATCGACCAGCTGCGTACCCAGCTGGGCCTCAAGGACGGCCTGATCACGCGGTTGCAGCTCGAGCTCAGCGACAACGAGGCGACCACCCGTTCCAGCGAGGCGGAGGCACACCGGTTGCGCGAAGAGAGTGAGCGACTGCGCGGGGCGCTCTTGGCGGCGTCTGCGGCGGTCGACGAACGGGATACCCTACGTCGCGAGAACGAGTCGCTGGCCAAGAACGTCACGGAGCCCAGCCGGGTCCAGGCGCTGGAGCGCGCTCGCGACGAGGCGAAGGCCGCTGCCGAAGCGGCGCTCCAGGAGTTGCTGGCGGCCCGCGCCGAGACCAAGAAGCATGCGGCCGCGTCCGACGCCAGTGAGGCGCTGAAAGCCGAGCGTGACGTGCTGCTCGGACGCGTCGCGCAGGCCATCCAGGCGCGTGACGAGGCTCGGCTCGCGTTGCGCGAGACCCACGCGATCTTGGCAGAGGCGCGGCTCGACACCGAGTCGCCGCCCCGGACGCCGACCGCCGTGGGCATCGACGCGCCATCTGAAGAGGAGGGAGGGGACGATGCGCCTGCCTCGACGAGCCGCGAGGCGGAGGATGCCGTGCAGGCCTATCTCGAGCGGCTCGAGACCCTGGAGAGCGAGCTCGCCGGCCAAGAGACGTTGATGCGCTCGCTCACCGCGCAGCTGGAGGAACGCGACGACCGCATTCGAGCGCTCGACCGCAGGCTCGCTGGGGTCTCGCCAGAGGGCTCGGACGCCGAGGCGTCGAAGCGCACCTTGCTCGAGTTGGAGGAGCGCGTCGCCCGTTTGAGTGAAGAGCTCCACAACGAGCGCACGAGCCGCCTCGGAGCCCAGCGACGGGTGGAGCAGCTGGAGCGTACGACCGAGGCCGCGCCCGACGTCAGCGACATGCTCGCTCGGCTGAAGGCGCGGGAGAGCGACTTGAACGCCGCCGAGGCGCGTGCGAAGTCCGCTCAACGTGACGTGGACAGCCTCCGCGCGGTGCTGCGAGAAGCCAGCGAAGGGGTAGAGGCGCTGCTGTCGTCGGCTACCGCGAGCGGTGACCCCGCCACGGCGCAGCGCTTGGGTGAGCTGCTCACGCAGCTGGGGCGCTTCTAAGTCTCCTGGCATCGGGTTAGGCTGAGCGGTGATGGTCCACGATTCGGCGCCCGCCGGCGCCTCGAACCTCGACGGGACGCTCGTCGCCGACAAGTATCAGATCCTCCAGGCGGTGGCGTCAGGCGGGATGGGTACCGTGTACCGTGCCCGCCACCTGCAGCTCGATCGCGACGTGGCCATCAAGCTCATGCACGCGCGGCATTTCGATAACCGCGAGTACATGGCCCGCTTCCGGCTGGAGGCGCAGAAGGCGGCTGGCCTCGAACACCCCGGCATCGTCGAGGTACGCGACTTCGGAGAGGACGAGGCGCTCGGCCCCTATCTCGAGATGGAGCTGCTCACGGGCTTCTCGCTCCGTGAGCTCCTCCAAGCGGTCGGGCCGCTCCCGATCGATGTCGTCGTCCACTGCATCGGCGAGTGCCTGGCCGCGCTGCACTACGCGCACGGGAAAGGCATCCTGCATCGCGACCTGAAGCCCGCGAACCTCTTCGTGGCGCGTGTTGGGGACACCTTTCAGACGAAGATCCTCGACTTCGGCCTGGCCAAGGCGATGCTGGGGGACACGTCCGCGACGAGCTCCGAGACGCTCACCAAGACCGGCGTGGTACTGGGCACGCTCACCTACATGAGCCCCGAGCACTTCGCCGACTTCAAGTCGGTCGATCAGCGCACGGACCTGTACTCGTTGGCTGCCAGCGCGTACGAGCTGCTCACGGGGCGACCAGTCGTCAGCGGGACGTCCTTCATCGAGTGCGTCGACAAGGTCTCGCGCGGGCTGCACCGGCAGCACCCGGCGGAGCTGCGACCGAGCATCTCGCCCGAGCTGGACGCCGTCATCGCGCGTGCCCTGCGCGTGTCTCGTGACGAGCGCTTCGCGGACGCCGAAGCGATGCGTGTGGCGCTCTCGGCTTGTGCACGAGACCCCGACGAGGCCCTCATGACGCTCGAGCGACTCGTCGTCGTGGACGGGGCTCTGTCGATGCCCCGGCAGACGGTGCCTGACGCCAGCAGCGAGGGAATTGGCTTTCACCTGGACGCAGGCGACGACGATCCCACGCTGCTCGGACGCCCGGTCTTCGACGAAGACGATGCGCCTACCACCGTGGCAGCGTCACCCACGGAGCTGGAGGGCGTGACGGTGCACGTCGCGCCCTCCCTGCGTCCGACCCCACCATCCCCTCACCAAGAAGAGCTCGCGCAGGCGGCGGCGCTCGAGACGCTCCCGGGGCGTCCGCTCCGGCGCCGGCGACGCATCCCTCAGACGCTCTGGGGCGCCCCCATTTGGTTCTGGGCCGCGGCGCTCGGGCTCGTCATCGTCCTCGTGTCCATCGTGCTTGCGCGGCGTGCGCCCGATGGCGCCGTACCGGTCGGTGTGGCGCCGCACGTCGCTGGGACGGATGGGGCTTCGGCGGGTCCAGCGACCCATCCCGTGGAGCACCCTGCGCATCAGGCCGTCGCCATCGGGGTGGTCGGCGGACCCTCGGACACCAGCCCCGGGCTGACCACGCCGGGCGTCGGGGATGATGTCGCTCCTGCGGCGGCCGACACCGTCGCTCCAGGGGGAGCGTCCCAACACACGGCGTCCCAGATCCAGGGAGGACAGGGGGTCGGACCCGACGTGAGCGGCGACGAGCGCGTCGACGGAGACGCGTCGCAAGATGCTATGTCCGACAGGCGACCGACGCCGCGTCGTACCGAACAGGAGACCCGGCCCGCTGCCGCCCCGACCGCCACGCTCGACGTCAACACGATCCCGAGCGCGCGCGTGTTTCTCGACGGTCGCGACACTGGGCAGCGCACTCCGCTGCGAGGCCTGAGCGTGTCCCCGGGTCGGCACGTGGTCGAGCTGCGGGTCGGGACCACCTCGCATCGCTACCCTGTGGTAGCGTCGCCCGGTGAATCCGTGCGCCTCTTCCGCGTGCTGCCCACAGAGTAGACCCGACGCCCGTCGGTCACGGGTCGGCGCCGTGGGGGTCGCCATGATGCTGCTCGGTCTGCTCCACCCGGAGGTCGCGCACGCTGATGAGCGCACCGAAGCGCGGCGCCTCTTCCGGGACGGCATGACCCTGGTGCAAGCGGGGGACGTCGCTGGGATCGCCTCGCTCGAGGAGGCCTACCGGATCCTCCCTCACCCACACGTCATCTACAACATCGCGCGTGCCTACGCGGAGTTCGGTTTGTACCGGGAGAGCAACCGAGCGTTCGAGCAGTACCTCGAGTGGGACCCGAGCGACGCCGTCGAGGTCGAGGAGTTCATCGCCAGCATGCGGGAGCTGCTTGGTCAGCAGGAGCGCGCAGCGGAGGTCGCGACGACCGCGCCGCAGCCGGCCGTGGAGGGGGAGACGACCGATCCGACGGCGGGGCCGGCGCCAGCTCCGGAGCGGGTGAGCGAGCTCGGCGGACAAGCGCGCGCGGAGGGCGTCTACGAAGAGCAGGTGGTCTCCGCCTCGCGGTTCGTCGAGTCGTCGGTGGCAGCCCCCAGTTCCACGACCGTCATCACCGCACAAGACATTCGACTCAGCGGGCTCCAGACGCTGGCGGACGTACTGCGGCGCGCCGTCGGAGTGGAGGTCATGGCGCTCAGCCCGGGTGATCAGCAGGTGTCCATTCGCGGACTGAACCAGCGCCAGTCGAACAAGGTGCTCGTGTTCATCGACGGGCGCTCGGTCTACATCGACTCGCTCGGCTCCACCTTCTGGAACGTGCTCCCCATCGGCCTCGACGACATCGAGCGCATCGAGATCATCCGTGGCGCTGCATCTGCCGTGTATGGCGCCGATGCGTTCTCGGGCTTGATCAACATCATCACGCGCACGCCAGGGGAGGGGGGCTCGCACGTGTCGGTCGCGGCGGGCAGCCACGGAACGGCGCGCGCCGAGGTCGTCGCGCACGGTCGGCAGTCCATCGCGTCATTCCGAGTTGCGGGGGGCTACGGTCGCGCCGATCAGTTCGAGCTGGAGGCCAACCCCGCGCGGGTCGACCAGGTGGTGCCCAGTGAAGACCCCGAGATGGCGCGCCGGAGCATCTGGTTCCGCGGCGATGGACGGCTCAACCTGGGGCGTGGCTACGCGCTCGAGATGGGGTCGGGCGTGAGTCTCAACCGACTCAGCCAGTACGGCATCGGGCGCCTGCGGCAGCTGTTCATCGACGAGTTCGTCTTCGCGCAGACATACCTGACGCTCACCACGCCGGTGGGCATCACCGCGCGGGTGTTCTGGAACATGGAGACCGCCGACGCGCAGCTCGCGGTGGAGCCACCCGCCGCCGTGCCGCTGGTGACGCGGGACCTCGCCACACACATCGCCGACGCCGACGTGAACTACCGCGCGCGCTTCCACCTGGGGGTGGACCACAACGCCGCGGTGGGCGTCAGCTACCGCTTCAAGTCCATCGTCTGGAACTGGCTCGACGACAGCCACACGCAGAACCACTTCGCTGCCTACCTGACCGACACGATGCAGCTCGCGCGTCGGCTGCAAGGGGTGTTGAACTTCCGCGTCGACCGGCACCCGCTGTTGCGTCGTCCGCAGTACAGCCCACGCATCGCGCTCCTGTTCCAGCCCACGGAGCGCTCCTCGCTGCGCGGCACGTTCGGGCTGGCGTTCCGTAGCCCCACCTTTCTCGAGTCCTACGTCGAGCTGCCAGTCTCCGTTCCGGGGCTGCGCGGTGTGTCTGCGCTGTCACTCGGCAGCGAGCGGCTGGATCCCGAGCGCATGCTCACCACCGAGATCGGGTATCGCAACCAGGATTCGGACTACTTCGCGCTCGAGGTGACCGCGTACATGAACCTCGTCGACGACGCCATCGTGTCGAGCGAGGTCAGCGCGTTCACCCTCGGTGACTACGGCTCCGGGCACGCGTCGTACTCCGACTCGGTCGCGGCGTTCAGCGTGGGCCAGGTGCGCAACCAGAACGAGGCGGCCCGCTTTCGACAGCTCGGGGCCGAGCTGGGCGTGCGCTTCTTCCCCGTGCGCGGTCTGGACGTGTACGCGAACTACAGCCTGCACGACACGCGGGCCGTCGGGGGCGTTGCGGCCGTCGGTCGCGAGAACGACCAGCGGACCAGCCGCCACAAGCTCAACCTCGGGGTGCAGTACCGCGCGCCCTTCGGGCTCGACCTCAGCGCGGACTTCCACTGGGTCAGCTCGCAGCTGTGGGTCATGACCATCCCCGACGTGGAGACGGGCGCGAGCTTCGGCCAGTTCCCTCTGCGCGCCTATGCCCTGCTGAACGCGCGCCTCGGATACAGGTTCCTGGACGGGCGGCTTCAGCTGGGCGTCGTGGGCACCAACCTGGTGGACCCGCACCATCGCGAGCACCCGCTCGGGCAGCGGGTCGACCGCCGCGTGCTCGGCACGCTCAGCCTCGGGTTCTGAGCGCGCGCGCTGGCGCAACGAGGCGTCGCGCGACGCCATGTCTCGGGAGGCGGAGTCGCTGGCACGCGCGTCGTCGTGTGGGTTCCGGCCCAAACGAAGAAGGCGCAACCCGCGTCGTGCGAGCTGCGCCTTCTCGTTCATCGGGCCGTGGGGCAGGGAACCGCCCCGCGTGGCTCAGTGGCCGTGGCCGTGGCCGCCGTGATCGTCCTTCGCCTCGGGCTTCGGAGCGTCGGCGATCAGGCACTCGGTGGTGAGCAGCACGCCCGACACGGACGCCGCGTTCTGGAGCGCGGTGCGAACGACCTTCGTGGGGTCGATGACGCCGGCGGCGACCAGGTCGCCGTACTCCTCGGTGGCCGCGTTGAAGCCGAACGCGCCCTTGCCCTTGCGGACCTCGTTCACGACGATGCTGCCCTCGAGCCCCGCGTTCGCGGAGATCTGACGGAGCGGCTCCTCGATGGCGCGCGACAGGATGTTCACGCCGATGCGCTGCTCGGGGGAGACCTCGAGCTTGTCGAGGCCCTTCTGGCCGCGGATGAGGGCCACGCCGCCACCCGGGACGATGCCCTCTTCGCTGGCGGCGCGCGTCGCGTGCAGGGCGTCCTCCACGCGGGCCTTCTTCTCCTTCATCTCGACCTCGGTGGCGGCGCCGACCTTGATCACGGCCACGCCGCCGACGAGCTTCGCGAGGCGCTCCTGGAGCTTCTCACGGTCGTAGTCGCTGGTGGTGTCCTCCACCTGGCGGCGGATGGTCTCGATGCGGCCCTTGATGTCCGCCTTCTTACCCGCGCCGTCGACGATGGTGGTGTTGTCCTTGTCCACCGTCACGTGCTTGGCCTTGCCCAGGTCGCTCACGCTCACGTTCTCGAGCTTGATCCCGAGATCCTCGCTGACGACGCTGCCACCCGTGAGGATGGCGATGTCCTGCAGCATGGCCTTGCGGCGGTCACCGAAGCCCGGCGCCTTCACGGCGGCGACCTGCAGCGTGCCGCGCAGACGGTTCACCACGAGCGTGGCCAGCGCCTCGCCCTCGATGTCCTCCGCGATGATGAGCAGCGGCTTCTGCTGGCGCGCGATGGCCTCGAGCACCGGCAGGATGTCCTTCATGTTGCTGATCTTCTTCTCGCAGATCAGCAGGTAGGCGTCGTCCATGTCGACGACCATGCGCTCGCTGTCGGTCACGAAGTACGGCGACAGGTAGCCGCGGTCGAACTGCATGCCCTCGACGACCTCGAGCTCGGTCTCGAGGCCCTTGGCCTCTTCCACCGTGATGACGCCCTCGCGGCCGACCTTCTCCATGGCCTGCGAGATGATGTCGCCGATGGCGCGGTCGCCGTTGGCGCTGATGGTGCCGACCTGCGCGATCTCCTTTGGATCCTTGGTGGGCTGCGAGAGCTTCGCCAGGTTCTTGTTGACGTGCGCGACGGCGGCCTCGATGCCGCGACGGATCTCCATCGGGTTGTGACCCGCGGCGACCATCTTCACGCCCTCGACGAAGATGGCCTGGGCCAAGACCGTCGCGGTGGTGGTGCCGTCACCGGCGACGTCGGACGTCTTGCTGGCGACCTCGCGCACCATCTGGGCGCCCATGTTCTCGAACTTGTCCTTCAGCTCGATCTCCTTCGCGACGGTCACGCCGTCCTTGGTGATCGTCGGAGCGCCGAAGCTCTTCTCGATGACCACGTTCCGGCCCTTGGGGCCGAGGGTCACCTTGACGGTGTTGGCGAGGGCGTTGACCCCCGCGAGGACGCGGTCACGCGCGGACGCGTCGTACAGGATTTCTTTGGCAGCCATGGGTTCCTCGCTCAGCTCTCGATGACGCCGAGGATGTCGTCCTCGCGCAGGATGAGGTGGTCGTCACCGTCGATCTTCACGTCGGTGCCGGAGTACTTGGCGAAGAGGACGGTGTCGCCCTTCTTCACGTCGAGGGCCCGGACCTCGCCGGTCTCGAGCAGCTTGCCGCCGCCCACGGCGATGACCTTGCCGCGCTGGGGCTTCTCGGTGGCCGTCGCGGGGATGAAGATGCCCCCGGCGGTCTTGGTCTCTTCGTCCACGCGCTTGACGAGCACGCGGTCATACAACGGACGTACGCCCATGAAATTACCTCTTAATTGGGGTTGGTGAGGGCCCGCTCCCCGCCGTGGTGCTCAGCGGCTGCCTAGCACTCACGCAGGGAGACTGCTGATAGGGAGCGCCACCTTAACCAAGCTCGGGCGGGTGTCAACAGGGGGCCGTGAGGTGGTCTGGGAGGTCACCGCGCGACGAACTGTCATCGGATGTCGCCTTCGCGGTGTCAGTCGCTTCCCGAACGCGGTACACTCGCGTCGTGCCTCTCGTCTCGCACGGCCGTCGCGAATTGCAGCTGAAGCTCGTCTACTACGGGCCGGGGCTCGGTGGGAAGACCACGAACCTGTCGCACATCCACAGTCACAGCAAGGTAGACCACCGGGGCAAGCTCATCTCGCTCATGACGGAAGCGGAGCGGACCCTGTTCTTCGACCTGCTCCCCATGGAGCTCGGGATGTTCAGGGACTACCGCGTGCGCCTGCACCTCTGCACCGTGCCGGGGCAGATCGCGCTCGACACCACCCGGCAGCTGGTGCTGCGCAACGTGGACGGCATCGTGTTCGTGGTGGACAGCCAGCGGGAGCGCATGGAAGCCAACCACGAGAGCATCCGCAACCTGTGGGACAACCTGCGGCTGCAGGGCGACGACCCAGACCGCATGCCCACCGTGGTGCAGTACAACAAGCGCGACCTCCCCGGGGCCACGCCCATCGACGAGCTGCGCAGCGAGCTCGCCATTCCGGAGGGGACACCCGAGTTCGAAGCCGAGGCGGTGCGGGGCGTGGGCGTGTTCGAGACCCTGAAGGGCATCACCCGGGAGTGCCTCAAGCTGATCCCCGATCCGAGCAAGCTGCCCGAGGGGCGATCGGACTCCGTCGTGCCCGGCAAGCGCTCCAGCATGCATCCCCCGGCGTCGGGTGAAGTGTCGGTGCCGGGCGCGCCGAAGGTGCCCCAGTTCAGCGGCTCCACATGACGCGCGCCGTGCTCTTGGCGCACCGGCCGGACGCGGACCCACGGGTCGTGCTGGTGCGAGGCGAGCAGCCCGGTCTGCATTGGGGCGACGGACTGGGCCTGCCGGGCGCCGAGGTCCGTGCGTCCGATGCACCTCAGTTGGATGGAGGGCTTGGTACGGACAGCGTGCCGCGCGGAGAGCGTGCCGCGGCGGGCGCGGCGCTCCGGGCGCTGTTCGTCGCCACCGGGGTGCTCGTCGCGGAGGGGGCGAGCGGCCTCGACGAGGACACGCGCGGTGCGCTGCGCGATGCGTTCGTGGCAAACCCGGACGACGGGGCGGCCCGCATGGCCGCGCTCGGGCTGCGTTTCGAGACGGAGCGCTGCGAGCGCCTCACGACGCGTCGGCCGCGAGGGGACGTTCTGCGAGACGAGTGTGTGGTGCTGGCCCTGGCCCTCACCGAGACCGAGGCAGCGGCGACCCGTGCCCGGGAAGCCACCCACTATCTGGCGCGCTGGTCCGTGGGCGACGTCGCGCTGGCGGACTTCGTCCCTGCGCTCCTCCGGCGAGTCGCCATGCACGACCTCGACCACGTCGCGCTCGACGCCGAGGACGCCTTCGAGCCCGCGCCGGGGGTGCAGATGCTGCCGGTGCGCAGCCCGACCCTGCCACCGGCGGCACACACCAACGTCTTCCTGGTGGGCGGTCGCACCGCGGTGCTGATCGAGCCTGCCACGCCGTTCCCCGAGGAGCTGGACCGCATCTGCGATTGGGTGGCGGAGGCGGAGGCGCACGGTACCGTGGTGCTGGCCATCTGCGCCACGCACCATCACCCCGACCACATCGGAGGCGCGCTGGCGCTGCAGGAGCGACTTGGGCTCCCGCTGTGGGCCCACGCGCGCACGGCAGAGGCGTTGGCCGGACAGGTCGCGTTCGACGACCTGCTGGAGGATGGGCAGCAGCTCGAGCTCGTGTTGGACGATCATGGTGAGACGCTCACCCTCGAGTGCGTTCACACTCCCGGGCACGCACACGGGCATCTCTGTTTCTTCGAACCGCGTTCGCGGGCGCTCATCGCCGGGGACATGGTCGCGGGCGTCGGGTCCATCCTGGTCGAGAAGCACGACGGCGACATGGCGCAATACCTCGCGAGCTTGGGGCGCATGAAGGCCCTCGGTCCATCGTGTCTGTTGCCCGCTCACGGGGGCGTCATCGTCGATCCCGTGGCCTGCCTCGACCACTACGTCGCGCATCGCTTGGCGCGTGAAGAGCGCGTGGCGGACGCGCTGGCGGCGCGGGGGGATGGTACTCCGGTCGAGCTGGTCCCCCACGCCTACGCCGACACCCCGCGCATGCTGTGGCCGCTGGCGGCGCGGGCGCTCGAAGCGCACTTGATCCACCTTCACGCGCACGGCCGCGCCGAAGACCTCGGCGACGGCCGCTACCGCAAGACCGACACCACCCTCGTGGCTCGCACGACGAGCCCGGCAGCCTCGGAGCCTTCATGACTTTGCCCCTCCTCCGCGATGGACAGATCCTCGGTACGTCACCCCGTGACGGGAGCGCGCTCGCGCCCGTCGCAGTGACCCCGCTCGAGCAGCTCCCGGACATCGTGGCGCGGGCCCGCGCGGCGCAGGCCAGCCACGCGAAGCTGCCCGTCGCGGCTCGAGCGAAGCTGCTCGACCGACTGCGGGACGCCATCTTGGCGCGCGGCGAAGCTCTCGTGTCCGTGCTCGCCGAGGAAGCGGGCAAGCCTGCCGCCGAGGCGTGGCTGCACGAGGTCGTCGCCACGGCCGACCTCGCGTCCTACTGGACGGGCGAGGGCGCGCAGCACTTGGCGCCCCACGAGCCCAGCCTAGATCCGGTCAACTACCCCGGGAAGCGCGCGGTCATCGAGCGCGTGCCGCGCGGCGTGATCGCGCTCATCACGCCCTGGAACTTCCCCGTGGCGATCCCCTTGCGGACGCTCTTCCCGGCGCTGCTCGCGGGCAACGCCGTGGTCATGAAGCCCTCGGAGTACACGCCTCGCTGCGCCGAGCTGATCGCCGACGCGACGCGCGAGGTGTTCGGTCCCGACTTGGTCGTCATGGTGCATGGCGCGGGAGACGTTGGGGCAGGGTTGATCCACGCGGGGGTGGACGCGGTGATCTTCACGGGGAGCGTGCGTACGGGTCGGAAGGTCGCGGCCGCTGCGGCCGAGCGTCTCATCCCGGCCGGTCTCGAGCTCGGTGGAAAGGACGCGGCGGTGGTGCTGGAAGACGCTGACGTGGAGCGCGCGGCCCGGGGCATCCTGTGGGGTGCGATGGCCAACAGCGGGCAGAACTGCGCGGGTATCGAGCGGGTGTATGCCGTGGGCTCCGTGGCCGTGCCGCTGCGACGGCGCATGGTCGAGCTGGCCAACGAGCTACGCCCCGTACAGGACTACGGGCCGCTGACGACGGACGCGCAGCTGGCCGTGGTCGAGGCTCACGTCGCGAGCGCGCGTGCCGAGGGAGAGGTCCTCGCAGGCGGAACACGGCTCGACCGACCGGGCCGCTGGTACCCGCCCACCATCGTGGGCGACCTCCCAAACCACTCCGAGCCGATGGCGGAAGAGACGTTCGGGCCCGTCGTGCCGGTCGTCGCGGTGCCCACGGAGCGTGCCGCGGTGGAGGCCGCGAACGACTCGCGCTTCGGACTCACCGCCAGCGTGTGGACCCGTGATCTCGAGCGCGGCGAACGCGTGGCACGTGAGCTGCGGGCCGGGACCGTCGTGGTGAACAATCACGGATTCACGGGCGCCATCCCCGCGCTGCCTTGGAGCGGTACGGGGGAGAGTGGCTACGGCGTGACGAACTCCTCACATACGCTCGACGTGCTGACCCGGCCGCGGGCGGTCGTCGTCGACGCGCGGCGCGCGACCCGCGAGATGTGGTGGCATCCGTACACGCCGGCGCTCGAGCAGGTAGGTCGTTCGCTCGCGACCCTGCGTGGCGGCGGCGGTGCAGGCGAGAAGGCCAAGGCCCTCGGAGCGCTGCTGCAGGGGTTCGCGGCGCGCTGGAAGTGAGCGAGCGTTCCCACGGGCTCCGTGTCGTGCGATGGTCCATCACGGTTCTGGACCCAAGGGCGGTGCGCGCGGGGTGGTCGGAGCCCGCGAGGACATGATGCGACGAACGATCACGCTATGGATGACTGTCTGGGGGTGCCTCTCGCTCGGGTGTGGTGGCGGGGCGGCCCCAGCCGGGAGCCATGTGGACAGAGCCATCTTGGACGATGTGCCCGAGCTGAGGGGCGCTTACGCGTCAGGTGGCGGCCAGGTCGCTCCCGGGGGAGCGGCTCGCGCCAGCGGTGGTAGCGTCCCCGCCGGGTTCGACGGCACCGAGACCTTCGAAGGGCGCTTTGGGGGTCCCTCGGCGGCGAGCGAACTCTCACCCGACTGCCGCGGCTGGGTCGCCAGCAGCCCGAACCATCAGCTCTACGTGCAGGCCGAGGTGCCGTTTCTCCAGTTCGTCGTGAACGCCAACCCCCACGACACGACCCTCGTGGTGGAGCTCGCGGACGGGAGCTTCCTGTGCAACGACGACACCCATGGCCTGAACCCGGCCGTGCGCGTGTCGCCCATGCCTGCAGGCTCCGTGCGTGTCTGGGTGGGGTCCTTCTCCGAGGGCGAAGAGGGCGACTATCGCATGGCGGTGACCACGGACCGGCGCGTCGATGCGAGCGCCGTCGGCTCCCGAACGGGCCAGTAGGCGCGTCTTCACGTGGCTTCCCCCTTTCCGCTAGGGGGCTCTCCAAGGTACGCTGCGCAGCATGTTCACGCCCCACGAGCTGGACGTCCCGGCGGATGGTCCGGGCACGTTGCGCCTCGGCGCGGTGGTGGCGGGCAAGTACCGAATCAAGCGGTTGGTGGGGAAGGGCGGGATGGGGGCCGTCTACAAGGCGGAGAACACCGCGATTGGTCGCACGGTGGCCATCAAGGTGTTGCACTCGCACCTGGCGGACGATGGGGTCACGCTCAAGCGCTTCCAGCGTGAGGCACGAGCGGCCGCAGGGATCCGGCACAGCCGAGTGGTGGAGGTGCTCGACATGGGGGTCGAGGCCAGCGGCGAGCCCTACATCGTGATGGAGTACGTGCGCGGGCGCAGCCTGAGTCAGCTCGTCCGCCCCGAGCACCCCATCTCGGTGCGCCGCGCCGCCGACATCGCGGGCCAAATCCTGGACGCCCTCGGAACCGTTCACGAGGCGGGCATCGTGCATCGCGACCTCAAGCCCGCGAACGTGCTGCTTACGGTCCAGCACGGACGGCCCGACTTCGTGAAGATCTTCGACTTCGGGATCGCCACGTTCGTGGAGTCTGCCTGGGACGCCAGCACGACCGGCGACCTCACCCCCAGCGGGCGCGCGATGGGCACACCGTACTACTCGCCCCCGGAGCAGATCCGCGGCGGATCCGTGCGCGACCCGCGCGTCGACATCTACGCCGTCGGCGTCATCCTGTACGAGCTCGTCACCGGATACCGTCCGTTCCGCGGCGACCACCTGGTGCACCTCTGCCGAAGCATCATGAACGACCCGCCGCCGCCACTGCGCGTGTTCCGCGCGGACGTGCCCGAGGCGTTCGAGGCCATCATCCGCAAGGCGATCGCGAAGGACCCTGCGCAGCGCTACCAGACCGCGCGTGACATGATCTCGGCGCTGGTGCCGTTCGGGGCCGACCCCCCCGTGGACGACGACGTGGAGCCCACCGACACGCTGACCACCGACCTGCGCACCCTCCGCGAACGCGAGCGGCAAGTGCGCGGTGAGCGGGGGAGCGTGCCGCCTGCGCCCACCGCCTTCGACGACCTCAGCGGTCGGGTGGTCGTCGAGCTGCGCGCATACCTCACGCAGCGCGTCGGACACGAGGGCATCGCCGAGGTGCTCGCGTCGGCGCCACCGGACGTCCACGCGCGGTGGGTCGCCAACATCTCGGATCACGGCTGGTACCCCGCCACGCTCCTCTCGGTCATCGAGATCGCCGACCGGCGCTTCGGCAAAGGCGACCGCAAGTTCGTCGTCGACGCCGGCGCACACTTGGCGGACGCGGCCCGTACGGCTGGACGGCTCGGATCACTCAAATCCCCCGAGCTGTGCTTCATGCAGCTCCCGGACGTGGTGGCGTCGCATTTCTGCCACGGTCAGGCGCACGTGACCAAACACGGGGCCGGGTACGGTGAGCTCGAGGTGACGAGGCACCCGCGTCCGACCTTGACGCTCGCCGTCATGATGGTGGGCTTCCTGCAGCGCGCCTTGGTGCTGGCGGGCGCGCGTGAGCCAGACGTGCGGCTTGCGAAGGTGGCGGCCCTCGGCGACGCCAGCGACGTGTTCGAGGCCACGTGGTCCTGACCCGGCGTGCTGCCCCTCGAGCCGTTGGGCCTTGGTGGTGCGCGCGCCTTGCCCGTGGTAATCCCGCAGACGCTCATGGCCGAAGAAGTCCAACGCCCGCAGCGCGCCCTGCGCCTGATCGCCGTCTCCGGGTCGAAAGGCGGGGTCGGTAAGTCGCTCCTCGCTGCCAACCTGGGGCTGTATCTCGCGACGATCGGACGCCGGGTGGTCGTGGTGGACGCGGATCCGTGTGGCGCCACCCTGCACAATTTCTTGGGCGCGACGCCTCCCGCTCCCCTGCCGACGTTCGATCCGCCCCTCCCCAGCTTTCGCGCGATACCGACGAACCCCGACGACACTCGGGCGACCTTCTCGGGCGTCAACTCGCGCGAGCGGGTGGAGCCCGAGCCGCCTCCGATGCCACAGGTAGAGCGCCCCGTGCACATCCCTGGGCAGCTGATGGACCTGTCCGTGGCCAACCTACGTCTGCTGCACGCAGGCCTGGATCAGCCATACGCCGGCAACACGCGCCGCGAGCCACGCCGCGAGCTGTTGCAGCGCCTGCGTGGGATGGACGCCGAGTACGTGGTGGTGGACCTCGGGGCAGGGACGGCCGACGCCTTGCTGGACACGTTCGTCGGCGCCGACGTGTCCATCTTCGTGTCTCTGCCCGAGCCGCCAGCCATCGAGCACACGTACCGTTTCATGCGCTCCGTCTTCGCGCGTGGCTTCTTGGCTCGCGACGATGACAGCGCCGAGCACGAGCGCCTGGTTGCCTGCCTGACCCGCCTCGGACCAGCCCCTGCGCCCCTCGACGTGGCGCGCCTACTCGAGGAGCAGAACGACCCACTCTCCTACCGCGTGCGCGAGGCGATGGGCGCGTTCGAGTTCAACCTGGTCATCAACCAGACGCGCCTGCGCGCGGACCTCGAGCTGGGAGACCGCATGCGTAGCGCCGCGCAGCGCCGCTTGGGGATCGCGCTGAACTACATGGGGTACGTCGACTACGACGACACGGTCTGGAGCTGCATGCGCCAGTGCCGCGCGCTGCTGGCCGAGAGCCCGGGGACCAAGGCCAGCAAGAGCATCGAGAAGATCGCGCGGCGCATGCTGGCGCTGGATGCGGGGAAGGGGCCACGAAAGCCGCGCGTCGCCGTGCCTCCCGACAGCCATCACGACCTGCTCGAGGTCGAGCGTGGCGCGACCGACGAGGAGGTGCGGCGCGCCTTCAAGCGCGCGAAGGAGGTGTACGCGGACGACGCGCTGTGTCGTCACGGGCTCTTCGACGATCAGGGGCTCGAGGCGGTGCGCGCGCGTCTGGAGGAGGCCTACGACGTGCTGCTGGACCCCGCTCGGCGGCGACCCTACGAGCTGTCCATCTTCCCGGCCGACGTCGAGAGGGAGGAGCGCGTGGACGTCCCGCGTGACGAGCCGCTACCTCCAGCGCCCGTCCTCACGCCGGACACCGAGTTCACCGGCCCACTCATCCGGGCGGTTCGCGAGTCCCTCGGGCTGACGGTGCGGCAGATCAGCGAGACGACCAAGATCGGTAGCAACTACGTCGAGGCCATCGAGGCGGACGACTACACGGCGCTGCCTGCGCAGGTGTACGTGCGCGGCTTCGTGGCCGAGGTCGCCAAGACCCTGCGGCTCGACCACGAGCAGGTGAGTCGCTCGTACATCAAGCGCCTTCGTCGTTGGGTCGAGGACATGGAGCGCTAGGCGCCGTGGACGCCCAAGCCCAACGAGGAGTCGGGTCGCCCAGCTTGCGCGGGGCCCTGGTGCTCGCGTCCGCGTCTCCGCGCCGCCTGGCGCTGCTGCGTCAGGTGAGCGTCCCCGTCGAGGTGGTGCCCGCCGACGTGGACGAGACTCAGGCGCTCGGCGAGGCCCCCATGGCGTACGCGGAGCGCGTGGCCGTCGACAAGGCGCGGACGGCCATGGCGCGGCTCGAGCGCGAGGACCACCCGCTGCGCGCCGCGTGGGTGCTGGCGGCGGACACGGTCGTGATCGTCGACGGAGAGGCGCTGGGGAAGCCCGAGGACGACGAGCACGCGCGCCGCTTGATCACGCGCCTCGCCGGCCGGGGACACGAGGTGGTCACGGCCGTCGCCATCGGTCGCGCCGGTGCGCCGCTCGACGTCGAGCCGGTGCGGACGCGCGTGTTCTTCCGTCCGCTGACGGAGGCGGAGGTCGCGGCCTACGTGGCTACGGGCGAGGGACGCGACAAGGCCGGGGCGTACGGCATCCAGGGCATCGGGGCCGGCCTCGTGACGCACATCGAGGGTTGCTACTTCAACGTCGTCGGGCTGCCGCTCTCCCACACGCTCGGGCGGCTGGTGGCCCTGGGCGCAGTCCGGAGTTGGCCGTGACCGACGCGGTGCCGGTGGTGGACGCGACGCGCATCGCCCAGGGGCTGAAGGACACGCGCGCACGCATCGACGAGGCCTGCCGCCTCGCGCTGCGCGACCCCGCGGAAGTCAGCCTGATGGCCGTCTCCAAGCGACAGCCCGTAGAGGCCATGCGCGCGGCGTTCGACGCCGGGCAGCGGTGCTTTGGTGAGAACTACGTGCAGGAGCTGGTGGAAAAGGTGCAGACGCTGGGCCCGCTCGAGGGGCTGCAGCTGCACCTGATCGGGCACCTCCAGCGCAACAAGGTGCGCGCCGTCGTGGCCGCGCGCGCAGCCGTGGACACCGTGGACTCGCTGCGTCTGCTCGACGCGCTGGGGGACGAGTGCGCACGAAAGCGCATCGTGCTGCCCATCTGCGTGCAGGTCAACGTCGCGGGCGAGCCGCAGAAGTCGGGCTGTGCGCCCGGGGATCTCGAGGCGCTCGTGTCGGCGGCGCGGCGGTGCGAGGCCGTACGCTTGGAGGGCTTGATGGCCGTGCCACCAGCCGAGACCGCCGAGCAAGCGCGCCCCCACTTTCGCGCGCTGCGGGAGCTCGCTCGAGAACATGGTCTCTCGACCCTGAGCATGGGCATGAGCGCCGACCTCGAGGTGGCGGTGGCCGAGGGCGCGACCTGCGTGCGCGTGGGCACGGCGATCTTCGGCGCGCGCAGCTGACGCACGACCTGGCGTCCGCCGGGGCGAAGCCCGCGGGCACGGCGCGGTCGCTCGCTGGCCCCTCCACCCAGCCGGTCGCCGTTCTGCCTGGGGTCGTTCGCGGGCTGCGGACCATCTGATTCGGTCTGGGTCGTGCGCGGGCCGCGGACTGCAGGATTCGGTCTGGGGGCCTGGGCGTGTTCACGACCCGGAGAGAGCGCGGCTGCGTGCGGTCGCAGCGGACACCGCCGACATGACCGTCCCCCGGAAGGCACGTCCTTCGAGGGCCTCGACCGCCGCGATCGTCGTCCCTCCGGGGCTGGTGACCTGATCTTTGAGCATGCCAGGGTGCGCGCCCGTCTCGAGCATCATCGTCGCGGCGCCGAGCACGGTCTGGGCGGCGAGGCGCAGCGCAGTGTCCCGCGGCAGACCCTCCCGGACACCCCCGTCGGCGAGCGCCTCGAGGAACAGGAACACGTACGCGGGGCCCGAGCCGCTCAGACCCGTGACGGCGTCCAAGAGCTTCTCCGGAACGGTGACCGTGAGGCCGACCGCGTCGAACAAGGCGCTGGTCGTGGTCAGGTCCCCCTCGGTGGCGTGTGTGCCTGCGGCGATGGCCGTCGCGCCGCGGCCGACGAGCGCGGGCGTATTCGGCATGGTGCGGACCACCCGCGTGCCGGGGGGGAGTCCCGCCTCGAGTGTCTTGCTCGTGACCCCGGCCACGATGGAGACCACGAGGGCTTCGGCGCCGACGCCCTCGCGGACGCGTGGCAGCACGGCCTCCACGACCTGCGGCTTGACGGCGAGGACGACCACGTCTGCACCGCGTACGGCCGTGGCAGCGTCGGTGCTCGTCCCGACCCCATGCAGGTCGTGCAGCCTCTGCAGCGTGCTCTCCGAGACGTCCACCGCGGTGATGCGGCTCGACGCGGACGCGTCGGCGCGGACCAGCCCAGCGATGATGGCAGCCGCCATGTTGCCGGCGCCGACGAACGTGATCTTTCCACCGAAGCTCATGCTGGACGCCATACCACACTCCCGCCCCTCTGACTCGGGCGGTCGCCGAGGCGTAGACGCGTGGAGGAGGGGACGCTTGCGCGGCGGCGCGGGTCGTGGTTGGGTCGCGGCGTGCCAGCGACTACCTTGCGACGGGCCCTCGAGAGCTACCGGCGAGACGAGGCGCGCGCGCGCGTCGGGCGCTTCCGAGGTGCAGCGCGGGCTCCATCGGAAGCGGAGGTGATCCTCGAACACCCCCTGCTCAGCACGGACGAGGCGCTCGAGCGCCTCGCCGAGATCGAGGCGCAGGGCATGCTCGCGGCTGCGGAGCTGCGGGCGATGCGGGCCCACGTCGCGGACATCCGTGCAGAGCGGGTGTTGGCGCCAACGCGCGCCGCCTGGCGCAGCCTCTCCGCGCGGGTCGTCGAGCGCAGCGGGCACGGGGCGCGAGTCGGCGATCTGGTGGAGGAGCTCGCCACACCCGACGCCGAGGTGCAGCGCGCGCAGCGCGAGGCGGGGGTCCGAGCTCTCGAGCGCGTGGCTGACGAGGTGGCACCCCGCGTCGCGGAGAGCGAGCTGCGGGCGCGCGCCGTGCGGGAGGGGGCCCTCGTGGGCGACCGCTCGGCTGGACCGGCCTCCACGGCGGCAGAGGCCACGACGGACCTGAGCGCGCTGGCCCAAGCGTGGCTCGCGGTCACTGACGACGCCGCCATGGAGCTCATCGAGCGTGCCGCGCGCCATGAGGGGCTCGCTCGGCCGCAGCGTTGGGACGAGCTGGCGCGAGTGCTCGCGTTCCGCGCGGTGCGGGGCAGCTTCGGTCCTCGCGATCGCGGCAGGAGGGTGGGGGCGCCGCTCGCTGTGCTCGGGTTCGGGCGCGAGCTGAGCAGCGTGCGCCTCGAGCCGCCGCACCCGAGCGTCGGCGTCCGCGCGCGACTCGCGGTCCTTGATTCGGCGCGGGACGTGCGCGTCTCGCCTGCTGCGCGGGAGCTCGGCGCGGCGTCCGAGCTGAACCTCGCGGAAGGGGTCGCACGGGCGCTGGGGCAGCTGCTCACCCCCGCGGCGCTGCCCTTCGCCCAGCGCGTGCCCGTCGTGGATCACGCGCCGCGGCTGCTGGCCGCGCTCATGCAACAGGCGCTCGTCGACCCGGTCGCGGCGCCCCGCGATCGGGCCCTCGCGCGGGAGCGGCCACACCATGTCACCGCGCTCCTCGTGCTCCAGCTCGCGGCTGCGCGTACGGCTGCTGCGGCGGTCGCCCTGCGTGCCGAGGACAGCCCGGATGCCGCCGAGGCGCTGTCGCAGCGGGTGTTCGGGGTGGGCCTGCCGCGCTCGCTCGCGCGCCTCGCCCTGTCGGGTGAGCGCTCTCACGCCGCTCGGTTCCTAGCGCATCTCCAAGCGTTTGCGTGCTGGTCGCTCCTGCGTGACGCGCTCGACGAGGACTGGTTTCGCAATCCGCGCGCGGCGGAGCTGCTGCGCGCCAGCATGGCCCTCTCGGCGACGGGCGACGCTCGCATGGGGGTTCCTCTGCCAGGGCTGTTCGAGCGACCGCTGGCGTTGTCCGACGTGCACGTGGCGCGCGACCGCGTGGTCGAGCTGCTCGGCTGAGGATCGCGGCGCGCTGGCTGGCTCCCGCCGCGACCGAGACCATGGCTGCGCCGCGCGAGTCGTGGCACGCTCCCACCATGTTGGACCCTTCTGTGTATGCCGCACGTCGCGCGGCGCTGCTCGAGCGCATCGGCCCAGGCGTGGTGGTGCTCCCGTCCGTGCCCGTCGCCACGCGCAACTCGGACGTCGAGCATGCGCACCGGCAGCACAGCGACCTCTACTACCTCAGCGGGTTCGACGAGCCCGACGCTGTGTTGGTCCTGTCGAGCGTCCACCCCGAGCACGAGTCCGTGCTGTTCGTGCGACCCAAGAACCGCGAGCGCGAGATCTGGGACGGGTTCCGCCACGGTGTCGAAGGGGCCGTGGCCACGTTCGGCGTGGACGCGGCCTTCCCGATTGGCGAGCTGGACGCGCGGCTGCCCGACTATCTGGAGGGCGCCGCGCGCTTGCACTACGAGCTGGGGGAGCACGCCGAGTTCGATGCCAACGTGCTGCGGGCGCTGCGGCTGGTGCGCATGCGCTGCCGCCGCGACGGTCGCACGACGCCGACCGAGATCGTGTCGACGCAGGTGTCCATCCACGAGATGCGCCTCGTGAAACAGGAGGCCGAGCTCGCCCTGATGCGACGCGCGAACGCCATCACCACCGAGGGCCACCTGCGAGCCATGCGTCGTGCGGCGCCCGGGGTGTTCGAGTACGAGGTGGAGTCCGAGCTCCTGAGCGCCTTCCGCGCAGGTGGGGCCGAGCGTCCAGCGTACGACAGCATCGTCGGCAGCGGACCGAACGCGACCGTGCTGCACTACCGCCGGAACGACCGGCAGATGGCGGAAGGCGACCTGCTGCTGATCGACGCTGGGTGCGAGTACGGCTACTACGCCGCGGACGTCACGCGCACGTTTCCGGTGTCCGGTACGTTCAGCGCGCCACAGCGTGCGCTGTACGAAGTGGTCCTCGCGGCGCAGGAGGCGTGCATCGCTGCCGTCCGGCCGGGCGCCACGATGGATGGCGTGCACGACGTCGCCGTGCGCGTGTTGACGCAGGGGCTACTGGACCTCGGTCTGTTGGAGGGCTCCTTGGATGGCGCCGTCGAGAGCGGGAGCTACCGTGAGTTCTACATGCACCGCACGGGGCACTGGCTGGGAATGGACGTCCACGATGTCGGCAGCACCTTCGCGGCCGGCGCGCCACGGCCCTTCGCCCCGGGGCATGTGCTCACGGTGGAGCCTGGGCTGTACGTCGCGTTGGACGCCGAGGTGGACGAGCGCTACCGCGGCATCGGCATCCGCATCGAGGACGACGTGGCGGTCACGGCGGATGGACACGAGAACCTGACCACCGCCCCGAAGAGCGTGGCGGACGTGGAAGCGGCGGTGCGCGGTCAGTGAAGGGCTCGGCGCGGTGACGGCTGCAGCGACGCACATCGTCACAGGCAGCCCGGACTCGGGGCGTTCGCTCGCGCTGGGCGTGGCCGCGGCCGTATCCCTCGTGGCGCTGGGGACGTGCAGCGCCCCCGCGACCGCCCACGCGCAGCCGGTCAACATCACCCTCTCGCGGCTGCGCTTCGCGACCGGTTCGCCCGAGGCCCTCGGGGCGGATCCCGGTGCATGCCAAGGCGGCGCCTACTGCGCGGATTTCGACGGCTACCGCGCCCTCATGGCGCAGCTCGGAGGGGGCCTCGCGCCAGTGTCCCTGCAACCGGCGCGCACCCTTGGCTCACGGCACTTCTTCGTCGGGGTGGCAGCCTCGATGGCGGGGCTCGACGCGAGCGCGCGCTACTGGCGCCTCGGCACCGAAGGGCCAGCGAACAGCACGCTCGACGCGGGGAACCCGTCGCCCGACTCCGTGCTCGCGTCCTACCTCGTGTCGTTCCGTCAGGGGCTCCCGTTCGGCTTGCAGTTCGGCGCCAGCGTCGGTCACGTCGCGCGCAGCAATCTGTGGATCTGGGGCGTGGAGGGGCAGTGGGCGCTGCTCGAGGGGTATCGTCGTGGACCGCTCGCGTACGTGCCGGACCTCGCCCTGCGCTTTGCGGTGCGCACGCTCACCGGAGACTCCGAGTTCACCCTGGTGGTACCCGCCATCGATCTGGTGGCGAGCAAGCCGGTCACCCTCTCCAGCACGACGGTGCTCTCGCCCCTGTTGGGCGTGCAGCTCTTCTGGATCGTGGCGCACACCGGCGCGGTCGACCTCTCGCCCGAACAATCTGCCGTGGAGGTCTGTGACCCGACGGCTCCCAGTGTCGACCCCACGCTCGGGAGCCCGTTCCCGTTCGGGGGCTGCGCGTCGGGCGACTCCAGCGCGTTCGCCGACAACGTGCGCTTCCCGCGTCTCACGGCGCGGCGCATGCGCGCCACGCTCGGGCTCAACCTGCGCCACCGGGCCCTGGTCGTCGCGGCTGCGGTGCAGGTCGACCTCTCGCGCCCCACCGGGCTCGGTAGCCCCGTCCCTTCCGACGTTCCTCGTCAATGGGGCGCGCACGTGAGCACGGGTCTCACCTATTGAGCCGGGGTGGGCCCTTTGCTAGAACGCAGCCCCGCGTGACCCAGGCAACACCCACCCGCTGGATCCCCCGGCTCCTCGCCGTCGCCGCGCTGGTCGGCGTCGTCTTGGCGGGCGTCCAGCTGCGCGAGCGCGCCGCCCGCGCCAGCGGCCTCTCGGACGCGTTGCAGCAGCGTGGCCGCGTGGTGGTGCTCCCCGGCTCGCCTTGGGCATCCAGGACCGTGGAGGGCACGGAGTTGGTGCCGCCCAGCGACGCCGTCATGGCGGCTCTCGCGGAGGACGCCACCGATGGGCGCGCGGACGCGTTGCTGCGGGCCCTCGAGGACATGCACGCGTGGGGGCTGCTGGTGGAGTCCCGTGGTCCAGGCGAGGACCGCAGCGTCATGGGCCGCCTCGCGACGTACCAGCGCACCCCGCCGCTGCGCGCCCAGTACCTGACCCCCACGGAGGCCCTCTACACGCGCGACCTCGACAGCGCCGACGCCGTCTCCGAAGGGGACCTGCTCGCCCGGGTCGCGCGCGGCATCCTCGACGGTCGCTCCCCCCCTCCCGTGGCGTTGTTCCCGGAGCCTCTCCGGCGCATGCGCTCGGTCGAGGTCATGGTGCTGCTGCGCGCGCAGGGCACACCTCGGCTATGGCGCTCTGCGCGTGGGAGCTCCATCGCGCGCGCGCTCATCACCGCCTGTACGGTCGCCAGGGAGCGCTGGCACGAGCGGGCTCAGGCCCTCGGGGGGCCGCTCGAGCGCCAGCTCGCTCGCCTCACCGTCGAGGTCGCGCTGCTGCACGAGGATGGCACGCTCTCGGTGGCGGACCACGGATTCATCGAGCGTGTGTTCACACCCGTCCACGGAGTGGCCTACGAGCGCACTCGTTCCTGGAGGTACTACCTGCCCGACGCCACGCGCGAGCATGGAGGAGGCTCCGCGGTGCGCGCCTACGAGGACTTGCTCGTCGAGAACGGGCAGGCGCCCGATGTGCTCGGAGAGGCACAGATGCGCCTCTACCGCATGGTCGTGACCAGCCTCGGGCGCTCCCCTGCGCTGCTGGAAGGAGACCTCCCGAACCCGGGCGTTGCAACGAACCCCGAGGCCGGCGGAGCTGGCGTGGACGCTGCGGTCGGCGTCGGTGATGCCCCTGGGCCCAGCGAGGGCGACGCGCCGGCCGATGCGGCCGACACTACCGCACGCGATCGCGCGGACTTGGACGAGCTGCTCCCTCCGGGGGAGTGGATGCCCGAGTTGGTCGACGTGGCCCCTCCGGCCGCGCCCACGCCATAGCGCTAGGTGGGGCTCAGCGAGGGCTCGCCGGAGCTGTTGGCGGCGTCCTCCAGCGTGAACGGGCCGCTGCTCTCGCGTGGCGGTGGATCCCCGGGTAGGAGCACGACGAACGTGGTGCCGGCGCCAACGCGTGAGCGGACGTTGATGACCCCACCGGCCGCCGCGACGATGCGTTGGGAGATGGCGAGGCCTAGGCCTGTGCCTTTGTCGCGTGTCGTGAAGAACGGCACGAACAGCTTGGAGAGCACGTCGGGGGGGATGCCGGGCCCGGTGTCCTCGATGCGCAGTTCGACCCACGGAGTGAGGCGACCCGTCGCGTCGGCGCGCTCCCGTGTTTCGGTCACCACGCGCACCACGCCGGCGCCCATGGCCTGCACGGCGTTCTGCACCAGGTTCAGGATCACCTGCCGAAGGCGCTCGACGTCGATCTGCACGGGTGGGATGCGTGGGTCCTCGTGCACGTCCAGGGTCACGCCCGCTGCCTCGCACTCGGGGCGCATGAGCTGCAGGGTGCGCCGCACGACGGCGTTCACGTCTGCGCGTCCCACTTCGCCCGTCGTTGGGCGTGCATAGTCCAAGAAGCCTCCGACCACGCGGTTGAGCCGGTCGACCTCCTCGACGATGATGCCGAGGAACTCGCCGACCTCCGGGTCGTCCTCGTGTCCCGGCTCAGTGAGGTACTGCGCGCTCGCCTTGATGCTCCCGAGCGGGTTTCGGATCTCGTGCGCCAAGCCCGCGGCCATCTCACCCAGCGCGGCCAGGCGATCGCGTTCTTTCATTCGCTGGTAGAGGCGCGAGTTCTCGACGGTGACGGCGGCTTGCGCAGCGAGGCCCTCGAGCAGCTGCACCTCCTCCGGAGAGAAGGCGTCGCGCATGCGTTCGTCGCGCACCGTCAGGAAGCCGTAGAGGTCGTCGCCGTCTCCCACCAGGCCCAGCGCCACCGACGCGTCGAGCGCCTCCATCGTCTGCACGATGTCGTAGGCCGTCTCCGCGTCGCGGTGCTCGCCCAGCTCCCGCTGCTCCTCCAGCTCGCGCTCGGCGGCTTCGATCGTCACGGCCCCCTCGCGGCGTAGTCGGTCCAGCAGCGGTCGCGCAGGCGCCATCTCGACGCGCCCCGCGGGCTCGGGCCCCATGTGTCCGTGGAGGTTGTACCCTCGCCCGTCCGCGTCGGCGAGGTACAGCGCCGCGTGCGTGACGCGCCGCGAGCGCTCGAGGCCGTCCATCAACAGCCGGGTGAGGTCGGAGAGCTGGAGCGCGTGGGCGACCTCCCTGCGCAGGGCATGCACACTCGTCTCGAACTCGTACCGCTCCCGAAAGAAGAAGTGCGAGATCCACGTGGTCACCTTGGCGCGCACGGGGTCGAAGAGCAGCAGCACGACCAACGCCGAGACCACGCCGTGCAGGAAGAAGCGCCCGCCCGTCACGTAGTGCATCGCCCACAGCATGGTGGCCAGCATGAACGCGAGGGCGGTGAGTACACCGAGACGCCCAGCCAGCTCGTAGAGGTCGATCAAGCGCGAGTTCACGAGCGACTGGGACAGCAGGTACAGGAACAACAGGACGAGCAGGGTCCCTACCGGCGGGATGTCGAGGCCCACGTAGGGCAGATACTCGAGCAGGGTGAAGACGCTGCCGAGGCCGCCGAAGATGGCCAGGTAGCGCAACCGCGCGCCCTCGACGCGGGAGCTGACCGCGTCACCTCGACGGTACAGGGTGGCCAGCGGGACGGCGAGCAGCAGCAGCACGTAGAGGAACAGCGCGCCGCTCACCAGGCCGCTCTGGTAGTACGGCGTCAGGATGCCGCCGACCAGCAGGGTGGCGCCGAACCAGCCGGAGCGGTTGAGGGCCCGCATGCGCTCGTCGCTGTCCTCGACGAACGCGCGGAAGAATTGCAGCGCGGAGAGGGGCACGAGCACACCAGCCACCAGGTGCACGCGCTCCCAGAGCTCGCTGGGGAACGCTGCGCGCACGGCCGTCACGGCGTACCAGAACCCCACGCTCAACCCGAACGTGGCGAACACCCAGTGCGCCCGACGCTTGCGCGGCCGCAGCATCACGTTCACCGCGAGCGCGAGGCTGAGCATCGCGGCGATGAGCGAGGTCTGTACGCGCAGATCCATGGGCCGCAGCGTAGCAGTCCGCGGAAACGTCACGACCCCCGTTGACAACTGGTAATACCACTTGTACTGGTATTACCAGTCATGGCGACCCCACGTTCCAAGCCTCGGAGATCTGCCGCCGACACTGCCACCACGCGGTTGCGGCGGCGCATCCTCTCGGGAGAGCTGCCCGCAGGGTCGGCCCTGCCGGGGGAACGCGAGCTCTCCGAGACCCTGGGGGTCAGCCGGCTGACGTTGCGTACGGCGCTCACTCGCCTCGAAGCCGAAGGACTGGTGCGCTCCTCCCACGGGGCCGCTACGCGCGTCCAGGACTACCGGGCGACGGGCGGGCTGCCGCTGCTGGGGCACCTCGCGGAGCAGGAGCTCGCGCGCGGCCAGATGCCGCTCGGACTCCTGCGCGACATCCTCGAGCTGCGGCGTCTGCTCGCGGTCGAGGTGCTGGCGCTGGTGGCCGAGCGCGCGACGCGAGAGGAGCTCAACGCGCTACGCGCCGATCTCCGCATGCTGCGTGAGCACAGCGCCGACCAGCTGAGCTTCATGGCGCTCGACCTGGCCTTCGCGCGCAGGGTGGTCGTCGGCACCCACAACGTCGCGCTCACGCTGCTGTACAACACCATCGAGCGCTTGGTGGAGGCGAACCCGCTCGCGCGGCCGGCGTTCCTCGCCAACACGGACAACACGCTCGCGGTGTACGAGAAGCTCGTGGATCTGCTGGACCAGCGCGACGTCGAGCGGGTCCGCAGCGTGTCGCGCAGCCTCCTGCTGCGCATGGACCGGCGCACGCTCCTCGAGCTGGACCCGAGCGGTGTCGCGTCCAAGATGCCGGCCGAGGGGTCCGAGGTTTCCACCACACGCGGCGTGTCCGGAAGAGTGGGTGAGGCGTGGGTGAAGAAGGAGGTGTCCTGATGATCGCGATCGAGAAGCGCTGGGCCGAGGCCGTGTTGAGTGGGTTCACGGCGGGAGGCGCCGGTGACCCCCGGCTGCCCCTCGAGGGCGTGGACTATCCCGGAGCGATCGCGTCGCTCGTCGACCACGGCAATGCCATCAGCGCGGTGGGCGTCCGGCTCGCGCTGTGCGCCATCGCCACCGCCCCCGCGTGGCACTGGGGGCAGCCGCGGACGATGGTGGAGCTCGCCCCCGAGGAGCGCGCCGCCTTGCTGACGGAGCTCCTCGAGCACCACACCTTCGCGGTCCGGGAGCTCGCGATCCTGATGAAGATCCAAGCGGCCATGGCGCTCTTCGGGAGCCCTGCCGTGCGCTTGGCCAGCACGTACGGCCGCACCGCAGGCAGGCGTGCGGTTCACCTTCGCACGGTAGGGGGAGCATGATGGTGCGCTTCGAGATCGATGATGTGGCGGACTTCGTGGTGGTCGGCACGGGGGCAGGCGGGGCCACGGCCGCGCGGGTCCTGAGCGCCGCAGGACACTCGGTGGTCATGCTCGAGGAAGGAGGCTGGCTGCGCTCGCAGGAGCGCCCACGCGACATGGTCGGTGCCATGGCCGACGCCATGCGCGACGCCGGCGCACAGGCCACGCGTGACGCGGCGCCCATGCCGCTGCTGCAAGGGGTCGCCGTGGGCGGCAGCACCGCGATCAACAGTGGCATCATCTGGCGTCTGCCCGAGGACGTACGTGAGGAGTGGGCGCGCGAACATGGGCTCTCGGAGTTGGTCGATGCCCGTGCGCTCGATGGCGCGTTCGACGCGATCGAGCGCGACCTCGAAGTGAGTGAGACGGCCGACGAGCTCTTGGGGCGCAACGGCGCGCTGATGAGGCAGGCGGCCGAGGCGCGTGGCCTCCCGGGCCGCGCGATGGTGCGCAACTCCAAGCGCTGTGAGGGCAGCGGCGAGTGCTTGCAAGGCTGCCGCACCGAGGCGCGCCGCAGCATGGACGTGAGCTACGTGCCCATGGCGCTACGAGACGGCGCGCGCCTGCACACGCACTGCCGCGTCCACTCGGTCGAGCGCCGCTGGGGCCGCGCCGTCGGTGTGGTGGGGGATGTGCTCGACGCGCAGCGCAAGCCGCGAGCGCGCTTCCGTGTGCGCGCGCGGCGCGGCGTGATCGTGGCTGCGGGCGTGCTCCACACGCCCCTGATCCTGCTGCGCTCTGGCTTGCGTGGGCCTGTCGGGCAGCGCTTCCAGGCGCACCCGGGGTCCGCCGTGGTGGGACGCTTCTCCGAGCCGGTCGGGAGGGGACCCGGTGCTACGCAGGCCTACGAGATCCCCATGCGTGCGCAAGGCTTCAAGATCGAGTCGTTGGCGATGCCCCCAGAGATGCTCTCCGCGCGGCTCCCGGGGGTCGGCGCCGAGTGGCTCGAGCGCCTCGCGCACCTCGACCACCACGCCCACTGGGTGGCGCAGTGCCGCTTCGAGGCGCACGGGCGCGTGCGTGTTGGGTTCGATGGCCGGCCCGCGGTCACCTATCACCCCACCGCGCGTGATGTTCGGGTGCTGCTCGATGGGCTCGCGCTCGTGGCCGAGCTCTTGTTCGAAGTCGGCGCCCAGGAGGTCTATCCCGGAGTGCACGGGGTCCCTGAGGTGCTGCGGAGCATCGACGAGGTGCGCGCGCTGAGAAACCCCGCCCTGGCGCGCGGCGACCTCCACATGGTCGCCTCGCATCTCTTTGGGACCGCGGTGGCCGGTCGCTCAGCCCGCGCAAGCGTCGTGGACCCGGCCCTCGAGGCGCACGCGCTTCGCGGGCTGTTCGTGATGGACGCTAGCGTGTTCCCGACCAACCTCGGCGTGAACCCCCAGCACAGCATCATGGGCGTGGTCCACCGCGCGAGCTCCCAGCTGGCCAATCGCGAGCGCGTCGGGGGGAGGCGCCGGGCGAGCTGAGGTCAGCTCAGGCACGGCCAAACCGGTCCGAGAGCGCGGCGCAGTGTGTGGGGCCGGTGCCGCAGCAGCCACCGAGCACCGTTGCCCCGGCGTCCACCCAGCTCGCCGCGAGCTTCGCGTACTGGTCGGCGGCGAGGAACGGGTCGGCCGACCAGCCCATGGCGTCATCGACGCGCCCTGCGTTGGCGTAGGCCCCCACCTTGGCCCCCAGCGCGGCGAGCGCCTCGACGTAGGGCAGGGTGAGCGTCGCAGGCGTGCAGTTGACGAGCACACAGGTGGCGCCGCGCTCGAGCGCGCCTCGGGCGGCTGCGGTCATCTCTTGGGGCGTCATCAACGTCCCGTCGGGGCCCGCGGTGAACCCCACCCACGTATCCGCGCCGGTTCGGACGCACTCTTCCACGGCGACCCACGCCTCCTGGGCGCAGGGGAACGTCTCACAGAGCAGGAGGTCACACCCGGCGTCCACCAGCACGCGTGCCAGCTGGGCGTGGTCGTCGCGCGCTGCGTCTCCAGGGCTGAGGTCGGGCCGATAGCAATCGGCGACGGGCGCAAGGCTGCCCGCCACCCGGCAGGTGGCAGGCACGGCGCGACGGGCGATCGCGACCGCCTCCTTTGCCAGCGTGGCGAACGGCCGACCCAGGGTGCCTGGCTGCGTGCGAAACGTGTTCGCGGTGTGGATGGTCGCCCCGGCCCGCACGTAGTCACGGTGGATGGCCTCCAGCACATCGGGCGCCGCGCGGATCGCGCCCGCGCTCCACGACGGGAGGGGCGTCTCGACGCCTCGGGCGAGCAGCTCGGTGCCGACGGGGCCATCCAGGATCGCCACCGTCATCGAGCCTCAGCGGGGGGCAGATCCCGGTTGGTCTTGGAGGGGCTGCTGGTCCTGCTGGTCCTGCTGGTCAATGGCCAGCTCGGGCCCCAGCTCCTGCAGGGTGGCCATGTAGCGGAGCCACAAGCGGTGCATGACCAGGGAGTCTGCCCCCAGCTCGTTCTCGAACACCGGGAACGTGTCCACGCACACGACGCCGCGGGACCCGATGGCGACGAGGAGGTCCGGTTGCCCATCTGCGACGCCATACTCGACGGCGCCACTCATCATGCCCTCGCACGTCTGCTGTGCCGCGTCCCAGTCCGACCGGGCGACGACGGGGAGCGGGTTTACGTCGACGTCGATGTCGGCCGAAGCGCCTTCTCCAGCGTCTCCGCAGGCTGCGAGAGCCAACGCCACGCCAGCCGCGAGCACCGCACGCCGACGCGGGACGAGACGCACAGAGGCGCGCCGCCGGGGCGTTGTGGGCAGGACAGGGGTCGCAGGCACGTTGGGCATCAGGGTACTGGTTCTGTTGACGGGGTCAAGACGCGAGCACCGAGCGAACCCTTCACCCGCCCGCGCATTCGTGGCGCGGTGCGCGTTCGCGCGGGTCGCCACGGCGACGTTCGGACGGCCCGGGCGCCGCTCCAACGCTGCGGGGCTCAATCGTGGAGGTGCTGCCCGGTCGCCGCGCTCACGAACTGAGCCAGGATGCCATCCGCCACCCGCAGGCGCCGGCTGAGCTCTCGAGCGACGTTCATGATGAAGATGCTGTACGCTTTGGGATCGCGTCGGTAGAGCAGCTCTTCGAGGGACTGCGGGGTCATGCGCAGCATCAGGGTGTGCGCGACCGCGCGCACCGTCGCCGACCTTGGCTGGACGTCGATGAGGCTCATCTCTCCGAAGCAGTCGCCGGGGCCGAACAAGGCCACGCGGAACTCGCCGCCCCGTCCGTGCTTCACCACCTCGAGCTCACCCGCGATGACCAGGAACATCTCCTGGCGGTCGTCGCCCTCTTCGACGACGTTGTCGCCGGGCTGCACCGTCATCACGGGGAGGTTGTCCGCCAGCACTTGTAGCGACTCGTCGTCGAGACCACCAAACAGGCCGACGTCGCGCAGCATCTCGGCGCGGATCTTGGGAGGGGGTGGCACGGAGGTGTCGGGCATGGTGTCCGCATGGTACAACGAAGGCGTTCCGCGCGCGGACCCAAAATGCGCCTGGCGCGCGGGCCATCGTGCTTTACCTGTCTCGCGCGCGCGCGATAGAGTCGCGTGCGGACTGCCTCTCTCGTCCCGATGAGGCGGCGGCCCGAGCCCCCCCCCCCGAGAGTATCGCCCGTTCCACGAGCGTCGTTTGGCCACCGGCACCGAAGCTATCGATCTACCGCGCCCGTTCGGGCCATACACGCTGACGCGCCGGCTGGCGGTGGGTGGCATGGCCGAGGTGTACGTCGCAAAGACCCAGGGCATTGGCGGCTTCGAGAAGCTCCTGGCCATCAAGGTCATCCACCCCACGTACTCCGAGGATGAGCAGTTCGTCACGATGCTGGTGGAGGAGGCCAAGCTGAGCGTGCTGCTGAACCACAACAACGTGGTGCAGACATTCGACCTTGGTTGCACCGATGATACGTATTTCATCGCGATGGAGCTGGTCGAGGGCGCCGACTGCTACCGCATGATCAAGGCGCTGCGGTCCCGTCAGGCGGCGCTCCCACTCGACATCTCTGCCTACATCGTCTCGGCTGTCTGCTCGGCGCTCGACTACGCACACCGCAAGCGCGACAGCCAGGGCAACCCGCTCCGCATCGTGCATCGAGACGTCTCGCCCCAGAACGTGCTCGTCAGCTTCTCCGGGGACGTGAAGCTCGCGGACTTCGGCATCGCCAAGGCGGCGCTGCGGACACAGAACACACAGGTCGGCGTCATCAAGGGCAAGTACTACTACATGTCGCCCGAGCAGGCGTGGGGCGACCCGATGGATCTCCGGTCCGACATCTTCTCGGCGGGTGTGCTCCTGCACGAGCTGCTGACAGGGCAGATGCTCTACCAAGCGGAGAACCTGCCCGAGCTGCTGGATCGCGTACGCAAGGCGGAGGTGCAGCCACCGTCCGCCTACCGCCGCGACGTGCCCGCAGAGCTCGACGCGATCACGATGAAGGCCCTGGCGAGACGCCCGGAGGACCGGTACGAGTCGGCGCACGACTTCGGGCAGGCGCTCACGCAGTTCCTCTACCAGCACCAGCCGTCGTTCACGACCGCGAGGGTGGCACGGTTGATGGCGCAGCTGTTCATGGAGGAGTACGCCGCCGCGACGGGCGCGCCGCCGGTGTCCAGCGAGAAGGTGCTCGGGACGGACCCCGGCAAGAGGGACTCGGTCGCGCTCAAGATGACCGTGGACGAGTACGAGCCAGGGGCGAGCGTGATCTTCGACATGAAGCGCACGCGGGACGACCTGCCGACGGTCGACCGAGCCTCTCGATCGGACGACCGGCCAACCAACCCCAACGCCATTCGCGTGACCGCGCGACCACCCCGCTACACGTCGAAGCAGGCGCCCCCCGTGCAGGTGCGACGAACGCCGGACGACGAAGACGAGCCCACGACCATGCTGGATCGCGGTGCGCTCCCGCTCGAGGACGTTGCCAGCGAGCTCGACGCCGCCGGGTTCGATGATGACGAGGCGACGGTCGTCGAGGACGTGTTCAAGGGCTTGGACGATGCCCTCAAGGACGTTCCGGTGCGACCCGCGCCGGGGGGGCGTGGCTCCCCCTTGGTGGAGCTCAGCGCGTCGCTCGCCGAGGACGCAGACGTGTACCTGAACGCCGCGTCCCCCACGGCTTCGGCCATTCCCAGGGCCCCTCGGATCCCCCGCGAAGCGGCGGCCATTCTCACGCCCAAGACGCCTACCAGCGCCGGTCCCGAGCGTACGGAGGCGGGGGGACAGTGGCGCAGCACGCTCCGTTGGGTGCTGGTGGCGACGGTCGTCGGCGTGGTCACCTATTTGGTCATCGCGCGCGCGATCAAGCCCGCGCCACTGCCGGTCGTGCGCATCGACTCGGTGCCACCCGGTGCAGAGTTGTTCCTCGACGGTGAGTCTTTCGGGGGCACCACGCCAGCTCGCATCGAGGGCTTGGTCGTCGGCGCCGATCACGCCATCCAACTGCGGCTCGCGGGGTACGAGCCATGGACGACGCACCTGCGCGTCCTCGCGGGCGAACAGGAGCAGGTGGCCGAGCTGGTGCCGCTGACGCGGGTGGTCGAGGTGGTCTCGGAGCCGCCAGGCGCCGAGGTGCGCTGTGACGGTGTGGTGGAGGGTCGCACGCCGCTGCGGCTGGGGCGCCGACGTGTGGGAGATGCGCTCGACATCAGCGTGACCATCGACGGACGCGAGCCGGTGTCGCACGAGCTCGTCGTGCTGGCAGGGGAGGGCGTCCAGACGCTGCGCGTGCTCGGCCAGTGAGGCGTCAGGTCAGCTCGCGGTTGTCGATGAGCCGCGTGGTGCCCAGGTGCGCCGCGATCAGCACCGTCAGGCGCTGTACGTCACCCGTGGGCGGCTCGAGGGTCTCGGGGTCGACGGCGCGGACGTAATCGACCTGGTCCATGTCGGCCTCGACGATCATGCGCGCGGCGGTCGCGATGACCTCGGGGTCGCGTTCACCCGCACGCCATTGCGCTTCGGCCCACGCGAGCGCGCGCGATAGGCAGAGGGCGCGCTCGCGGTCCCGCTCGTTCAGGTAGCGGTTGCGCGACGAGAGCGCGAGCCCGTCGGTTTCACGCACGATCGGGCACCCCACCATCTCCACCGGCATGTCCAGGTCGGTGACCATGCGCGACAGGACGCGCCACTGCTGGTAGTCCTTCGTTCCGAAGGCCGCCGCGCAAGGCCCCACCAGGTTGAACAGCTTCGTGACGACCGTCGTCACGCCCCGGAAGTGGCCCGGACGGAACGCCCCTTCCAGGGGGAGCGTGACGCCCTCGACCTCGACGTGGCTCTGAAACCCGACGGGGTACATCGCGTCCGGCGCGGGGGCGAAGACCAAGTCGACCCCGGCCTGTGCCGCGAGGGAGACATCCGCGTCGAGGGTGCGCGGATAGCGGTCGAGGTCGTCCGTGGGCGCGAACTGCAGCGGGTTCACGAAGATGGTCAGCACGCGGAAAGAGGTGCGCTCGGCCAGCGCGGCGACGAGCGACATGTGCCCATCGTGGAGGGCGCCCATCGTGGGAACCAAGCCCACGCGGTGGCCCGCCGCGCGCGCGGCGTCGCAGGCGGTCCGCAGCGCGCGCGGATCGTGGATGACGCGAGGTGCCATCACGGTCAGCCGATGGGTCCGTAGCTGGGACCCGGGCGGCGCTCGGGGTTCGAGGGCAGCACGTCGGTGGGCGCCGGCAGGCGCGCGCTGTCGTCGCGGCGAACGTGCCCGAAAGCGTACTCGTCCGTCGGGAAGGCGCCGGCCCGGACCTCCTCACAGTAGCGGGCAGCCGCCCGCTTTCCGTCGTCGAACCACTCCGCGTAGCGCTTCACGAACTTGGGACGCAGGTCGGGCGTGAGCCCCAGCAGGTCGTAGCAGACGAGCACCTGGCCATCACACGCAGGGCCCGCCCCGATGCCGATGGTGGGGATGTCGATTGCCTCGGAGATGTCGCGCGCGAGATCACTGGGGATACCCTCGAGCACCAGCGCGAACGCGCCTGCGTCCGCCACGGCGCGGGCGTCGTCGAAGACCCGGGCAGCGGCGTCCTCGGTCTTTCCTTGCACGCGGAAGCCGCCCATGGCGTGGACACTCTGGGGCGTGAGCCCCACATGACCGACCACCGGAATGCCCGCGTTGACGATGCGTTCGATGGTACTCGCCGCGCTGCGTCCGCCCTCCAGCTTGACCGAGTGCGCCCCGCCCGTGGACAGAAAGCGAGCGGCGTTCCGGAGCGCGTCCTCGGGGCTGATCTGCCAGCTCATGAACGGCATGTCGCCGACGATGTGCGCGCGCTGAGTACCACGCGCGACGGCGCGGCAGTGGTAGATGATCTCGTCGACCGTGACGGGCAGCGTGGAGTCCTGCCCCTGAACGACCATGCCGAGGCTGTCCCCCACGAGCAGCATGTCGACCCCTGCCTCGTCGAGCATCCGCGCGAACGTGGCGTCGTAGGCGGTGACCATCGTGATCCGCTCGCTGGCGCGCTTCATGGCGCGTAGCGTGGGGACGGTGACGGGCTTGGTGGACGGAAGGGTCCCCTTGGGCTTGGTCATGGGCGTTCTCCCGGCTTCGGTCGCGGCCGGGGCGATTCCCGGTCCACGCGTTCACCTGGCGCTACCGAGACGGTAGCACGGCCTTTCGACGACGGCACCCCTTGGGGATTCAGCGCGCTCAGTCGGCGAGGGCTTCGAGTTTCGCTTCGAGGTCGGCGCGGAGGGCTGCGGCGGACACTGGGCGTGGCGCCCCCGGCATGCGCGCGTGCGGCTGCTCGGGGGCTCCCCGCTCCGAGGCCTCGGCGTGCTCCGTGGGTTGGGACGAGGAGACGGTCGCGCGCTCCTCGGGCTGCTCGGCTTCTTCGGCCGCATCGGCCGCTTCAGCTTGGCGGGCCAACACCAGGCCGCGCTTGAGCATCCGCCGCGCCTCGTCGTCCAGCCCGATGGCCGCCAGCAGGCGGCCCGCTTCGCCGTGGGCCCGCGCGCGGTCGCTCTCCGGTCCACGCTCCGCGAGCATGCGCCACACGTCCGCCGCCCTGTCCATCCGCCCCTGCTGCTCGAAGAGCGCGGCCAGCCGCCACGCCGTGCGCGGAGGGATGTAGGCATCGCCTCGGTCCACGAAGCGCTTGAGCACGTCCTCGAGGAGCTCCGTGGCCCGCGCGAGCTGCCCGAGATCGGCGCACGTGATGCCGATCTCCTCGATCAGGGCCCACTCGGGAGAGGCTCCTGCGCGGTCCAGCGAGAGCTCCAGCACCTCGAGGGCCTCCCCAGGCGCGCCCGAGAGGCGCAGCTGCTGTCCCAGCGCGAAGTATGGCCGGTGGTCGTCTGGGAAGTCCTCGATCGCGCCCTGGAACGCGTCGAGCGCGCCCTCGGGGTCGCCGCCCAGGCTGCGCAATACCCCGATTTGCAAATGGGCAGCGAGGCGCCGCTCGCCCCCCGCGCCCTCGGGCAGCGCCTCCAGAAAGCGCACGTAGCCGGCGGTGGCCGCGGCGCTGTCCCCGACGAGGGTGCAGGCCTTGGCGTGCTCCAGGATGACGTAGATGGGCGCCTCGGCCGTCTTCAGCACCTGCGCGAACCCGGCGCGAGCATCCTCGAAGCGCTCGTCGTCGAGCGCCAACAGGGCCTCGAAGAACTCGTCGCCATAGGAGGCGTACTCCGTGGCCTGCTCTTCGTACCAGGAGCCCGCGAGGATGGCGATGCGCTCGTCGCGCGAGAGCGTGACGCCGCGGTTCGCCTGCTGGACTTCGACGCGATCGAGGTCGTCCAGCACGGCCTGGATCTCTGCGCCGAGCGCGCGGTCGGCTGCCACTTCGAGCGCGCCGCGGAGCTCCTCGGCGGCCAGGGAGCGCTCGCCCTGGGTTCGATAGGCTTGGGCCTGGGCGAGCCGCGTGCGGGCGATGCCGTCACGGCACGCGTCGATGCGTGCGGCCATCCCGTCGCGTTCGCTGCGGCGGTCACTGGGTAGCGCGTCGCGCGCCTTCTCGTACGCCAGCTTGGCTTCCCCGAACGCGCCGCGTTCGAAGTGGGCATCGGCGTTGCGCCGGTGGGTGTCGGGGTCACCCCCAAAGAGTCTGCCAAAGAAAGACATCAGGTACCTGTGCAGGAAGAGGTGGGCGTTCCGTCACGGCGCTCGGGACGTGAGAGACGTCAGCTGCGCCCGGCCTTGTCGAGCGTGTCGAGGCGCTGCCGGGCCACGGTCTTGATCGGCTGCGCGACGCTGCGGCTCTTGGCCAACGTGCGGAGGTCGTTGATGCGCATGTGAGGCACGAAGCGCAGCGAGATGCCGACGGGCGTCTTGGGGTTGAAGAGCAGGGCCTGCTTCAGCTCGTAACTCTGCAGCCACTGCCGTCGGGTGCCGATGTAGCGCAGGATGTCTTCGCCAATCTCGCGCGAGCACGCGATGTTCGCCGCTTCCTTTTCGGTCATCTTCGGCGACATGACGGCTGCCATCGCGATGCCCTTGTTGGTGTCGCGGACCAGCAGCGCGCGCGCGGCCGCGTCACCGACCACCGCCAGGCGCAGCTTCTCGCTCTTGGTCATCGCCTTGATTTGGAAGCTGAGGGGCTTGAACTTGTCCGCCACCTTCTCCAAGTGCTCATCTCGCGCAGCGTCGACCGTCTCGCGTTCGACCGCGTCGGGATCGTCCGCGTCAGCCGCGAGCGCGTCCATGAAGATCTGGTCTCCAGGGAGCGGCTCGTCCGTCGGCTCTGGGATGAGCTGCCCTTGGATCGCCTCCACGTGGTCCTTGAACGACGGGATGCCCGTCAGTTCCACACCGTTGCGCGCGCAGAGCTCGACGAGCCGGTCGGCGGTGGACATGCGCGTGTTGCGGTTCTTGTAGAGCGCCTCGACGATGCTGGGTTCGTTCAGGAGGCGCTGTTGGTTGGTGGCGATGACTTCACAGATGTGGTCGCCCGCGGAACGCGCCACGTGGACCACCGCTGCATCTGGCGTGTTGTGGTTCATCACGATGGCCTCGGTGAGGGTTTCGCGGTCGGTGAACTTGCGCGCCAGCGCCTCGAGCACTGCCGGGGGGAGGGGGGCTTCGCAAGCCGCTCGGAGGACGCCCTCGGGCAGACCGGAGAGCGTGCTGTCGGCGGCAGACGCGATGCCGGCGTCTGCGTCGGCAGCCAGCTGGACCATCAGCGTGACGAGATCGCCGCCCTTGACGGGCACGAGTCCCTTGGCGGCCATCATGCGTGCCGGGCCGGGCGCCTTCGGATCGGCGAAGCGGTGCAGCGACGCGGGCAGCTCCGTCAGGGGCAGCGGAAGCGAAGTGGACTCAGACATCGTTCAGGGGTTTACCAGACATCGGGGCGGGTCCGACAGCCCACGCGCGCAGACCCGGGAGAGCGCGACCTCGACACCGTCCCGCGGGGCGCGACGTGTGGCGACGCGGAGGGGGCTTCAATCGTCCGCAAAGCACGGGGTGCGCTTTTCACGCATGGCGGCCAAGCCTTCGGTGGCATCGGCGGTGGCGAGCGACTCGCTCTGGAGGAGCGCCTCGAGGCGGGCCGCGCCTTCTACGTCCCAGCCCAGGAGGGAGCTCATGGTGTGTTTCATCTGTCGGACCGCTCGTGGCGACGAGAGGGCGATCTCGCCAGCCAGCGCCATGGCGCGCGGCAGCACGTCCTCGCCCGGAAGCGCCTCGCTGACAAGGCCGATGCGTTCTGCCTCGCGTCCCGTGACGAGCCTCCCCGTGTACAGCATCTCGGATGCGCGCGAGACCCCGACGAGCCGGGGCAGCATGAAGCTGATGGCCATGCCCGAGTGGATGCCGAGCCGGGCGAAGTTGGCGCCGTACTTGTCCCGCTCGTTGGCGATGCGGATGTCTGCCATCAGCGAGAGCCCGAACCCGCCACCGACGGCGTGCCCTTGGAGGGCTGCGATGACCGGCACGCGGACGTGGCGCAGGGACAAGAAGGGCTCGTACATGGCGTAGGAGCGCTCGTGCGGGAGGGCGCTAGCGTCGCCAGCCTTGAGCGAGGAGTGCAGGTCCGCGCCCGCGCTGAAACACGACCCGCGCCCGACGAGCACGACCGCTCGCGCCCCACGGTCGGCGCGCGCCTCGGCGGCCGCCACGGCGAAGCCAGAGAGGAGCTCCGGGGTCATGGCGTTGCGCTCGTCGGGTCGGTTCAGGGTCAGCACACCGATGTAGCCATCACGACCGTAGGTCACTGCGGGTTCCGTCATGCCGGAGGCTTTGCACGAGAACGGGCCCGGCGTCGAGGGCTCCGCACTTCCGGGCCCTGCGACCGGGCGCGGGGGCGGTCCCGTGTGTCACACTGCCGGCGTGCGCACGTTGGTGCTCGTGTCCGTCGCTCTGCTGGTGGCCGCCTGTCAGGGGGGTGGCCCGGTCGTGGTGGACGGGGGCCGCGACCTGGGGCCAATGGACCTGGGCGCCCGTGACGCGGGAGATCCATGCAGCCGGTCCGAAGACTGTGAGGATGGGGTCGCCTGCACGCGCGACGTCTGTGACGGGCGCGGCGTGTGCGTGCACACCCCGGACCCGCTCAGCTGCGACGACGGCGTGTTCTGCAATGGCGCCGAGGTGTGCGACCCGAACGCCGGCTGCGTGGCGGGAGCTCTGCGCGACTGCAACGACAGGAACGTCTGCACGCTCGACCGCTGCGACGAAGGCCGCGGCATGTGCCTGCATCTGCCGCGTGACTTCGACAATGATGGCGAGGCGGACGCTCGATGCGCGGGCGGGACCGACTGCGACGACGCCGACCCCCTGCGCGGGACGCTCCAGGCCGAGCTGTGCAGCGATGGGCTCGACAATGACTGCGATCTGTCCATCGACGAGGCCGTCTGCGGTCGACCCCCTCACGATCAGTGCGAGGACGCGCTGGACGTCAGCGCGGGCGGGCTGTTCGACCTGTCGACTGCGGGCGCCCGTGACGACTACGGCGCGCTGTGCTCGGGGCCAGCCCGCGAGGTGGTCGCTCGATTCGTGTTGGATGACGCGCGAGACGTCACCTTGCGCGCGGACGCGGCGGGCAGCACGCAGGTGGAGCTCCGCTCGGGCTGCGGGGGGGGCACGGTGCTGCGCTGCGACACGGGTTCGCCCGGGGAGGTGCGTCGGCGTGCGCTTCCGGCGGGCACGTACTTCGTGTTCGTCGCCAGCAGCGCAGGCTCGGTCCAGCTGAGCGTCGCCTTCGACCCCCCAACCACACAACCGAGCAACGAGGACTGCGGGAGCGCTCGGACCGTCATCCCGCCGTTCGCCGAGAGCGGGTCGTTCGTCGGTACCGTCGACGACCTGACGCTGAGCTGCGGGCAGCCGCTCGCCGGGGACCTCGTGTACGCCTTCGAGGTGCCTGCCGGGCCTCCGCAAGACGTCGTGGTGGCGTTCGCGGCCACTTCGACGACGGACGCCGTGCGGTTCTCTCTGCGTTCGACCTGCTCCGACGCTTCCAGTGAGCTCGGATGCGTGCGTGGCAGCCCTGCGGGGGGGCGCTTTCGCTCGCTCGCTCCCGGGCCCTACGTCCTCGTGGTGGAAGGGCCCGCCGAGCGCGAGGTGGACTTCGCCATCGACGTGAGACTCGAACCAGGCACGACCGCGCCGCCGGGGGACAGCTGCGCTGCGCCCATCGACACGCCCCTCGAGCAGATCGTGCATGGCACGCTCGCGGACAAGCGGGACGCCATCCAGACACCGTGTGGCTTCTTCTACCGCGACGCCGTGCATCGCTTCGTCCTGTCCGAGCCGCGGGACGTGTCCATCGACCTGCTCGCTGGGACGAACGGTGGAGCGTTCGTGTTCGGGGCTCTGGGGGACACCTGCGAAGCAATGCTGCCGACGACCGACTACTGCGTCGGAGGGGCACCCGCCCTACTGCAGCGCCTGGCACTCCCCGCGGGCGAGCACTTCGTCGTCGTCGAGGCGCCTGGCACGCCGACCTACCAGCTGGAGATCCACACCGCCGCACCGACTTCGGTGGTCGACGCGGCGGGCAACGACACGTGTGCGGATGCGATCGTCATCCCGAGCCAGTCGTCCGTCGTGTATCGCGGCGACACGTCCACGCTCGCGAACGACGTCACATCCATCTACTGCGGCAGCGGCGCGCGCTCCCCCGATGCCACCTTTCTCCTGGAGCTGACCGAGGCGACGGTGGTGCGCCTGAGCACCGCAGGGTCTTCGTTCGACACGACGCTCCTTGTGTTCCTCGAGGGGGCTGCGTGCAGCAATTTCCCCTACGCGTGTGACGACGACAGCGGCCCGGGGGGGACCTCCTCGATCGAGCGCGAGCTCCCGGCAGGACGCTATCACGTGGTCGTGGACGGCTTCGGGGGACACAGCGCTGGCCCCTACGTGCTCCGGGTCGACCGCGGCCCGTTTCCACCGTGAGAGCCCCGCGGCGGGGCGGCGAAGGTCGCGCGAACTCGGGCGCGCGGCTCGCTCCACGGTCGTCGGAAATTTGCCCGGCGAGGCGCCACTGCGGTACCGGAAACGCATGCGCAGCTCCGACCTCGACGATGGCACCGTTGTTCGGCCGTTCCCTTTCTTCCGCGCAGGGGTCCGCGCCGACCCGAGCGTGGCCAGCAAGCCCATCCTCGTGCTGGAGGACGTTCACAAGTACTTCCGGGCGGACAAACCGACGCTCCGGGGGTTGAACCTCACCGTGGAGCGCGGCGAGTTCCTCTTCGTCACCGGTCCGAGCGGGGCGGGGAAGAGCACGCTGCTGCAGCTGATCTACCGCAAGCACACGGTGGACGAGGGGCGGATCATGTTCTGCGGCAGGGACATCGCGCGGTTGACGCCGAAGTCCATCCCGTACCTGCGCCGCAACCTCGGGGTCGTGTTCCAGGACTTCAAGGTGGTCCAGCACTGGACGGTCTTCGAGAACGTGGCCGTCGCCCTCGAGATCCTGGACATGCCGCAGCGCCTCGTGCGCTCGCGGGTGGTGGAGACGCTGGAGCGCGTGGGGCTCGCTGGTCGCGGTGGCGAACGCACCAGCAACCTGTCGGGCGGCGAACAGCAGCGCGTGGCCGTGGCGCGCGCCATCGTGACCGAGCCCGCCCTCATCCTGGCCGACGAACCCACCGGCAACTTGGACCCCCACCTGGCCATCGACATCCTGACCTTGTTCGAAGAGGTGAACGAGACGGGCACCACCGTCATCTTCGCCAGCCACGACCACTCCCTCATCAGCAAGCGTGACCATCGCATCATCTCCATCGAGGATGGGCGCGTGTCGGAGGCGCGGCGTGGCCTGCGCAGCTGGTCTGCACGAGGGATCATCAGCGCCGCCGAGACGGGGCGCGGCAGCGGGCTGCACAAGCACCCCGTCGCGGTGTAGCGACACACTCCTCCTATTCACGATTGACGGTGACGCGATGGACATGAAGCAGCTGATTACCCGGGCGCGGCGGGGGCTCCGCGAAGAGATGCGGCTCTATCTCGTGGCGGTGTCGAGTCTCGCAGTGGCGTTTCTATGCTTGGGTGGTGCCTTGCTCGCGCTGACCAACCTGTCGGCGGTGGCCCGCGCGTGGGGGCAGTCCAGCCGCATGACCGTCTACCTGCGCGATGGCGCCGAGGCTGAGGACGTCACCCAGCTGCGCGCGTCGGTCGAGGGGCTGCCCGAGGTCCGCTCGGTGGAGCACCTCAGCAGCGACGAGGCGCGTGCGCAGTTCCTGGAGCACTCCGACGTCGAGCCCGGCTTGGCGGCGCTGCCTGCCGAGGTGTTTCCCGCCTCGCTGGAGATCACGCTGGCGCAGGGTGTCGCCCCCAGCCGTACGGCGCGCATCGCCGAGCGCGTCGCGCAGTTCCGGGCCGTGAGCGACGTGGAGACCTATCGCGGCTGGTTCAGCCGACTGGAGAGCCTGCTGCAGGCTGGGCGCGCCATCGCCGGGGTGCTCGCGCTGCTGGTCGCGCTGTGCGTGCTCGCGGTGATCGGAAACACCATCCGCCTCGCCGTCGCGCGTCGTCGTGAGGAGATCGAGGTCATGAAGCTGTGCGGCGCGACCGACGAGTTCGTGCGCGGTCCATTCGTGCTCGAGGGCACGTTCCAAGGGTTCATGAGCGCGCTCATCTCCGTGGTGGTCCTGATGGGAGGCTTCATGCTCGTCCGAGACGAGCTCGACGCCACGGTGGCCGCACTCACGGGGGTGCGCGCGGCCTTTCTGCACCCGCTGGCGCTGGTCGGGCTCACCCTGGGTGGCGCCGCTGTGGGTGCCCTTGGCAGCGCGCTCTCTCTGCGCCGTTACCTGCTGGTGTAATCATGAAGCGACGCGTGCGACTGTGGTTCCTCTGCTGCTTGGCCCTCGCGACTCCGGTGCTCGCGCAGCCCGCCTTCCCGCCGTTGTCGCCACTGAATCCGGGGGCCGCCCTGGACCCCATGGGAGAGCTCGACGAGGCCATCGCCGAGCAAGAGCTGCTCGTTCGGACCGAGGAGACGCGTCGGGCCCGGCTGGCGGCAGAGCTGGACGCCCTCGGGTCGGCTCGGGCCGACTTCGAGCAGCGCATCGTGCGTCAGGGCCGCGCGCTCTACCGCATCCGTCGCACCGGGTTGCTGCCTGTCGCCGGAGGCTTCGAGGCGATGCTCAGCCACCTCTCGCGCGTGGAGCGCCTCGAGCGCCTTGTGCAGCGTGAGATCGACAACGTCCGCACCACGCGCGACCGACAGATCGCCCTGCAACGCGACATCACGCGCCTCGACCGCAGCGCCGAGGAGGGCCGAGAGCGGCTCGCGCGACTGCACGGGGATCGGCGACGCGCCCAAGAGCAGCAGCAGCTGGCCATGCTCTATGAACAGACCTTCATGGCACCGTCGCTGCCGCTCTCCCCCGTGGCGCCGCTCCCGGGGACGCTGCAGCTCTCGGACGGGAGCTCGCTGGCGCCCACGTTCGTCACGATGCGTGGCCGCCTGGGCATCCCGACGGAGGGGCGCTACCGCACCGTGGACGTGCAGCGGGAGGACGGACCGGGCGTCGAGTTCCGTGTCGAAGGGGAGGCGCCTGCGCGCGTCGTGGCGGATGGTCGCGTCGCGTTCGTGGGTCGTTACGGGTCCTATGGATTGATGGTCATCGTGGAGCACGGTGACAGCTTCTTCACGGTGTACGCAGGGCTCGGTGGCGCAGACGTGCAGGTGGGCACGGTGCTGCGGATGGGGCAGCGGGTGGGGCGCGTGCTCGGGGCTCCGCTCCTGTTCCAGGTGCGCCGTGGGACGCGGGCGTTGGACGCGCGCAGCTGGTTGGGGATCTGACGCGGGTATGCAGCCCTCCGACTACCGCTACGTCGAGCGCACCCCGTCTCAGGAGTCGGGCGCGAACCAGACGTGGGACGTCACGGACGGGGGACGCATCGTGGCGCGCGCGGACGTCTACTTCGGGGAGAGTCAGTGGGGCGTTCGGTTGACGGACGACCTGCCGACCCTCGACGTCGCGGACCTCTTGCGACTCGCGGCGCACATCCTGGTGTGGGAGTGCGGGTGCCGCGCCGACACGGTGGATGTGGTGCTCGGGCGGGACGGTCAGCACTATCCGCTCATCCGCACGGGTCCCGACTACGTCTAACGGCGACGTCGCCGGCCGGGGCGCGCCACGCTACTCGCCAACTGCGAGCGCGTCGGGTCGCGGCGCCCGTTCCGAGATCGGGCGGTGATGGTCTCGTTCGTGGACCGCGGCGATGACGCTGGCATAGACGTCGAGGGCGAGCTGTAGCTCAGGGCCCGCTTGCCGGGCGTCGCTGACGGTGAAGTCGAGGTACTCGTCGCCACACGCGCAGCGCACCACGTCTGGTCCGGCGGTGGGCTCCGAGCCGTCTGCGAAGCCCGCGTGCCGCAGGCCCGCCTCGCGGACGAAGCGGTCGAGGACGGCGTGCAGGTCGGCTCCGCGCGTCTCGGGGGTGAGCGCCAGCATGGCATCCGGGAGCGCGGCGCGGACGCGCGCCGTCACGTCGTTGAGCGGACGATTGCGACGCTGGGCGGCGACCATGGCCCGGTCGAACACGCCCGCGACCCGCACGAGACCCGCCAGCACGATCGCGAACAGCACGAGGGCGATGGTCGTCTCGAGGCCCCGCCCCAGCGACGCGGCGACCGCCGCGATGGTGAGGGCCGCGCACACGCCGTAGAGGGTCAGCACCGCGCGTCGGTGAGTGAGCCCGAGGTCCAGGAGGCGGTGGTGGATGTGACCGCGGTCGGCGGTCATGATGGGCCGCTGGGTCAGCGCCCGACGGAGCATGGCGATGGCGGTGTCCGCGATGGGGAGGCCCAGCACCATGACAGGCACCGCGATGGCCACCACGGTCGTGTTCTTCACGAGCGCCCCCAGCAGCGACGTCGCGGCGAGCACGAAGCCGAGAAACATGCTGCCCGAGTCCCCCATGAAGATGCTGGCGGGGTTGAAGTTGAACACCAAGAAGCCGACGATCGCGCCAGCGAGTGTGGCCGAGAGCAGCATGACCATGTAGGCGTCGCCGATCACCGCCACCACGAAGTTTCCGACGCAGGCGAAGAACGCGACGCCGCCCGCGAGGCCGTCGAGGCCATCGATGAGGTTGAGCGCATTGATGATGGCCACGAACCAGAAGCACGTGGCTGGGACGGACAGCCACCCCAGGTGCACCGTGCCGACGAAGGGCAGCAGCATGCCCTCGATTCGGTAGCCACACGTGTAGGCGAGCAGCGCGGCGAGGGTCTGGACGGCCAGCTTGGTCCGCGGGCGCACGCCCCGCACGTCGTCCAGGGCGCCGAGCGTCGCGACGATCAAGCCCCCTCCCAGCAGGCCCATGATGCGCTTGGGCTGGCTGTAGAAGATCGAGGCGACGTAGCTCTCCGTGAAGAACAGCGCCACCAATGGGACGAAGAAGCCCAGGACGACGGCGATGCCGCCCAGCCTCGGGATGGATCCGTCGTGGACGCGCCGGCCGCCGCCCACGTCGACGGCCCCCACCCGGCGCGCCACCCACTTGGCGAAGGGGATCAGCGCGAGCGAGACGAGGAACGCACCCAGGAGGCCGGCGGCGGATGAGCGCATGAGGTGCCCTCAGCCCGCCGCGTCGGCTGGGTCGGCTGTGTATGCGTACGACTCGGAGCGGTAGTACTGGTGGTAGCCGTAGCCATAGGTGCGACTGTTGACGTCCACGTCGTTCACGACGCAACCGATCATCACCGCGTCGACGGCGCGCATCTGGCGGAGCGCCGCCTCGACGCTCTCTCGCGTGGTCTGCTGAGCCCGTACGACGAGCATCACGCCATCCACCTGCGGCGCGATGACCGCGGAGTCGGTGACGGCGCCCACTGGCGGGCTGTCGAAGATGACCCACTCGTACGCGGCGTTCGCGGCGTCGCGCAGCGCTTGGAAGGCTGGCGTGTGGAGCAACTCCGACGGGTTCGGGGGCACGGGGCCAGAGGAGAGCAGATCGAGCCCCTCGACCTCGGTGTGGGTCACGGCCTCGGCCAGCGTGGTCTCGCCCAATATGACGGAGGTGACGCCGACCTTGTTGTCCGCACCGAAGGGCTTGTGGGCACGCGGCCGGCGGAGGTCGGTGTCGATGAGCAGCACCGACTTGCTCGAGTGCGCCAGCGCGATGGCGATGTTGCAGGCGATGGTGGTCTTCCCCTCGCGTGGGGAGGCGCTCGTGATGACGAAGCAGCGCGACGGACGCGCCGCGTTCATGAACGTGAGGTTCGTGCGGATGGTACGCGCGCACTCGGCAGCCGCGGAGGTGGGGCGATGGTGCGAGCTGAGCTCCGGCAGGTCTACCTCGGGGAGCTTGGGGAGGATGCCCACGACCCGCAGACCCAACGCCTCCACGTCTTCGACCGACTTGAGGCGACGGTCGAGCCGCACGATGAGGCCGATCAGCGCGAGGCCGAGCACGAAGCCGAGCGCGACACCGCCGCCCAGGTTGGTCATGAGGACAGGGCTGATCGGGTTCCGCGGCGGCAGCGCTCGATCCAGCACGCGCGCGTGGGTGACCTGCAACATGCGGGTGAGGTCGGTCTCGGTCGTGCGCTGCAGCACCAGCTGATAGATCTCGGCTTTGTTCTCGCGCTCCCGGTTGAGCCGTTGGTATTCGATCTCCTGCAAGTTGAGGTCGAGGCCGTCGCGGTGGGCTTGGTTCACGGCCGCGCGCAGCCCGCCCTCGACGCGGCGCGCCTCTTCGAACTCTCCCTCGGTGCCGTTGATGACCGAGCGCATCTCGCGCACCAGCTGCTCTTGCTGCACGCGAATCTCGGCGTCCAGCGCCACCATGTCCGGGTGGTTGTCGCCGTACCGCACGGCCAGCCGCTCCCGCTCGGCGAGCTTCTCGACCAACGCCGAGCGCAGCGCCGCGATGGCTTCGACGTTGGCCAGACCCGACAACGGAGCCTCCAGTGGGTCCATGGAGAGCGCGCGGCGGAGGCGCTCGGCGCGGGCCGCGAGCTCGATGCGGCGCGTGCGGGCCGTGGTCAACGCCTCACTGAAGCCGAGGATCTCGTGCGCGATGACGTTCTGGTTCTCCTCGAGGGACAACGACAACACGTCGTGTTCGCGCTTGAACTCGTAGAGGGCGTTCTCGGACGCCTCGAGGTCGGAGCGCAGCGCGGTGAGCTGGCCGTCGAGCCACTCGAGGGCCGTGACCGTGGAGCGCATGCGATCCTCGAGGGTCTTCTCGATGTACGCGGCGGCGATGGCGTTCGCGATGCTGGCGGCCCGCTCCGGGTCCGTGTCCTTCACGACCAGGTTGACCAGGCGCGTCGACGGAACGGGCTCGACCGAGAGCCGGGCGGACAGCAGGCCCGCCGTCGCTTCGACCGTGCTCCCCTCGAAGTGCTCTGCGGCCTCACCCGTGTGTCCGTGGAAGCCGGCGTCTTGGTGGAGCGCGAGCTGTTGAACGACCCGGTCCAGCACGTTGCGGCTCCCGATCACGCGGTTCTGCGTGTCGAAGAACTCCCGGCTGGCCCAGAAGTTGCCGAATGGGTCGGCGACATCTTCGACACCGCGGCCGAGAGGTCGCGGGGGGTTGGGCTCGTACTCGAGGGTGCTGGTGGCGCTGTAGATGCGCGGCTGTCGTGACGTCCAGACCGCGCCGCCCACGCCGCCGAGCACAGCCAGGACGAGGGCGATCCAGCCGAAGCGGATCACGATGCGGAGGATCTCGCGGGGGTCGAAGCCCCGCCCCCCGGGCTCGGTCGTGTCGTTCCCGTCGCTCACGATACCTCGCGACCCTGCGATGGGACTTTGGGCCGGTCAAGGCGCCCCGAGGCTCTCGCAGAGCGAGGGGCGAGCCCCTGCCGCTGCGGTGGCTGCCCATGCAGCGGGGGCAGGTGGTCGTGGGATGGGAGGTGCATGGAGAAGTCTGACGTCGCGGGCGTACGGGACGCAGCCTTGGATGCGTGTGCGCGCTGAAAGTTCATTTTGCGCTCAGCGGGGGGCTGGCGCCACCCCAGGAGTGCTCTCTGCGAGGCGGTCCACCTGCCGCTCTGCCGTGCGGCAAGGGAGGCTGTCGCGGCCCTGTTGGCGGCAGATGTGTTGGGCGGCGGCTCGCCCGAGCCCCAGTCGGTGGTCCCGGACAGCCACGCGCAGCAGCTCCTGCGCCCCAGGGCCGTCGGGGTCGAGCGCCATCGACTCCCGCAGCAGCGCCACGCCGTCCTCCGTGGCGCCCAGCTGGATCAACAGGCGTCCGTGCCTTCCGTCGATGACGGCGATGGCGCGGCTCTGCCCAGCCGCTGCTCGCCTCAGGCCCGCGACGATCTCGTCCAGCGCCGCCCGGTCCCCACTCGTGCTCGCCACGTCGGCGAGCCGCCACAGCGTGGCCTCGCCGATGCCCTCGCGACCGCGCTCCGCGAGCGCGGCGCTGGGGTCCGCCAGGATCAGGATGTCCAGCCACACGCCCACGGCACCGGGGTCGTCCGGATGTGCGGCCCGGAGCGTCTCGGCGGCGGCGAGGGCAGCCGCGGGGTTCGCTCGAGCTTCCGCCAAGAGCAAGCGCTGGTGCGCCGCGTAGTCGTCGGTTCCATGGGCCACCGCCAACGCGTCGAGTCCGGCTCGGAACCCGGCGTCGTTCGTGCAGCGCCGCGCCCGCTCGATGGTGGGGTGGATGTCGTCCGGGTCGACGCTGGCCCGTCGGATCACCTCCGGGTCGACCGTCGTCCCGAGGATCTCGCAGAGCGCGCGGGTACCCAGCCCTGCGCGCCGCCGATCCGCCTCCCGGACCTCCATCAGCGCCTGTTCCGGGCGGCCCATGCGGACCAACCACAGCGCGGCGAGGCCATGGGGGTCACCCCATTCCGGCGCCAGGTACATGCTCCGGTTCAGCCAGCGGCCGGCCCGTGGGGAGCCGCGCTCGGCGTAGCGATGGCCCAGCAGCCCGGTCAGGATGCCGTCCGCGGGGTGGAGCGTGGCGATCTGACGTTCGAGCTCGGCCAAGTCGGCGCCAGAGAGGCTCGAGTCCGTCAGCCGCGCGCGAGCGGCCTCGGGGTCGTCGGTGGGCAGGCGCACGATGAGGGCAGCCAGACCCAGCGCGGCCGCCGCGGCCGTGACCCACACATACGAGGCCGGCTTGCGAGCTTCGTGGGCGCGGGCCCACGCCACCCCCGCGCAGGCGGCGGCGGGTACGGCGACCCCCGAGAGCTCCAGCGAGAAGTCGAAGAGATCGTGCAGGAACAACAGCAGCACGGCGCCCGCCGCGAGGGCCGCGGACGTCTGGGAGCTCCGCAGCGCGCGCCAGGTGGCCCGCCCGAACAAGAGCAGCGCCGCGACCGTGAGCGGGAGCCCCAGCTCCGTACCGTATTGCAGCAGCACGTTCTCGGGGTGTGTGTAGCGGGCCGAGAACGTCGAGCGGAACAGGAACGCGGGCTCGAACGCCCCCCGACCGGCGCCGGTAGCCCAGTGGTCGAGCGCCAGCTCGGCGCTGCGTCGCCACACCTCGAGGCGCTCGACGTCGCTCGTCCCCTGGACTTCGCGCACCCCGATCACCACCAACCCGAACCCCGCGATGGCGGCCAGGATGAGAGCCCCCAACCCCAGCTTGAGGGGGAGCGACAGGCGCGCTCCCGAGCGCCGGGAAAGGTAGACCGCCATCAGCGTCGCGAGCAGCAGGCTGAGCGCGCCGCCGCGCGACGCGGTCAGTAGGGCCAGCGACGCCGCCATGGTGGCGCCCACGTACGCCAGCGTCCGACGGCCCTGCGAGTCTTCCTGCAGCCCGAGCCCAAGGCAGAGCAGGCTGGTGAGCGCGGCGAACGCGCTCAGGTGATTGACGTTGATGATCGGTCCGAACGAGCGAGACAGGATGGGCGTGTACAGGCCGAACACGGTCTCGGCGCCGACCGCGGCGTGGCCCAGGGACACGGCGACGATGGCGACGCAGGCTGTCGCGATGGCGCGCATGAATCCGCGCGGCCTGTGACGCTCGACCAGTAGACTGAGCGACAGCGCAGTGCACGCGAGGTTGATCGCCAGCATGAGGCTGAGCCGTGTGCGGCCCGGGTCACGGGACAGCGGGACCCAGTCCGGCGCGGGCTCGCCGAGCATGGCGGCGACGTGCAGCGCGTCATCCGCCGAGAGGGGAGACAGCACCTGCACCATGGAGAGTGGAAGGGGCAGCGTCTGGAGCGCCATGAACGCGCCCACCCCCAGCAGCGCGAGCAGACCCGGGGACCACGGCAGGGGGCGGTCGCGCTCGCTGATCACGACGGCGAACAGCAACGCCACGCCCGATGCCGCGCTGGTGGCTGCCGCCCATGGAAAGGCGCCCGCGATGAGCAGCGGCGCGAGCGCGACGTGCATGCCCACGAGCACCTTGGCCCACAGCTGCGGGGGAGGCTCGATCGACCTCCGGCGCCGCCGGGCGCGGGTGCGCTTTCGGCGCTCGCGGAGGCTCGAGGGCGCGGCTCGGGTGTCGCTCGTCATTCGTGGTCCAGGGTCCCGGCGGCAGGGTAGCAGGGACGAGGGACGTCGCACGATGCGTTTCCCGCGCGCGGCTGCTACCACTCGGGGCGTGCGTCCGCGTCTCCTCATGGTCATCGCCGAGGACTGGTACTTCTGGTCCCACCGTCTGCACATCGCGCAGGCCGCGCAGCGCGCTGGCTACGACGTGGGGTTGGCCACCGCCCAGGGCGACCTCCAAGCGCGTATCGAGGCCGAGGGGTTTCGCTACTTCCCGATTCAGCTCGACCGCGGCAGCACCAACCCGTTCGCCGAGGCTGGGTCCGTCGCGAGCGTCACGGCGGTCATGGCCCGCTTCAGGCCGGACGTCGTGCACTTGGTGGCGCACAAGTTGGTGCTCTACGGGTCCATCGCGGCCGCGCTGACGCGCGCGCCCGCCGTCGTCTGCGCGGTCGCAGGCATGGGCTACCTGTTCATGGGGGAAGGGCTGAAGCGTCGTGTGCTCCGCGCCGTGGTGCAGCGGGCGTACGGAGGTCTGGTCCGTCGCGGCGGGCGCGTCAGCGTCATCCTGCAGAACCCGGACGACCGCGAGGAGCTCGCCGCCGCGGGCATGATCGACCCGGCGCAGGTAACGATGATCTGCGGCTCTGGCGTCGACACGGCACGCTTCGCGCCTGCCCCGGAGCCGCAGGGGACGCCGGTGGTCCTCACGCATAGCCGCATGCTGGTCGACAAGGGCATCGGAGAGATCGCCGAAGCAGCGCGGGTGCTGCGCGCGCGGGGGGTGCCGGTCACGTTCCGTCTGGTGGGCGACCCGGACGGCCAGAACCCCAGCACCATCCCGCCGGCTACCCTGCGGCAGTGGCACGCAGAAGGTCTGGTGGAGCACCTCGGTCGGCGCGCCGACATCCCCGAGCAGCTCGCTGCGTGCCACGTCGCGTGTCTCCCGAGCTACCGCGAAGGGGCGCCGCTGTCGCTGATCGAGGCGGCCGCGGCGGGTCGACCGATCGTCACCACCGACGTACCGGGCTGCCGCGAGATCGTGCGCGACGGCGACAATGGGTTCTTGGTGCCAGCGCGCGACGCAGCTGCGCTCGCCCAGGCCGTCGAGACGCTCGTACAGGACCCTGGGCTCCGGCGGCGCATGGGCATCCGCAGCCGCGAGCGCGCCATCGCGGAGTGGTCGCGTGCGCACGTAGCCTCTGCGACGCTCGAGGTCTACGCCGCGCAGCTGGCGCGTCACCCGCGTGGTCAGAGGGCGTTGCGCAAGCTCGTCACGACGTAGTCCAGCTCCTCTGGACGCAGGGCCGCGAACACGGGCAGCGCCAAGCTGGTCTCGGCTGCGTGTTCCGCGACTGGGCAGCGGGCAGCCTCGCCAGCAGTCGCGAAGCACTCCTGCTGATGCAGCGGCACCGGGTAGTACACGGCCGTGCCGACCTGTGCGTTCGACAGCGCGCGCTGCACGTGGTCACGCGTGGCGCGGTCGGCGAAGCGCACGACGAACTGGTTGAAGGTGTGCTCGGGCGTGGCGGGGGGCAGCTGCAGCCGAGGGTCGTCTGCGAGCAGGCTGACGTAGAGGGCGGCGTTCGCACGCCGCCCCGCGATCTCGCTGGACACGTGGGGGAGCTTGACCGAGAGCAGCGCCGCCTGCAGCGCGTCGAGACGGAAGTTCCCGCCCACCACCGCGTGGTGGTACTTGGGCTGGCTGCCGTGTGCGCGCAGCACGCGCAGGCGCTCCGCGAGGCCGTGGTCGTGTGTGGTCAGGAGCCCCCCGTCGCCGTAGCCCCCGAGGTTCTTGCTGGGAAAGAACGAGAACGCCCCCGCGAGCCCGATCCCGCCGACGGGGCGCCCTTCGTAGCGCGCGAGGAAGGCTTGGGCGGCATCTTCGAGAAGGGGGAGCTCGCCCGCCACCCGTCGCAACGCTCCCAGATCGGCTGGGAGGCCGAAGAGGTGCACGGGGATGATGGCGCGCGTGCGGTTGGTGATGGCCTCTGCGACGCACGCCGGGTCGAGGTTCAGCGTCTCGGGCTGCGAGTCGACGAACACGGGGGTGGCACCCAGGCGCGCCACGGCGCCAGCGGTGGCGAAGAAGGTGTAGCTGGGGACGATCACCTCGTCGCCCGGGCCGATGCCGAGCGCCATCAGCAGCATCAGCAGCGCGTCGGATCCGTTCGATACGCCGATCGCGTGGGGGACCTCGAGGGTCGCCGCGCACGCGCGCTCGAACGCCGTCACCTCCGGGCCCAGGATGTACTCGCCGCTGCGCAGGACCGCGACGGCGCGCGCCTCGAGCTCCGCCTGCAAGGCATGCGGGATGCGGGTCACGTCCAGCAGCGGGACCCTCACGTCGACGCCTTCCATTCGTCGTGGGTGCGTTCGCCTCGCGCGAGGTGCGCCGGCAGCGGCTGTTCTTCGTCGAGGTCGAGGCAACGCACGCCCGCAGCGCCCTGCTGATAACGCAGCCCGGACTCTGGACAGGTGGCGAGACCGTCCGCGAACCGGAGGCGGTGCCCGTGTCGGCTGACGAACCCCGCGACCTTGCCCGGGACACCCAGCACCAGCGCGTAGTCCGGCACGCTGGCCGCGACCACCGCGCCCGCTCCCACGAGGGCGTAGCGGCCTATGGTCACACCACAGACGATGGTGGCGTTGGCGCCGATGGTGCAGCCACGTCGCAAGCGCGTGGGCTCGTAGAGGCTGCGCCGGTCCACCTGAGCGCGGGGGTTCGTCACATTCGTGAGCACGCAGGACGGCCCGAGGAACACGTCGTCCTCCACGGTGGTGCCTTCGTACAGGGAGACGTTGTTCTGCACCTTCACACGGTCACCCAGCACCACCCCGCCCGCGACGAAGCAGTTCTGACCCAGGTTGCAGGCCTCCCCGATGACGGCACCGCTCATGATGTGACAGAAGTGCCAGATGCGTGTGCCCGCGCCGATGGTGACGGGCTCGTCGACGTACGCGCTGGGGTGCGCGTGGTACGTGGCTTCGCTCACGGGTGTCCGCCTGGAGTGGGAGACACGCGGAGCTGAGGGTGGCTGCGCTCTACGTGCGGGGTGGTCAGCTCGGCGGTGCGGAGCTTGTAGGACAGCTCGATGGAAGGACGTGCGTCCTCGATCCCGTACCCGCGTCCCGCCAGCACCTCGCGGTAGACCTCGGAGTGCAGGTCCGTGAAGCCACTCGAGAACTCGAGCTCCTCTCCGTCCAGCGTCAACGTGCGATGGGCGTGACCGCCCGCGTCGAGCACGACGCTCGGGAGATCGGCCGCCCGCGTCGACAGCAACCACCGCACGTCGGCGTGCTCGAGGGCGAGGAACCCGCTCACCCGGTCGCGCTCGCGCTGGTGTACCTCGGCCTCCTGAGGGGCACCGAAGAGCCACACCAGCAGATCCATCAAGTGGATGCCGATGTTGGTCACGAGCCCTCCCGACTTTGCCTCGTCCCCCTTCCACGACACGTCGTACCAGCGGCCACGGCGCGTGGCGTAGGTCAGCACGACCTGGTGACGTACCCCACGAGCCGCGTCCTCCGCGACGCGCGCTCGCACGGCGATCAGCGACGGCAACAGTCGGAGCTGGAGGACCGTGAACACGCGCGCCTCGCTCTCGCTCTCGATGACGCGCAGCTGGTCGAGGTTCCACGGGTTGATGACCAGTGGCTTCTCGCAGATGGCGTGCGCGCCGAGGCGCAGCGCCAGGCGGCAGTGCGCGTCGTGGAGGTAGTTGGGAGAACACACCGAGACGTACTTGACCGCCGCCGCAGCAGACTCCCGTCGCCGCTTCTCGAGGAAGCGGTCGAAGCGCTCGACCTCGGTGAAGAACGCCGCGTCTGGGAAGTAGCGGTCCATGACCCCGACGGAGTCGAAGGGGTCACACGCCGCCACCAGCGTGCCACCGTTGTCCGAGATGGCCTTCAGATGACGCGGAGCGACGAAGCCGCCTATGCCGAGAAGCGCGAAATTGGCTGTCATGCAGGCGGCAGGGTAGCAGGGGGGCGGATGCTAGAGGATTCGAACCTCTGACTTTTGGCTTCGGAAGCCAACGCTCTATCCAGCTGAGCTAAGCATCCTGACCCGGGCGAGCCCGGGCGGGCGACGTACATACCCAATGCGTGCGGCCCTGGCAAGTCGTGTTCGCGGTGGCGGTCGCACGCCACGCGGGGGCCGAGGGCCCGTCACCGCGCGGCAGGTCGCGCCCGCAGCAGGGCGCTCAGGCGGGCGACGGCCGCGAGGGTCGGCCGCTCGCTCCGGGCGCGACGCGTCTCGGTGGTCAGCGCGTCGCGCAGGCGGATGGCATAAGGCTCGAGGGCGGCGTGCGTGTCGTCGCTGGTGATCTTCCACAGGCTGAAGCCGCGCAGCTGGGGCAAGGCACCTCGAGCGAGGGCGTCTCCGAGCCCCTCCAGCGCGCGCGCGCGTTCCCCGGGGTCGAGGGGCACCTCGCCCCACGCCACGCACGCGTCGCTCCCATCCGCCCGAGGGAGGATCTCGAACCCCTCGTAGGACCAAGGGCGGACGCCACTGTGCTTGCGCCGCGTGAAGCCCAGCTCGCCGAAGTACACGGGCAGCTCGGGGTGCGACGGGCGCGCGCGTGCGACGCGCGAGACGCTCTCCAAGTGTCGCGTCCAAGCCGCCTCGAACGCCCGCCGGTCTGCGTCTTCGCCGAGCTCGTAGAGCCCGAAGTAGGCTGTGGTGACCAGGGCATCGGTCGCGTCCCAGAACCCCACCTCCGAGAAGCTGTCGAAGCCCGCGCCGTAGGACAGCACGCCGCGGTAGTGTGCGCGGGCCTCGTCGAGCGTGGCGCGCCAGAAGTCGTCGTGCAGGCGACGTCGCTGGCGTAGGCGGCTCGCGCGGCCCTCGTGCGGGCCCGCGACGGCGGCGCCCCAGCGAGAGAGGGCGCGCTGCTCACCCGCTACCGCGCTCGCGAGATCGGGGTAGCTCCCGCCGTCGTGCCAACGAACTGGCCCCTCGGCATCGCAGCGGCGCAGGGCGGCGGCCTCGCGCGCCAACTGCTCGTGGTCGAGCGCACGGCGCAGCACGCCCGGGACGTCGACGCCGGTGCTCGTGAGCGCGTTCAGCTCGTTGCCGATCACCAGCATCGCCACGTCTTCTTCTTCGGCTAGGTCGGCGGCCCACAGGACGAAGTCCCGGTACCTCGCGAAGAAGGCCTCGAGGGCTGCGTCGCGCGGCCACGCCAGGCCGTGCCAGAGGTGGCGATTCGAGGGGTGTTCGCCATCGAGCCGGACCCTCAAGACGAGCATGACCGACAGCCCAGCCGCGCGGGCGGCGCGCACTCGGGCACGGAGCACGCCGGGTTCGCGTTCCCGGAAGTCGAGGTCGGCGCCGTCCCACGTGGTGAGGCGCGCGTCATAGGAGATCTGCAGCGTGTCGAGACCCGTCTCCCGCATGGCCCGCGCGAGCGCGACGGGGTCCTGCTCGCCCACGTTCACCCCTCCGTTGAGCACGGCCGCGGCGCGCGAGTGCGTCCCGTTGGCACGCGGTGGCGTGGACCCGCCGCGCAGCGCCACGGTACCCAGCAGGAGGGTCGCCAGGCTCAGCGCGACCGCCGCCAGGCGCCGATAGGCGCCACGTGTAGGAGCGCGCGCGACCTCGCGAAGTGCATTCCTCACGTCAGTCCCGGGCGCGGTGCCCGACCTGCAGCTTGGTGCGGGACGCGATCGCCGACAGCAGCGGGAAGCGAGCGCGCACCGGCTCGAAGACGTGCTCGAGCCACAGGATGTCCTCGGCCTCGTCGTTGGTGCCGACGACGATCGGTAGGATCCAGTTTTCGCCCTCGTCCATGGCCGTGAACGCGCGGTTCAGACCCCGGGGGACGACGATCGTGTCCAGCGGCCCGAGCACGGCCTCGTGCTCACCGTCGTCGCCCCACGTGATGCGGAACCGCCCTGTCAGCACACAGAACATCTCGGTGCTCTTCGTGTGTACGTGCAGGGCCGGGCCAGTGCCGCGTGGCGTCTGCACGAACACCGTCACCAGCTCGTCGGGCCCCGCCACGCCGAAGCGGAGCGGGCCATGCGCGGTGGGGCCGAGGGCCAGGTAGAGGTCTCGTGGGCTGAGGAAGTCGCCGATGGCATCGGGCACCCACGCGAACGGAGGCCGCGAGCGCAGCGGGCGCAGGTCGCGCTGGCGCACGATGCGCGGGCCGACCGGCAGCGCACGCCCGCTGCGTGGGACGAAGGTCAGCTGGAGCACCTCGGCGGGCGCCGCGCCGTTCTCCAGGCGCACGACCTGACCCTTCTCGGCGAGCAGCATGCTGCGCTCTGGCAGGCTCTCGCCCGTGCTGTTGCGCAGGGCGCCGCGCACGACGATGAACACCGTCATGCGGGCGGGCTCGGCGGGGGGCGTGAGCACGGCGCCCGGTGCCACACGGTGGAGCAGCAGCGAGAACCCCGCCGGTCCCGTCACCGCGCTGCGGGCGGCCTCGGCCTGGTCACGCGCGGTGGTCGGCTCGCGGATGAGCCAGGTGGGGTTGTGGCCCCCTGTGCTCTGCTCCGCTACGCGGCCTATCGCGCGGTGCACGCTCTCGGGGTCTTGTGCAGCGTCGATGTCGTGGGTGCGGAGAGCGAGCATGGTTCGCAGTATGCCACGGAGCGGGCCGTCGTTCGCGCTCGGCCCGGACAAGGAACGTCGGATCGTTACGCGCCGGAGCGCTCGTTGCCGAGTTGCGTGCGGCAGAGGGGCACCTCACAACCGACGCATGGCGCGCAAGTACATCGTCCGTGAGAAGCCGGAGGGCCTCGACAAGCCCTGGGTGAAGCCGTTCCTGAACCGCATGACCAAGGCGAACGTCTGGGTCTACCAGAAGACCAACGGCCTCATCGGCTCGAAGTGGCGCGTGGGCGCAGCGTTCCCGCGCGGGGTCGACGTGTGCCTGCTCACGACCACGGGCCGCAAGAGCGGCGAGGCGCGCGTGGTGCCGCTGCTGTACCTCCCCAAGGGCGACAGCGTGGTCGTCGTCGCGTCGACCGGCGGGCTCCCGAAGAACCCCGCGTGGTTCTTCAACGTCAAGGCCAACCCACGCTGCGAGGTGCAGGTGAAGGGCAAGAAGTGGTACGGCACGGCGCGCGTCGCCGACGAGGCCGAGCGCGCCGAGCTGTGGCCGCAGCTGGTGGAGCTGTACTTCGACTACGACAACTACCAGCGCTGGACGGACCGGGTCATTCCGGTCGTGGTCATCGACCCCATCTGACGCGGCGCCTCAGCGCTGGTGCTCGGCCTTCCAGCGCTCGTAGGGCATCCCGTAGACATGCTCGCGCACGGCCGGGTCGCTCAGCTCGATGCCACGGTCCGTGGCGGCCTCGCGGTACCACTTGCTGAGGCAGTTCCGGCAGAACCCTGCCAGGTTCATCAGGTCGATGTTCTGCACGTCGGTGCGCTCACGCAGGTGCTTCAGAAGGCGGCGGAACGCGGCGGCCTCCAGCTCGGTGCGGGTCTGCTCGTCGAGGCCCGCGAGCGGGTCGTGCTGGGTCGGGCGGTCTTGCTCGGTCATCACGGGAGCATGCCGACGGCGTCGTCCTGGCGCCACCCGCAGACGCCGTTCGCCGCGGCGCGCTCGGGCTGCTAGCATCGCGGACATGGATGATCGGGTGCTGTTCTGCAGGTGGTGTGCGGTGGCGCCTTGGCTCGCGTTCCTCGCCATGCTCGTGTTGGCCGGGTCCGCGCAGGCGCAGGGCGACCCCATCGGTCCGCCGGTCCAGAACGACGACTACTACGTCCCTCCCGGCTACTCGGATGCGCCCCCGCCGCCTGCGCAGCCGTACCCCGCGCCGCAGACGCAGCCGTACCCTGCGCAGACGCAGCCGTACCCCGCGCAGCCGTACCCCGCGCAGCAGCCCTACGCGCAACAGGCCTATGTGCCGCCCGGCCAGGTGCCCTACCGTGGCCGTCGTCGGCTCGAGCGGCTGGGTCGTTCCGAGGCGGCCCCCGCAGGAGTCGAGGTCATCGAGCGTCGCCGGTTGGTGCTCGCCTTCGTCGGAGTCGGCGTGTTCGTGGGATCCTACGCCCTGCCATTGGCCGTCATGGTGGACAGCGGGGCGGACAGTCGCCGCACGGCCATCCCCGTGCTGGGCATTCTCCTCGAGAACGCACACAGTGACTACCTGCTCGGCGGCAGCTGGGGTCTCGCCGTGCTCGACGCCGGCGTCCAGGCGCTCGGCCTGACGCTGTTCGCGCTGGGGATGCGCCCTCAGCGCTACGCCGTCTTCTACGTGGACACCGGCCGCGGCCGCACGCTCGCCCTGTCTCCCGGCGTCAGCCCCGGCGGGCTGTCCTTCGACATGCGCTTCTAGCCCACGATTCAGGGTCGCTCGTCCAGGCTGAGGTCCGCCACGTGGGCCCGCGCGAGAGAATCGGCGGGCCCGGCAGCGCGCAGGAGCTCGCCGACCAGGTTCGCCCAGCACGTCGCGTTCTCGATCACCCAGCTGTCGCCGCTCACGACCACGGACTCCGTCTCGGCCACCAGCGTGCGGTCCGGGTTGTGCACCACCTCCGCCGTCCAGGCCCAGCCGTGGAGCGCCGCGCGCTCGAGGATGCGCGCCCTCAGCCTCCCGGAGTTCGACACGGGCTGATCGAGGTACCACACCGCGTGGGCCACGCCCCATCCGGCGAGCGCCTGCCCCACCGTGTCGATGGCGGCGTCCGTCTCGCTCACGCGCCGGTATGTGCCATGGATGGACGCCACGTCGCGGACGCAGCCGTCGCGTGCCACGAACAGGTACCCGCCGGAGAGTGCCCCCTCGAGGGTGATCAGCACGTTGAAGCCGTCGATGGCGAGGCGTCTCCCGCGCAGCTGCGTCACGTCCACGCGGCGGGCTTCGCGTTCGGTCCGCTGTGCCTCGGTGCAGGCGCAGCGCTGCACGGCCATGCGCTGCCGGACCGTCAGGCCGTAGCGGTTGCCCACCAGCTCGAGCGCGGAGGGCAGGGCATAGTCGCGCTCCAGTAGCCACGACAGGTCGCTCGTCGCCGCCTGCAGTCGCTCGTGTTGCGCTGGCGCGAAGAGCTCCGGGTCCTGGGGACGCGGTCCGCGGCTGTGCTGCGCGCCCGTCATCCGTTCGAACGGCCCTGGTGGTGGACGTGGCGCACGGGCTCGACCGGGAGGGCGCACGACACCGGGCCGTGGGCGGCAGGCAGGAGACGGCGGTCCATGGGGGCAATTCCTACCGCGAACGCAGCCTCCCGTACACGGTCGCTCACGCCCGACGTTCCGGCGAAGGCCCCTGGAAGCCCGGCCCGAGGGGTGGTAGACGCGGGGGATGTCGCTCAAGACCAACCCAGGCAACTACTTCGAAGACTTCGAGACGGGCACGACGCTCGTGCACGCGGTCCCGCGCACCATCACGGAGGGCGACCAGGCGCTCTACGTCGGGCTCACGGGCGACCGCTACCCGCTGCACTGCTCGGCCGAGTTCGCGCGCTCGCTCGGCTACGCCCGCGAGACCGTCAACGACCTGCTGGTCTTCCACATGGTCTTCGGCAAGACCGTGAACGACGTGTCCCTCAACGCCGTGGCCAACCTGGGCTACGCGTCGGTCAAGTTCCACCAGCCGGTCTACCCGGGCGACACGGTGCGCACGGTCAGCGAGGTGATCGGCAAGAAGGAGAACAGCAGCGGCAAGAACGGCGTGGTCTGGGTGCGCAGCACGGGCACCAACCAGCGCGGCGAGACCGTGCTCTCGTTCTACCGCTGGGTGATGGTCAACAAGCGCGACGTGAACACGCCGACGAACGCCAACGACAACCCGTCGATGCCGTCGGAGGTGCCCGTCAGCGAGCTGGCGGTCCCCGCGCACCTCGACCTCTCGGGCTTCCAGGCCTGGGCCGCCGGTGGGCGCGCCTTCTACGGGGACTACGAGGTGGGCGAGCGCATCTACCACGTCGACGGAATGACCATCGAGGAGTCGGAGCACGCGATCGCCACGCGCCTCTACCAGAACACGGCCAAGGTCCACTTCGACGGGCACCAGGCCAAGGGCACGCGCTTCGGTCGGCGCCTCATGTACGGCGGGCACGTGATCAGCGTGGCCCGGGCGCTGGCCTACAACGGGCTCGAGAACGCGCTCGCGATCCTGGCCTGGAACGGTGGCGCGCACGCGAACCCGACGTTCGCCGGGGACACCATCTATGCCTACAGCGAAGTGCTGGACAAGCAACCGCTGCCGGGCCGGACGGACTGCGGCGCGTTGCGCGTGCGGCTTGTGGGCGTGAAGAACGAGGACCCGAGCACGGGTGAGGTGCCCCTCAAGGTGGACGGAAAGTACCACCCCAACGTGGTCCTGGACCTGGACTACTGGCTGCTGATACCGACGGGCGCCTAACGCTGGCGGCCCGCTCTCGTCCGCGGGTGCGTTGGCACGTCGGAGGTTGCCGGGGGAGGGTGGGTGCGCGAAGCTCTGGGCATGCGCGCGCCCAAGCTTGCCCTCCTCTCTGCCTGCGTCTCGTTGGGGGGCCTCGTCGGCCTGCCGGGTTGCGGTGGGGACGACGGGGGGCGGGACGCGGGGGCGGACATGCAGCCGACGTTCCGCGACACCGGCATGAACGACGTCGGGGTCGACCTCGGACCGCCCGTATGTACCGCCGCGGCGCTCGCTGGCGAGATAGGTGGCCCCTGTCGCGGCGCCGCGCGCGAGTGCAACCCGGGTCTCGAGTGCATCACGGAATTCCGCGCGCCCGTCGGTGGTGCGCGTGATCCCATCTTGGACCTCCCCGACGGAGGCGCGGAGACCTACGAGCTCGTGGACTTTCCGGGCAACTATTGCGCGCCCATCCTCGCTTCGTCGGGGTCGTGCTCGACGGCGGACCGTGCCGCGTGCGCCAACGCCTGCGGCGCGTGCTTGGCGCTCTTCAGCGACGCCAACGTCTGCCTCAAGCAGTGCACGCCGAACGCGGTGGACAACGACATCTGCCGCAACAACTATCAGTGCGACGTCCTGCGTGGTGCCTGCGACACGGGCTGCACGACCGACGACGAGTGCCGCATCTCGCGCGAAGACACGAACATGAACGGCATGATCGAGCGCTTCGACATCGACGCGGGCACGGGCGACCGGCTCGTCTACCACCAGGGGTCCGAAGCCACGTGCGACCCCGACACCTTCCGCTGCACGCACCCGGGCACGCCCGGCGCCGTGGCGGGTGACCCGTGCGTCTTCAACGAAGAGTGCGAGGCGGACGGCCGTTGCCTGAACGAGACCAGCTTCGAGTTCCCGGGCGGGTACTGTAGCAAGTACCGCTGCGACTTCGCGGGCAACGGCTGCGCCGGCGCGGGCAGCGTGTGCAACAGCCGCGGCGTCGGCTTCCCCGCGTGCCTCGCGGGCTGCACGCTGGGCACGGGCGTGACGCAGGGCGACGTCAACACGTACCTCAACAACACGCAGGGCTGCCGCACGGGCTACGCGTGCGTGTGGGACGGGCGCAGCGCGGCCGTGCCCAACAACGGCAGCTGCCTCCCAGGCGAGTACAACGCGGTCACGGAGCCCAACGTGGGCGCGCCCTGCACGACGTCGTCCGAGTGCTACTCCCCCTTCGGCCAGGGCGTGTGCTTCTCCCAAAATTCTGGCTACCCAGGCGGGTACTGCTCGATCCTCGACTGCGGCACCGTCGGTATGCCGGCCGACATGTGCGGCGACGGAAACACCTGCGTTGAGCTCGGGGCGGGGACACGCGTGTGCCTGAGCAGCTGCAATACCGCGCTCGACTGTCGGGTGGGCTACGCCTGCGGCGATATCGACGGTGATCCCCAGACCATGGGCAAGGCGTGCTTCAGCGACTGTCTGGCCACGGACGAGTGCCGGGTGGGCGAGACGTGCGTGAACGGCGCCTGCACGCCCTGAGCCGATGTCGAAGCGGCTGTACCAGCTCATCGCGGTTCTGACGCTGCCGCTCCCGGTGGTCGGAGCGTACGTGCTCGGGCGACCGTTCGCCGCGGCGCTGTCTAGCCTGTGGTCCAACCTCGCAGGCCTGCTGGGGCTGCTGGGCTACGTGTTGGCGCTGCTCCTGACGGTGCTGCTCTGGGCAGCCGCGCTCCTCCCGCTCCGGGCGCGTGCAGGCTTCACGCCTCTGTCGCGGGAGCTCGAGCAGGTCCGCGCCGTGGGGCTCACGCAGGCCGTGGCCCAAGAGCAGGCCAAGCAGGCCGCCCGGGCCGCGTCCGAGGACCCCGCAGAGCGCGCTCGCTACCACGGCCCCATGGCGCTGGTGGCGGCGCTGTTCGCGCTGGCTGGCGCCGCACTCACGTGGGCGCTGTGGGAGGACGGCTACGTCTTCGCGCTGCCGTTGGGGGCGGCGTTGATCTCACCCGTGCTGGCGGTCTATCACGGCGCCCGCTGGGCCCTCGCGCGCGCCGCTTCGCGCTAGCGCGGAGCCGTCGCATGGAGGGGGACGCGACAACAGGCTCAGCGTCTCATGAGCCGCGCGAGGAATGCCGCGAGCCCGCCTGGGCGTGCGGCTCCGTTGCTCTGGGTGTCAATGCCCCGCGGCCGTCGCGCCCGCGGCTTCGCCGCGCGCCTCGTCGAGCGTCGGCGCGCCCTCGTGCCAGGTCACCTCGGCCTCGTACAGGCTCGCGAAGTGGTGCACCACGCGCTCTTGGAGTTCGCGCATGGGCACGCCCTCGCCGGTCTCGCGCTCGAGCGAGGTCACGCCCTTGTCGCTGATGCCGCAGGGGACGATGAGCTGGAAGTGCGACAGCTCGGTGGTGTTGTTGAGCGCAAAGCCATGCATGGTGACCCAGCGGCTGATGCGCACCCCGACCGCGCCGATCTTGCGCTGACCGACCCACGCCCCGTTGAGGCCCTCGATGCGCTCGGCGTGTACGCCGTAGTCGGCGGCCGTGCGGATCATGGTCTCCTCGAGAGAGGCCACGTACTTGCGCACGTCCAGGCGGTCTGGGTGCAGGTCGATGATGGGGTAGCCCACCAGCTGGCCGGGCCCGTGATACGTCACGTCGCCCCCGCGTCCGACCTCCTCCACGCTGACCCCCTGCGCGGCGAGCACCTCGCGGCTGAACAGCATGTTCTCGGCCTTGGCGCCCCGCCCGAGGGTCAGCACGGGCGGGTGCTCCAGCAGCAGCAGGGTGTCGTGGATACGCCCCGCCTTGCGCGCCTCCACCAGCGCGCGCTGCAGCTCGTGCGCTTCGGCGTAGGGGATGACCCCGGCGCGATAGACGTCCAGTTGGCGTGGGGAGCGGGGGATCACTTCTTGTTCATGATGTGCACGGCCTCGCCGATGGCGTGCTTGAAGGACTCCATCATGCCCTCGCCCAGCGTGGGGTGCGGGTGGATGGTGAGGGCCACGTCCTCGGCGAACGCGTCCATCTCGATGGCCAGCGCGGCCTCGCTGATGAGGTCGCTGGCCTCGGGGCCGACGATGCCCACGCCGATGACCTGGTTGGTGTCGGCGTCGATGATGCTCTTGATGAACCCGTCTGTCTCGCGCACGGCCATGGCGCGGCCGCTGGCGGCGAACGGGAACTTGCCCACCTTGACGTTGCGCCCGGCCGCGATGGCCTGCGTCTCGCTCATGCCGGCCGTAGCGATCTCCGGCTCGGTGAAGATGGCCGCGGGGATGCCGCGCCAGTCGGTGGCGCGGTTGTGGCCCGCGATGACCTCGGCGCAGATCTCGGCTTCGGCCGACGCCTTGTGCGCCAGGTAGGGCCCGCCCGTGACGTCGCCGATGGCGTACACGCCGTCCACGTTGGTCCGCAGCTGCTGGTCCACCGTGATGTGCCCGCGCTTGTCGAGCGCCACGCCCACGCTCTCGAGCCCGAGGCCCTGGCTGTTGGGCTTGAAGCCGACGCACACGAGCAAGGTGTCAGCGTCGATCACCTCCTGCTTGCCCGCGCGCTCGACCGTGACCTTCACGCCCGGCCCGCTCTTGTCGACGCTGACGGCCTTGGTCTCGAGGCGCACGTCCACGCCGCCCTTCTTGAGGTGCTTCTGCACCACCTTGACCATGTCGAAGTCCACGCCCGGCAGCAGCTGCTCGGTGAGCTCCACGACGGTGACCTTGGTGCCCAGCTTCATGTAGACCATGCCGAGCTCGAGGCCGATGACGCCTCCGCCGATGATGCACATGGACTTGGGCGCGGACTGCAGCGACACGGCCTCGCGCGCCGTGATGATCTTCTCGCCGTCGGGCTCGAAGCCCGGGATGCGGATGACCTGGGTGCCCGTGGCCACCACGATGGCCTTGGTGGCGTCGTAGGTGAGCGTCTCGCCCGCGGCCGTGACGACCTTGACCGAGCGCGGCCCCGTCAGGGTCGCTTCGCCGATGACGATGTCCGCGCCGTTGCCCTTCACCAGCGAGGAGATGCCGCTGGTGAGCTTCTTGACGATGCCGTCCTTCCAGACCTGCATCTTGGCCACGTCCACGGAGAGGTCGCTGACCGTGATGCCCATGTCGCTTGCAGACTGGATCTTCTGCACCAGGCTGGCCGCCGCGATCAGCGCCTTGCTCGGGATGCAGCCCCAGTTGAGGCAGATGCCGCCCATCTCCTCTTTCTCGACGCACAGGGTCTTGATGCCCAGCTGGGCGAGGCGGATGGCGGCGACGTAGCCTCCGGGGCCGCCTCCGATGACGATGGCTTCATACGACTTGTCGGGCATGGTCACTTGCTTCCGTGGGGTTCGGTCGTGGTCGTGTGCGCGCGAGGGTAGCGCAAGAGCTCCTCGCGTTGGGCTTCGAGGTGCGCGGGGCGCCTCGCGTAGACGTCGTCCATCAGGGTCTCGCAGGCCACGGGGGGCGCGGCTTCGCACTCCCGCAACGCGGTGGCGATCTCCTCGTCCACGGAAGCGTCGAGCGCCGCTTCGGTCGGGTCGTCGAGCGCGCCCTCGTGCCGCAGGTGGGCGCGCAGGCGGGCCAGTGGGTCACGGGCGCGCCACAGCGCCACCTCGGCCTCACTCCGGTACAGGGTGGGATCGTCGCTCGAGCTGTGTGCGCCGATGCGATAGGTCAAGCACTCCACCAGCGTGGGGCCCTCACCACGCCTCGCGCGCGCCATCGCGGCGCCCACCACCTGGTACACGCCGAGCGCGTCGTTGCCGTCCACCCGCACGCCCGGCATGCCGTAGGCGGCCGCCTTCTGGGCGAACGTGGCGGAGGCGCTCTGGCGCGCGGCGGGCACGCTGATGGCCCACTGGTTGTTCTGCACGACGAACACCACGGGCGCGCGGAACACGGCCGCGAAGTTGAGCGCCGCGTGGAAGTCCCCCTGGCTGGTGGCGCCGTCGCCGCTGAAAGCCAGCGCCACCATGTCGTCGCCTCGCCGCACGGCGGCCATGGCCGCGCCGACCGCCTGGGGCAGCTGCGGCCCGATCACCGAGGACCAGCTGACCACGTTGGCGCTCCGCCCGGCCATGTGGCTCGGCATTTGGCGGCCCTTCGCGACGTCGGCCGCGTTGCCGTAGACCTGCGCCATGTACGTGGCGAGCGGGAAGCCGCGGGTGAGGAGGATGCTGCTCTCGCGCAGGGCCGGAAAGACCCAGTCGCTCGGGCGCGACGCGAAGCCACACGCGATGGGTACCGCCTCTTGGCCCGTGACCGACCCATAGAAGCCTACGCGCCCCTGCCGCTGTTTGCTGAGCATGCGCTCGTCCAGCCGGCGCAACAGCCGCATGCCGCGGTACATCGCGACGCGCTGAGGCAGGGCGGGCAGCGGCACCGTCTCGAAGGCGCTGTCCGCCTGCACGCCCAGCCCGTCGTGATCGAGCGCCTGATACAGGCCGAGCGCCGGGTCGGTAGGGGCCGCGGGGGCGCCGTGCTGCGGGTGGTCCGTCGGGTCCGTGGGGGCCGCGTGCATCGGGCGCAAGCTTGGTCCCTGGGTGCCAGTGGGTCAACGTGCTATCCCGCGCGGATGGTGCAGCGGTCGACGTGCGACGCGTGGGTGACGGCGGGCGAGGCTGGCCTACGTGGTGCGCCCGAAGCGCCCCCGCCTCTGGTGCCGGATCGCCCGGGGGGCGTGCGAGCATCGAGGCGACCCCACCCCGCGGCACCGGTGGTTCGCGCATTGTCGACACCTGTCGCTCACACCGCCTGGTGCGCGATCACGTTGTGTGCGGCCCTCGGTCTCACGGCATGCCAAGCGCCCCCGCCACCGGGCCCGAGCGAGACCGTGCAACGCTTCCTGCGCTTGATGGACGAGAGCGGCGTGCGGAGCGGTCCTTCGGGCGAGGTGCTCGCGGACGAGGACGCGCTGCAGGGTGCCTACGCGTTGCTCTCGAGCGCCACTCAGGGGGCCCTGCGCGAGCGCGCGGAGCTGGCCGCGTCGCTTGCTGGCGGCGAGTACGAGCCGTGGAACGTGCTGGTGCCGGGCCTGTTCCGACTGCGCTTCACGCCAGTTGCCTTCGAGGAGAGCATCCAGGAGGGGCGCCCGAGACGCGCGGTGGTGCACGTGCGCGGCCGAAACACAGGTGAGGCGGCCGATGTCCCGCTGGTCGAGGAAGACGGGCAGTGGCGCATCCCGCTCGACATTCCCCACGCCGCGGCGCCCAGCTTCTGACTGCGCGCGTCGTCGCGCCAGTCAGCAGACGCCGCCGCGCTGCATGACGACCGGCCGCGGGCCGTGGCTCGGCTCGGGCAACGTGGTGAAACGCAGGAACTCGGTGTTGGCGCGCAGGTCGGGTCTGCAGAGCACGATGACCGACTGCGCGTCGCCAGCGAACCGGAAGGCGAAGCCAAAGAAGGCCGAGGAGCGAACGGCCCCGTGGTAGAGACCGAGGGGCTCGCAGAAGAACAGGGTGGCCTGGAAGCGCTGCCCCGGGAACTTGCCCGAGACGGGGCCCTCGGGGCCGAGCAGGGCGGAGAAGATGGGGTCGCGCGCCAGCTCCGAGTGCTCGTGCAGCGCGGACTCGTTCATGATGTCCTTCGAGAAGACGTCCGCGATGCCGCGGATGTCCGGCTCGCTGCGCATGGCGCGCCGCAGCTTGCGCGCGCGCTGCTGGAGCACACCCAGCGGCACGACGGGGGGAGGGGCGATGACACGGACACGCGGGCTTGGCTTCGACATGCCGCCGTCATCGGCCGCTCACGTGGCGCGTTGCGTCGGCGCGCACACGTTTTCGAGCCCAGCGTCAGAAGATGGTCAGCGGGCTCTCGACGAAGTCGTTCGTGCCAGGCACGTGCACGTGCAGGCGCCGCTCGGCCACGGCCCCCTGCTGCACGCTCACGACGATGTACGCGCACGGCCACATCAGCTGACCGTTGCTGGCGAAGGTGGCCGCGTCTTCGGCGCTGAAGTAGGCGCCCGCGTCGCAGTGCGAGTGGTAGATGACCTTCAGCGGACGCCCCGCGGCCTCACCCGCGTCGAAGGTGCGCTGCGCGCGCAGCTCGTTGATCTTGAAGTACATCGCGCTGGTCCGCGGGAACGTCTCGGGGTCCAGCTTGTGGTACTTGTCCGCCTCGTTCTCTTCGCGGCGCGCCTCGTCCAGCAGGTTCGGCGTCTCGGCCGGCCCCATCACGAAGCCGCAGGCCTCGCTGGGGTATGCCTCGAGGGCGTGGGCTTCGATCTCGGCCATGACCGCGGCGGGGATGCGCAGGTCGCCTGCGATCCAGGGCTTCTCACCAGACATACTTCTTCTCCCATTTCAGCGGCGCGAAGTAGCGGTCGTGCCGGTCGCACGCGATGGTCACGATGCAGCCCTCTTCGCCCTTCGCGGTGAGGCGCTTGGCCAGCGCCAGCGCAGCCGCCACGTTGGCGCCGCTCGAGTGGCCCACCATCAGCCCCTCTTGCTCGGCGAGGCGGTCGCTCATGTCCCAGCCGGCGTCCGTGCTGACGGGCAGGATCTCGTCGGGCAAGGTGGGGTCGTAGATGTTCGGCACGATGCTGCTGGCCATGTGCTTCAGCCCCTCGAGCCCGTGCAGGGCCTCCTTGGGCTCGGCGGCCACGCACACGATCTTGCGGTGGTGCTCGCGCAGGCGCCGCGTGGTGCCCATGGCCGTGCCGCTGGTGCCCAGCGCCGCCACGAAGTGCGTGATGCGGTCGCCCACTTGCTCCAGGATCTCGACGCCCGTGCCCAGGTAGTGCGCGCGGGGGTTGCTCGGGTTGCTGTACTGGTCCGAGTAGAAGTACTTGTCCGGGTTCTCGGCCACCAGCTTGCGCACCAGGCGAATGGCCCCGTCGCTACCCTCCATCGGGTCGCTGAAGATCAGCTCGGTGCCGTAGGCCTGCGTGATGTCCTTGCGAGGCTTGCTCACGTTGGCCGGCATGACCAGCGCGATCTTGTAGCCGAGCGCCGCACCGAACAGGCTGTACGCCACGCCCGTGTTGCCGCTGGTCGCGTCGATCAGCGTCTTGTCGCGGGTGAAGCGTCCGCTCTCGATGGCGTCCAGCAGCATCTGGCGCGCGGGCCGGTCTTTCACCGAACCGCCCGGGTTCATGTACTCGAGCTTGAGGTACAGCTCGACGCCCGGCACGTCCCGCTCGATGGCGTGCAGGCGCACCATGGGCGTCTGCCCCACGGCTTCGATGATGGATTCCATTCTGCGGAAGCGCACGTCAGTCGTCTCCAAGCAAGAGCAGGTCAGGGGGCAGGGCGGCAGGCTGTCCGAGGGCCAGCACGCCCTTCACGGCCTCGACGGCGGCGAGCGCGCCCATCAGGAGGTCCGCCGCGGGCTGCAGCGAGCGCGGGTGGTCTGGCGGATCGACGACGCGCTGGGTCACCGCAGCGACCGTGGCGCGCGCGTCACGAGCACCCGCGGACTCGTCCCGACCGGGGGCGTCGCGCCCAACGGCCGGGGCATCGCGACCAGCGTCCCGAGGCTCGTCGTCCCGCACGACGCGCACCCCAGCACGCGCGAGGTACTCCCGCGCGTGCATACGCGCCGCGTGCGACCCGCCGAGCAGCTGCACGGGCGTCGCGCGCAGGTGCTCCTGCCCCGCGTCGCCCACCTCGGTGAGCAGGCGCTGGCGCACGAAGCGGGCCCCGTCGTCGACGCTCGCGCTCATGCGCTTCAGCGGCCGCCAGCGATGGCGGGCACGATGCTGATGCTGTCGCCCGCCTTCACGGGGGACTCGAGCCCGTCCAGGAAGCGGATGTCGTCGTCGTTCAGGAAGATGTTCACGAAGCGGAGCACCTTGCCCTCGTCGCTGAGGACGCGCTCGCGGATGCCGGGGTGCGCGGCCTCGAGGGCCTCGATCGCGGCGCCCACGGAGGCGGCCTCGAGCTGGACCTCGTCGGCGCCGCCGGTGAGGGTGCGCAGGGGGGTGGGGATGCGAAGCGTTACGGCCATGATGTCTATTCCTGTGGGGGCGCAGCTATGCGGCGTCGTGCTGTTCAGTGGGGACGTAGCGCTCCATGCGCAGGTCCGTGATCTCGCCCGCACACAGCGGGCAGCCCGGGCGCGGCCGAGCTTGAAACCGTCGCAGCTTGCCGGCAAGCGCGTCGTAGTGGAAGAGCGTGCCGATGGCGCGTTCGTCGCCACCCGCGTAGGCCAGCACCAGCGCGCTCTGGAGGGCTGCGACGACGCCGACGACGGGCCCCATCACGCCGGCCGTCGCGCAGGTGTCGGCGCGCCCGCGGGGGATGTCCTCGAACACGCAGCGCAAGCACGGGCCCTCGGTTGCGCGGGCTGCGCTGAGCAACGCCCAGCCCGCCCAGCGCACCGCGCCGGCGTGGGCCACGGGGACGCCGCGCAGGCGCGCCGCGTCGGCCGTGAGGAACTTGGTCGCGTAGTTGTCCGCGCCCTCGACCACCAGGTCTTGGTCCGCGAGGAGTGCCTCGGCGTCGGCCGGTCGCAGGCGCGCGCGCACTCCCGTCAGCTCCGTGCGACTCGCGGGGTGCTCGGCCCGCAGGCTCGCGACGGCCGCGTCGACCTTGTCGCGCCCGACGTCCGGGTCGCTGTACAGCGTCTGGCGGTGGAGATTGCTCACGTCGACACGGTCGTCGTCGAGCAGCGTCAGTCGTTTCAGCACGGAGGCCCCGAACAAGACCCGCGCGCTCGGGGAACCCAGTCCGCCACAACCAACGACGAGGGTCCGCAGTGCGCGCGCGGCCGAAGACCCTGCACGTGGGTCGGCGTGCGTTGGCGCTGTGCCTGCTGTGCTCACTCGAAGTACTCGGCCAAGCTGAAGTAGCGCTCCCCCGTGTCGCAAAGGAACGTGACGACGTTGCCACCAGGACCGACCTCGCGCGCCAGCTCACACGCGATGGCCACGTTGGCGCCCGCGCTGATGCCGACCAGCAGGCCCTCTTCGCGACCTAGGCGCAGCTTCATCTCCCACGCGGCCGCGTCCTCCACGGTGCGCAGCGCGGTGACGACGCTCGCGTCGTAGTTCTTGGGCACGAAGCCCGCGTTCAGCCCCTGGATCTTGCTGGGTCCGGGCGCCCCTCCGCCGAGCACGGGACTCGCCGCGGGCTCCACCGCGACCACCGCGATGTCGGGTCGGGCCTCGCGTAGCGCGCGCCCCACACCACTGACGGTGCCGCCGGTGCCGACCGCGGCCACCATGGCGTCCAAGCGCAGCCCCTCGAACGCGGTCAGGATTTCGCTCGCCGTCGTCGCGGCGTGCGTCGCCGGGTTCGCGCCGTTTTCGAACTGCTGCGGCATGAACGCACCCCGCTCTTCCGCGATGCGCTGCGCGGCCTCGAGCGCCCCGTCCATCACGCGCTCGGGCTCCGTGAGCACGATCTCGACGCCGTAGCTCTTCAGCAGCTCGCGCCGCTCGAGGGACATGCTGGCCGGCATGGTCAGCACCAGCTTGTAGCCCTTCTTGCGGCACACGATGGCGAGCCCGATGCCCGTGTTGCCGCTGGTGGGCTCGACCACCGTCATGCCGGGCGTGAGCAACCCTTCGCGCTCGGCGGCTTCGATCATCGCCAGGCAGATGCGGTCCTTCACAGAGCCGCCCGGGTTGAGATGCTCGCACTTCACCCACACATCCGCGCTGTTCTGCGCGACGACGCGGTTGAGGCGAACGAGGGGCGTGTTTCCGATGAGGTCGAGGACGCTCGAGACGACAGGGGCTGGCATGGAGGCTCCGGCTTCAGATGGAGTAGACATAGCGCCTGGGTGGCCCGCGTCGAACGCCGCCCGCTTCGCTGCGGGCGCACAGGTCGTCCAAGGTGAGCGCGTCGAAGCACGCCTCGATGCTGGCCGCCAGCTCCTCGAACACCTGCTGCGTGACGCGCCGGCTGAGGGCATCGCCTGCGCCAGGTTGATCGTCCGTGTCGGCCTCGATCTGGGTCGGGCCCTCCAGCGCGCGGATGATGTCCCCCACGCGGATGTCGCCCGAACCCTGGGCGAGCGCGTAGCCCCCGCGCGGACCGCGCTTGCTGGTGACGAGGCCAGCGCGCTTCAGGTCCTGGAAGATCTGCTCCAGGAACCGCGGGGGGATGGCCTGTCGCTGAGCGATGTCCTTGATCTGCGTGGGTCCGCCGTCGTTGTGGAACGCAATGTCGAACATCGCGCACACGCCGTAGCGGCCTTTGTTGGACAGCTTCACGGGACATATATGAGTTTTCCCATCGGTTGCGTCAAGAACTTCCGAGGGCGTGCGGGGGCGATATTTACACGCGGCTTTGCGGGTGAGAGCATGGAGGGGCCGTGAAAGTCTGCACGATCTGCCGTGCCCGCTACCGAGGCAATCCCACCACGTGTCCGCTGGACGGCGGCGCGCTGCGCGACTTGCCCGATCCGCTCATCGGTCGGACGATCGCGGGACGCTACCTGATTCAGGAGCGCATCGGGCAGGGCGGCATGGGCACTGTGTATCGCGCGCGGCACGAGGTGGTCGGTCGCGACGTAGCGCTGAAGTTCCTGTCCAGCGATCTGGCCCACCGCCCGGCGCACAAGACCCGCTTCTTGCGCGAGGCGCGCGCGGCGAACCGCATCAACCACGAGCACATCATCGACATCACGGACTTCGGCGAGACGGATGATGGGCTGGTCTACCTCGCGATGGAGTTCCTGGACGGAATCCCGCTCAACAAGCAGATCGCGAAGCGCGAGCTGGACGTCGTCCGTTCGCTGGGCATCGCGCTGCAGCTCGCGCGTGCCCTTGGCCGCGCGCACGAGCTGGGCGTCATCCACCGTGACATCAAGCCGGACAACGTCTACCTGCTGTCGGGCTACGCCACGGACTTCGTGAAGCTGCTCGACTTCGGGCTGGCGCAGATGAAGGGGGAGCTGCGCGTCACGGCGACGGGCACCGTCTTCGGCACGCCGGAGTACATCGCTCCCGAGCAGGCCCGCGGCGCACCCCTCACGTACGCGTGTGATCTCTACTCGCTGGGCTGCGTGCTGTTCGAGATGCTGACCAACGAGCTGCCGTTCAAGGGCAGCACGTCGGAGCTCGTGCTGGGGCACCTGCGCACGCCTGCCCCGGCGCCCTCGAGCCGCGGCGTGAAGGTCAGTCCGGAGCTGGACGAGCTGGTGCTCCGCCTGTTGGCCAAGCAACCCGAGGCACGACCCGCCAGCGCGTACGCGCTCGCCAGTGAGCTGAGCACCATGATGCAGGCGATGGACGCAGCGACCGCGGAACCGATCCCGCTCACGCGGCGGAGCCTGCCTCCCCGCAACGCGACCTCGGTGAGCCCGCGCGACACGGTGAGCGCGATCGAAGAGACCGTCGGGCTCGACAGCGTCATCGGCGCCTGGGAGAGCCGCCTGGGCGTGCTCGAGGACGCGAGCCGCCGTGCGCACGGAGCGGCCGAGGCCCCCGCTTGGCTGAACGAGAGCCTCGCGCGCATGCGCGAACACGTGGCCGCCATGACGGCCGCCCGCCGTCAGTTGAGCGCGCGCGCTGGCGTCATCACCGAGGAAGAGCGCAAGGTGCGCGAACAGCGACTCCAAATCGGGCGGGCCCTCGACGCGCTGGGGAGCGACGAAGCGCGGGCCGCGCAGCTGATCGACAAGCACGCCGTCGCCCTCGGTCAGGCGCGCATGCAGCTCGATCAGGCCGTCGCCAGCTACCGCGAGCTGCGCGCGGAGCTCTCCGCCACCCTGGGCGAACTGCCCGAGCGCAGCCCCACCGACACGCAGCTCACCGTGCTGGCGCGCGCGGGGCAGAACGCCGCGACCCAGCTGCAGGCCAAGCAGACCATCGACACGAACATGCGCGCGCTCGCCAAAGCCCGCGCCGAGCACGAGGACATCCGCTTCCAGATGGCGCAGCTGAAGGGGCGCATGGGTTCGTTCACAGCGGGCGCTGAGGTGGACATCAGTCCTGCCCGCGAAGAGCTCGCCGCGCTGGAGCGAGAGCTCCGCGAGCACTTGGATCAGGTCGTGGGCGACGCCGAGCCCGTCGTCCGGCACCTCATGTCCTTTCCGCACCTGCGCGACCGGATCCGCGCCGCCGCCGAGCCGGCGGCGGGCTGAACGGCGGTCAGCGTGGTGCGTCGGCTGCCGCGGCTTCGAGTTGCTCCCCCAGGGCAGGCTGCTGGGCGCGACGGGCCAGCGCAGCGGCCAACAGCAGGCACCTTTGCGTGGAACCGAAACCGTCGTCTGGCGTAGCCACCGGGCAGTTCGGCGGGCGGCACGCGCTCCGGACGAGGTCTCGCGACACATCGTGCGCGCTTCACGGGTCAGGGCGACGAACGCGCCGCGCGCGCGCCCTCCGCCGCCGCCAGTGCGCCCGTGCGCGCGTCTCCGCCTCCCAGCCGCGCAGTCCGGTGGTGCCTGGCTGTTTCGCGCCGTGGAGCGCGCGCGGTGCGCTGCAGCCAGCAACGGCGATACAGCCAGCCGATCGGCGATCGCCTGGCCCGCACGCGCGCAGCTCCGAGAGGACACCACCTGAGACGTAGCTGGGTCGCCTGACGCGGCGGCGCCAACCGCGGGTCATTCGCAAACACGCGGCGTGTCGGTTGGGCCGCGAGGAAGCGCCGCACACGCGCGTCACGGCCGCCGGGGGCGCGCAACACGAAGGGCTGCAGACCAGGGTGGCGCCGATAGAGCAGTTCCCACATCCAGGACGAGCTGGCGAGGCCGAGGGCGAGCACGACCACGTCTGGGCGGTGCCGCTCCACCTCCTGCAAGTACAGGAGCGGACCCACCCAGTGGTCTGCCTCGACCAGGAGGACGGCGTCGCGCGGGAGCTCGTCCAGTGCGGCGGTCGTCAGCGTACGCGTCACGTGGTCGCCAGAGCGTGTCCGCTGCCAAGGCGCAGGGGGTGCGAGGAGCGTCACCAGGGCCAGTGTCGTCCCTGCGACGGCGTGGACTACACGGCCTCGGTCTGCCGCCCACTCGACGAGGAGCGCGCAGCCCCCTGCGAGGAACCACAAGGGCGCCCCGAGGTAGCCGAGATAGTCCAAGAGGCCCGGTGCGAAGGGGTCGTAGCGCGCATACCAAGACGTGTTGGCGAGCAACAAGATGCAGGTGAGCGGGAGGATCGGGCGTGCGCGCAGCGCGGTCCCCAGCAGGCCGAAGCCGATGATGGCGAGGAGCCCGTTGCGCGTGCCCCACTCACCGAAGGCCGCGACGTGCGCCGCGAAGTCCGTGGAGAAGAACGCGACCGACTTGCCCGAGTAGTCCTCGCCTTGGAGGTAGGCGCGCAGCGCTGGCCAGTCGACGGGCCGCCCCCACGCCACCACGTCGGGATCGCGTGCAGCCAAAGGCACGTAGGCCCACACCAAGAGCCCCAGCACCGCCGCAGCGACGGCCGGAGCGAGCGCGCGCAGGGACAAGCGCCGGGTGACCAGCGCGCGCCCCACCTGCGGCGCCATGGCCACCAAGAAGAACGTCGCGCTGACCGCGTTCGCGCCCGCGGCGAGCGAGACGCTCAGGCCGGCGCAGGCCATGGGGAGACGGGCGCCGCGGGGAGGGCTGTGCAGCGCTGCGCCGAGCAGCGCCACCGACGTAGCCCCCAGGAGCGTCCCGAGGGGATACACCTCGACGCGTGTCGCTGGCTCCCACAGCGCCGCATGGACCCCACACAGGGCGATGAGCCACGGACGAAGCGCCCCCTGGCGCGGCTCGGTCGCGGGCACGTGCTGTTCGAGCACCCACGTGACTGGCACGAGAGTGAGCGCGCACGCCACGGCCGACAGCCCGTTGAGGCACAGCAGCGGCGACACACCCACGGCGCCTCCGAGGCGGACCAACACGTGCCCCAGCAGCGTGTGGAGTGGCTGGCCGATGGGGTGGCCCACGCCGCCCTGCGTCGCGACCAGCGCGAGCTCGGGGCTGTCGAGCAGGCTCATGTCTCGCGTCATGGTGGCGAGGTAGTAGACGCCCAGGAGCGCGGCTGCGCTCCACGTGCTGCGTGGGTGTGCGAGGCCCGTCACGGGGCCTCACCCTGCTGCGTGGGACCGGCCGGATCCGTCGGCGTGGGGGGTGGGCCGGCCGCACCGATGGTGGGCGTCGAGGGCTCGGGGATGGGTGCTTGCGCTCCGCCCGCCAGCACGCTGACCAGTGCCCCAGCGCCCGAGACCAGCAGCTGCGTCGCGAACAGGCCGAGGGACGCGGCCACCGCCGAGGCCCCCGGGACGCCCAGCGGCGCATAGAGCTGGACGAACGCCCCCTCGCGGATGCCAGCGCCCGCGTGCGTCAGTGGAAAGAAGGCCGACACCGCCGCCAGCGACACGACCGTCAGGGAGTGCGTCGCCGAGACGTTCGGCGCGAGGGCCGCGACGAGCACGTGGCCGCTCAACGCCGTGAAGAGGTGCGTCAGGGTGGAGAGGCCGAGCGCCAAGATGAACGGCTCCCGGCGGACGAGCCGCGGCACGCGGGCGGTGATGCGCGCGAGGGGAGGTGGAAGCACGGGGGTCAGCGCCGGGGCGAGGGCCACCAGCGCGACGCCGGACGCAGCCAACGCGAGGGCCATGGCCGCGTATACGACGGGCACATCGACGCCCGGCAGGGGCCACAGTGAGAAGCTCACGCCCACGAACAAGAACAGACCGATGAGTCCGCAGAGTCGCTCGACGAACACGACCGTCAGTCCGGCGGTCGCTCCCGCGTCACCGAAGGCCTCGCGGCTGGCTACCCCTCGCACCAGGTCTCCGCCCACGCCGCCGGGGAGCCACAGGTTGTAGAAGAAGCCCATGAAGTACAGGCGCAGGAGGCGTCCGGCGCTCGGCAGGTGGGGGGCGCCATAGGCGCGCATGACCGCAGCCCAGCGCGCCGCGCCGATCACGGCGGTCAGTGTGATCAGCGCGGCGCTCACCCCCACCGCACGCGCAGAGACCCGGCGGAGGGCGTCCCACAGGGCGCTCGGATCGTTGCGGCCGATGACGAGCGCCAAGATGGCCACCGACAAGGCGACCTTCAGGGCCAACCACAGGCGCCGCCTGGACCGCGGTGGGCCCGGCAGAGGTTCGTCGGTGGGATGCAGCGTTTCGCGCTGGCCTGCGCTCATGGGGCAGTTGTATCCCGGAGGGTGTCGACGCGCAGGAGTTCGTGTTCGCGCAGGTAGGCGAGCAGCTCGTCCGCCCTCTCCGTGACCACTGGCTGCAGACGCTCGAGCGCGCGGATCACGTGCGGCCGATCCCCTGGCTGGAACCGGAGCCGCGGACGACGCGCGAGGGCGCGGTCGAGGAACTCGGCGACGCGGATCGGATCACGGTAGGCGTGCGGCGGCCCAGCGTCGCGCAGGCGCGCCAGCACTCGTTCGAACCCTTCGCCCCCGTCGCGGAAGGCCGCGCCGAGGTTCTGTTCCGCAGCGAGGCCGTGGGCGACGTCCAGCGCGCGCACGTACGGGGCCGTGGCGTGCCGCGCGAGGTACACACCGTCGAGCAACAGCTCGCTCCCGACGTGGGCGACGGCGCGCGCGGTGCCCCAGCCGACGTCCGTGCTCGCCAGCGAGGCATTGACGTGGGCCATCAGGTCAAGGAACACGGGCGCGCTGTGGAACGCATCGTCGGTGCGGTGGTGCAGGGCCACACCGGCGGCCACGCGAGGGTCCGCGACGTCGCCGAGCCGTGTGCCAGACATGCTCGCGAAGTCCGGGAGCATGCTCCCGAGCACGTAGCGGGGGTCCGCCTCGAACCAGCCTGCCACGACGGCGTGTCCGAAGAAGTTCACGGTCGCTGCGCCTCCAGGAACGCAGCGATGCGCTCGCCTTCGACGCCGCGCAGCAGGGCCTCCGCGCTCGTGCGCAGGTCCACGCTGGGGTCGCCGCGCAGCCAGGTGCGCTGCCGCCGCGCGTAGACGCGCGTCGCCTTGCGCGCCAAGCGCAGCGTGTCGTCCATCGAGACACCGTCGCGCAAGTGCGCCACCACCTCTTTGTAGCCCACGCTGCCGAACGCGCGCGCGGTGTCGGCGTGTCGCTCCCGCAGCCGCCGCACCTCGTCCACGAAGCCTGCCTCGAACATGCTCGCGAGACGGCGCTCGATGGCGTGCGTGAGCGCGTCCGCGCCAGGGTCGAGCGCGACCATGAGCGACTCGTAGCGTCGAGCTCCGAGCGCGTGCTCCGCCTGCAGGTCGCCCAGCGGGCGGCCCGTCTGCTCGTACACCTCGAGCGCCCGCACGATGCGCAGTTGGTCGTTGGGGTGCACTGCGGCCGCGACCCGTCGGTCCACCTGGGCGAGACGGGCGTGCATGGCCGGGGCTCCGCGCGTGGCGCACTCGGCTTCCAGCGCGGCGCGTATGGCGACGTCGGGCTTGGGGAGTTGCACCAGGCCACGCAGCAGGGCGCGCAACCAGAGCCCCGTGCCGCCGACCACGACGGGGATCCGGCCGCGGCGTCGCACCTCCACGATGGCGCGCTGGGCGAGCTGCGCGAAGTCGCCCGCGTCCATCGCGTCTTCGGGGGCCAGCACGTCGATGACGTGGTGTGGCACCAGGGCGCGCTCTTTGGCGCTCGGCTTGGCGGAGCCGATGTCGAAGCCGCGATAGACCTGCACGCTGTCGGCGCTGATCACCTCGATGGGGAAGCGTTCCGCCAGCGCGAAGGCGACGCGGGTCTTGCCGCTGGCCGTGGGACCCGCCAGCACCAGGAGCCTTCCGTCGTGCGTCGCGTGCACGGCGGCCTCCTCTCGGGAGAGCTCTCCTGCTCGTTCGCTGTCGTGGGTGGCTTCCACTGGTTAACGTCCCAGCCGCTTCTCGAGCTCGGCGAACGACACGTCGTACACCACCGGTCGCCCGTGCGGGCAGTGCCCACGGAACTCGCCCACGTCATCCATGGCGCGCAGCAGCGCCTGGCACTCCTGGACGCTCAGTGGGTCCCCGCCCCGGATGGCCGCGTGGCACGCCATCGTCGCGATGGCCATGTCCACCGCGTCGCCGTACGCGCGGTCTCCCGTGCGACTCAGCTCGTCCAGCAGGTCGCGCAGCAGTCGCGCTGGCGGGGCGCGCCTCAGCACGGTGGGCATCGTGTGCACCGCCAGGGTGCGTGGCCCGAGCGCGCTCACCTCGAAGCCCGCCTGAGCGATGGCGTCGGCGGCCTCCTCCGCGAGCGCGACGTCGGCGTCCGTGACGTCGACCCGCTCTGGAAACAGCAGGCGCTGCGTGCTCACGCGCTTCTCTGCGTATGCACGCTTGAGCCGGTGGTACACCACCCGCTCGTCCGCGGCGTGCTGGTCGAGCACCACGAGCCCGTCGTCGCCCTCGCACACGATGAGCATCTGCCGCACCTGCCCGAGGACACGCAGGCGACCGAACACGCCTGGTGCCGGGAACAGCGCGCCGTCGGTCGCGGTGCCGGCCAAGGGGCTTCGCTCGGCCAAGGTTGCCACTGGCAATGTGCCGCCAACGGGGCCTGTCCCCATGCCCTGCGGGAAGGCCGCGGTGGAGGCAGGGTAGGGCACCGGCACCGTGCCCGTTTGGACTCCACCCGCGACGGTCGCGCCTCTGGCCGCGTCGGCGCTCGGGCGCTCCGGCGAGCCAGCCATCCGCAGGTCGAGCCCGACGCCGCCCACCCCAGCGGCACCCCCGGCGTACGCACCGCCTCCCATCGCCCCTCCTAGTCGCGTATCCCAGAACGACGCGGCGGGCCGGCTGGCAGGGCCGCCGAAGGCCTGCGTTCCCAGCTCTTTCGCGAGCGCGCGCGTGACCGCCTCGTGCACGGCCGACCCAGCCGCGAAGCGCACCTCGGTCTTTTGCGGGTGCGCGTTGACGTCCACCTCTTCGGCCGGCAGGTCCACGTGCAGCACCCCTGCGGGGTAGCGACCCCCCGAGATCACGCTGCCGTAGGCGAAGCTGACGGCCCGCGCCAGCGCTGTGTCCTTCACTGGGCGACCGTTCACGAACAGGTACAGGTGGCGCGTGCCCGTGCGCGCCTTCTCGGGAGCCCCCAGCGCCGCGCGAACCTGGACGCTGCCGCGCTGCCCCTCGATACGCTGCAAGGTCTCGTCCCCGAAGTTGGCCTGGGCGCGCGCGAACCAGTCCTTCTCGGGCAGCCACTCTCCCACGCGCCGCTCGTTGCTGAAGACGTGCAGCCGCAGCTCAGGGTGGGCCAAGGCCACGCGCCGGCACACGTCGATCACGTGGCTGGTCTCGGTCTGGCGCGCCTTCAGGAACTTCCGCCGTGCCGGCACGGCGTAGAACAGGTCGCGGACGCTCACGGTCGTGCCCCGGGCACACCCGATGGGCGCGGGGGGCTCCGCCTCGCCGCCGTGCACGCGGACCCGCACCCCCGAGACGTCCTCGGCCCGCCGTGTGGTCAGCTCGAAGCGGCTGACCGAAGCGATGGAGGGCAGCGCCTCGCCGCGGAAGCCGAGCGTGCGGATGTGGCTCAGGTCCTCGAATCGCCGCAGCTTGCTCGTGGCGTGCCGCTGCACGGCGAGCGCGGCGTCCACCGGGCCCATGCCGTGCCCGTCGTCGCTGATCAGGATGCTCTCCGTGCCGCCGTCGACGATGGTGACGGTGATGGACCCGGCCTCGGCGTCCAGGGAGTTCTCCAGCAGCTCCTTCACCACACTCGCGGGACGCTCCACGACCTCGCCCGCCGCGATCTGGTCGATCAGGGCGTCGTCCAGCAGGCGGATCCGCGGCTCGGGCTCGGTCATCGCCATCCCCGGTACCAGAGCCGGGCGGCCGCTGCAACGTCCGTGGGAGCGCCCCCAAGGTCCCCCGGGGTTCTAGTTTCCAAGCAGTTTGGCTCACTTGCGGCGGGGCTTTCGTTGACCCCCCTGCACCCCGGTGATACCGTCTCCGCGTCTTCCGAGCGCCCCATTTCCCTGCTTAACGATGGCCACCAAGATCTGCCCAGTCTGCAAGAACGAGTACGAAGGCGGCGAGGTCTTCTGCCCGATCGACGGCGCCCGCGTCGTCACGCACACGCAGATGGAGTCGGGGGACATCCCGGATGATCCGCTCATCGGGCAGATGCTCGACAAGTACAAGGTCATCCGACAGATCGGCGAGGGCGGCATGGGCCTCGTCTACGAAGGCATCCACACCGTCATCGAGAAGCGGGTGGCCATCAAGCTGCTGCGCGACGACTTCTCGAGCCGGCCCGAGGTGGTCGCGCGCTTCCGCCAAGAGGCCAAGAGCGCCTCGCGCATTGGCCACGAGCACATCGTCGACATCAGCGACTTCGGCGAGACCCCGCAGGGCGCGAGCTACTTCATCATGGAGTACCTCGAGGGCGAGGACCTCGCGAACGTCCTCGAGCGCGAGGGCGTGCTCGCCGTGCCGCGCGCCATCGCCATCGTCAGCCAGTGCTGCCGCGCGCTGGGGGCGGCGCACAGCAAGGGCATCGTCCACCGCGACATGAAGCCCGAGAACATCTTCTTGGTGTCGCGCCACGACAACGCGGACTTCGTGAAGATCGTGGACTTCGGCATCGCCAAGATGTCCGACATCGAGACCGAGGGAGAGCCCGGCCGCAAGCTCACCAAGACGGGCATGATCTTCGGCACGCCCGAATACATGTCCCCCGAGCAGGCCGCCGGAAAGCACCTGGACCACCGCGTGGACGTGTACGCCATGGGCGTCATCCTGTTCGAGTGCGTCACGGGCCGCGTGCCGTTCGTGGGCGACTCGTTCATGGGCATCCTCACGCAGCACATGTTCGAGGAGCCCCCAGCGCTGCAGGAGGTCAACCAGCACGTCGAGTGCAGCGCCGAGCTCGAGATGGTCATCTACAAGGCGCTCGCCAAGGCGCCCGAGGACCGCTACCAGGACATGCCCGCGCTGCTCGAGGCCCTCGAGGCGGCGTCCGAAGGGCGCGTCGCAAAGTCCACGCTTGCGGGCTACGGCGAGCCGGTCAAGGCCCCGCGCAAGCCCCCGCGCTCCCTCGCCCCAGGGCGGGTGTCGTCTCCGACCATGGCGGAGCCGCAGCCCAGCCGACTGCCCATGATCCTGGCCATCGCCGTGGTGCTCGCGGCGGGAGGCGGGGTGGCGGCCTGGTTCCTGAGCCAGAGGCCGGTCGTCGTGGCGCAGAACCCCGACATGCGCCCGACCCCGGACGCGGTCGTGCCGGACGCGGGCAGTCCCACGAGTCCCGGCGGAAGCACGCCCGATACGGACACGGGTGCGGACGCCACGCAGGACGACGCAGGCGCCCCAACAGGTCCGTCCATGACCATCATCCACGTCGAGACGCGTCCTGACGGGGCCAGCGTTCAGGTGGCCAACACCGAGCAGATCTGCGGGCCCACGCCCTGCGACCTGGAGGTCGTGTCGGGCGTGCCCATCGTGCTCCAGGCTCGCCACGGGCTCTCGGTCGGGGACCTCGAGATCACGCCCGAGGGCAGTCGCACCACGGTGCAGATGGCGCTCGTGCGTCGCACTGGCGCGGGGCGACCGCCGGCTGGCATGACGGCGAACGGTGACACCCGCATGACCGACACCCAGACCACCACCATGATGGGTGGTGGCGACCTGAAGGTGCCGGACATCTTCCGCTGAGCTACGCGACGGCCGGGCGCATCGCCCCGGCTGGCGCGTGCCCGTGGGCGTTCTCGTGGCCGCTCGGTCGCCCGCCGTCCCCCCGCGCCACGGCGTGTTGGGTGGGGTTGGTGGTGTACTCCGCGTGCCCGTAGCTCACTAGGAGCTCGTCGAGGCGCTGCACCAGCCAGCGGTCGGCTGCGCGCTCCACGAGCGGCACGCGCTCTGCCGCCATGTGCGCGAACAGCGTGGGCACCGCGAAGCCCTGGAACGCCGCGAACACGGCGTAGTCGACGCGGCTCGGGATGACCTGCATTTGGGTGAGCTTGTCGTCTGGCACCCGGAACGTGTGACGGAAGAAGACCTTCGAGACGCTGCGCTCCACGGTGTCGAACACGCGCCCTGGGAGGTTTCGCTCGCTCGGCAGGTAGGCCGCCATCGTCGCGCGCACGAGCTCTCCGTTGGTCGCATCGTCGTATCCGTCGCGCAGCGTCGCCGAGTACACCAGCATGGCCTCGAAGATGTCCTTCGGCGTCTCGAGCAGCAGGTCGTCCGGGAGCCCCAGCAGAAAGCACTGGTGCCGGCACAGCTCGACGATGGCCCGCTCGCGCTTGGTGAAGCCGCGCTTCTCGCGCACCGCTTGGTACGCGGTCACGAACGCCGGCATGGTCCCCGCGGGCATCTGGTCCACTTGCGGAATGGGGATACCGAACACCGTCGAGTCCCAGCGCCCAGCGCGCATCAGCAGACTGGCGCGCACCATGGAATGCATGAGGCGCACCATGGCGGCCGCGCGGAAGCCCGAGCCGAAGCGGTCCAGCGCGTTTGGCAGACAAGCGGTCGTGAAGAAGCTGGCGGTCTCCTTCACACGCTGCACGGCGGAGTCCTCGGAGAGCGCGCCCGTGAGCGCCATGGGCAGCCCGGAGTACTTGTTCATGAACGTTGCGATGAACGCCCCTCGGATGACGAAGGGGGCCAGGATGGCCATCGTCACGCGCGTTGCCCGAGCGCCCTGCGCGCTGAGCTTCGGATCGATCCAGTCGGGGCGGCGCTCCATGGACTCGATGAACCGCACCAATTCGGCGGGCGGATCCTGCACCGCGTCCAGGCCCTTCTCGCAGGCGAGCGAGAGCATGTCCACCAAGCCCCGGAAGCCGTAGGTGGGGAGCAGCGCCGCGTAAGCGTCCGCGACGGTGTCCCCCAGCATGGTGTAGGCCTGCATGCGATCGACCGCCCCCGCGTCCGCGAGCACCTTCGCGCGGTACTTGGTGGCGAAGGGTTCGGCCAGCATGCTCTTCACCCCGAGGTCGCGGGTGAAGCGCTCGGGCACCTGGTCGAAGTCCACTCCGCCGTAGAGGCCGGGGATGAGCGTCTTCTGAGAACGGACGTTGGCCTGCAGTTCGGATAGGGAGATGGGCATTCGTGCTCTCGTTCGGGGATATGTTACTCGCCAGTGGTCTAGTTTAGGGGCAGCGCGGCGGAGAGCAACGACGCAGTCGAATTTTCGCGCGGATGGTCCGAGCCGAGGGAGACGCACAACCGACGCGCCGTGGGTTGCGCATCCGGGGCCCGAGCCGCAGGGTGCCGACGCCATGACGCAGTCGGCCTCGGACACGCTCTCAAAGACCCTCGCGGACCTCGAGTGGGATCGCCTCTCGCAGGCGGTCGCCGAGCGCTGCCGTGGGCCTCTCCGCGCACGGCTCGAGCATCTCCCCATCGCTGGCTCGCGAGAGGGAACGCTGGTCGCCTTGGCCGAGACAGCGGAGGCGATGCACCTCGCCTCCATCGGTGAGCCGCTGCGCGTGGATGGCGCGCGGGAGGTGTTCCCTCAGCTGGCGCGCCTCGAAAAGCGGGGGGCGCTGGACGGCCCCGCGCTCCGCGATTTGATGAGCGTGCTCGGCGTCGCGCGTGCGCTGCGTCTGTTCTTGGGACGGCACAGGCACGTGGCCCCCGCGCTCCACGCTCGCTGTGCCCTCGACCCCACGCTGGACGTGTTGCTGGACGAGCTCGAGTCCGCCATCGAGTCGGATGGGAGCCTGTCCGACCGCGCCAGCCCCGACATCCGCCGGCTGCGTTCCGACGTCGCCAACTTGCGGGCGCGTCTGATCGCGAAGCTGGAGGAGATCCTGGTCGAGAAGGCGGCGATCCTCTCCGATGCGTTCTACACCGAGCGAGACGGGCGGTACGTCGTGCCCGTTCGCCGGGACGCCCACGAGACCCTCCCGGGTATCGTCCACGGGACGAGCGCCAGCGGACACAGCGTGTTCGTCGAGCCGCGCGCGCTGGTGCCCCATGGCAACCACCTCAAGATGGCTCAAGCGGAGCTCGACCGGGAGATCGCCCGCGTGCTGCAGGCGCTGTCCGACCTCGCCGCAGAGCGCTTGCCCAGCCTGATGGCAGCCGCCGACGCCATCGACCACGCCGACCTGCGGGCGGCCGCGGCGCGCTTGGGTGATGAACTGGGGGCGCGCGTGCTGCCTCTATCGGACGAGTCCGACATCGACCTCAAGGCCGCGCGGCACCCGCTCCTGCTGCTCGACGGGGTCGCCGTCGTGCCCAACGACCTGCCGCTCTCGTCTGGTCGCGCGTTGGTGCTGTCGGGCCCCAACGCAGGTGGCAAGACCGTGGCCCTCAAGACCCTCGGTCTCGCCGCGCTCATGATGCGCGCGGGCCTCCCCATCCCAGCCGCCGACGGGAGCCGCTGCGGCTTCTTTTCGCACGTGGCCAGCGACGTTGGGGACGACCAGAACATCCACAAGAACCTGTCGACGTTCTCTGCGCACGTGACGCGTCTCGTGCAGATGCTGGATGAGACGCAGCCCGGCGCGCTGCTGCTGATGGACGAGCTCGCAGGCGGCACGGACCCCGAGGAAGGCTCCGCGCTCGCGTGCGCGCTGGTGGACACGCTGTGCCGGAGAGGTGGCGCGGTGGCGGTGACGACCCACTATGAAGCGCTGAAGGCGATGGCCATGCGCGATGAGCGGATGTTGAGCGCGGCGGTGGGCTTCAACGTCGCCGAGATGCGCCCGACCTTCGAGGTCACCTTGGGAATGCCAGGCGCATCGAGCGCGCTCGACGTCGCGCGTCGCTTCGGCGTGCCCGAGGTCGTGATCGAGCGCGCGCGCGCGGTGCTTCCGGAGCAGAGCCGGGACTTCGATCAGCTGGTGCGCGGGATCCAGGTGTTGCGTGAAGAGACGCAGCGCACGCTCGACGGCGCGCGAGAGCGCGAGCGCGCCGCCGAGGCGCTCCAAGCGAAGGCCGAGGGCAAGCTCGAGGCGCTGATGGCAGCTGACCAGCGCAGTGTCGCGCGTGCCACCACCAAGCTCTTCGACGAGCTGCGGGACATCCGCGCGCGCATCAAGGAGGCGCGCAAGGCGCTGCGTGAGGCACGCGACGAGCAGTCGCTCCAGGCGCTGCTGCGCAAGACGGACGAAGCTCAGCGGGCGACCAACGACCTCGCTACGGAGGCCGGAGCAGCGCGGGGTGGGGCGTCCGCGGCGCACGACACTGCACCGCCGGTTCAGCTCGGGGACGTTTCCATCGGAGCCACGGTCCATGTGGCTCGCCTCGGTCGAAGCGCCGTGATCCTGGAGGGACCGCTCAAGGGCAAAGTCCGCGTCGCCGCCGGTGCGCTGAAGCTGTGGGTCGACGTGGGCGAGCTGGGCGCGAGCGCGCCCGACGCGGAGAAGGCTCCGGCCATCGCTCACGAGGCCCCTCCCGCGGTCTCCGCTCCGAGCATGCCGACCGCCGACAACACCTTGGACCTGCGGGGGCTGCGCGTAGACGATGCGCTGGCCATGCTCGAGGCGTTCCTGGATCGCATGTTCGGCGCGGGGGAGGCCACCGCGTACGTGCTCCACGGTGTGGGGAGTGGCGCGCTACGCGACGCCGTTCGAAGCGAGCTGCGTCAGTACACGCGCTACGTCAGGGACTTCCGGCCGGGCGAGCGGGACGAGGGAGGAGAGCGCCTGACGGTCGTCCGGCTCCAGCGTTGAGCGGGCTGTCAGAGCGCGCGTCCGTGCGCGAGGGGCGCTCGAGCGAGCCTCCGCGCGTGGTCAGAACGTCTGCGGCGTGCCTCGGTTGACCGTCATCTGTCCGCTCTTCAGTTTGGCCCAGTAGGTGTCGAGCGCGGTCCCGATCTTCGGGCTGAGGATGATGACGCCGACGATGTTCGGGAGCGCCATGCCGAGGATCATCATGTCGCTGAAGTCGATCACGCTCCCCAGCTTGAGCACCGAGCCGAGCACCACCGCCCCGAGGTACATCAACTTGTACCAGAGGCTCTTGCCCTCACCCACCAGGTACGCCCAGCAGCGCTCGCCGTAGTAGCTCCAGCTGATGAGGGTGCTGTAGGCGAACAGGAACACGGCCACGCTGAGCACGTCTGGGAACCAGGGCACCACGCGCTGGAACGCGATCGAGGTGAGCGCGACGCCCTCCGCGTCGGCGGTCCACGCGCCCGTTACGATCAGCACGAGGCCCGTCATCAGACACACCACCACTGTGTCGATGAAGGGGCCGATGGACGCCACGATGCCCTCGCGGATGGGCTCGTCGGTGGCGGCGGCGGAGTGCGCGATGGCGGCTGAGCCCACGCCCGCCTCGTTGGAGAACGCGGCGCGCTGGAAGCCTACCGCGAGCACACCGACGACGCCTCCGCTGACCGCCTGCGGCGCGAACGCGCGTTCGAAGATGAGCGCGAAGGCGGCTGGGATGGCGCTCACGTTGGTCACCAGCACGATGAGGCCCGCGATGAGGTAGAGCCCGCACATGAGCGGCACGATGGCCGAGGCCACCTGTCCGATGCGCTTGATGCCACCGATGATCACGACGCCCACCAGCGCGGCGAGGAGCACGCCGTAGATGAGCTTCCCCGCGGCGTTGTCGAGCGCGGGGATGATCTGAATGACGCCCTGATAGCTCTGGTTGCTCTGGAACATGTTCCCGCCGCCAAAGCTGCCGCCGATGCACAGCACCGCAAACAGGGTCGCCATGACCTTGCCCAGCCGGGTCATCCCCAGCTCGGCGAACCCACGCTTCAGGTACTGCATCGGGCCACCCAGGACGCGCCCGGTCTCGTCCACGCTGCGATACATCTGACCGAGCGTGCACTCCGCGAACTTGGACGTCATGCCGAAGAAGGCGGCGACCACCATCCAAAAGAGCGCGCCGGGGCCACCCAGCTTCACCGCGACCGCGACGCCCGCGATGTTGCCCAGACCCACGGTCGCCGAGAGCGCGGAGGACAGCGCTTGGAAGTGCGACACCTCGCCCGCGTGCGAAGGATCGTCGAAGTCCCCGCGCACGACGCGCAGCGCGTGCGTGAACGCCCGCACGTTGATGAAACGAAAGCGGAAGGTGAAGAAGACCGCACCGAGGATGAGCCAAGCCACGATGAACGGGACCTTCGTGTTGTCGGTCGGGTCGCCACCGTCGTCCCAGAACCACACGTCCTTCATGAGCACGCTGGCGATCGGTACGACCACCCAGCGGCCGAACTGCGCGTCCACGGCTTCGATCCGCCGCGCCATCCGTGAAGGCTCAGGGGGCGGCGTCGCCAAATGCGAGGTGTCTCCCGGTCCCGGCGCTGTGCTGTCCGCGCTGCCGTCGAGGTCCCTATGGCCTTGGGCGTCTTCGGTGTCTTGGGTGTCTTGGGTGTTTTGGGTGTCTTGGGTGTCTTGGGCGCGCGCAGCAGATGCGCCGGTCGCGAACAGGACCGCGGTCAGGGCCACGCACGAAGAGAACGGCGCCGCGCGCAGCGCGACCGTGGGCTCACTCATGTCGCGGACCATGGCACACATGGGTGCACACTTCACCCCTCGCCGGGGAATGCGCGGCCCGCGTGGCGTGCGAACGACCTTGAACCCCGCGCGACCCCCGGGTATAGGAACGGCGTGAGCGAACGCGGGCAACCGACCATCAGGGAGCTTCAGCTGCGCGCAGAGCGAGCGCTGTCGAGTGGTCGTCGCGCCGACATCGAACGTGCGCTGATCGACCTCGCGCGCGAGGCTCCGGTGGGAAGCGACTCCGCCATCTTCGCGCACCGTCACCTGGCCGAGCTACACCTCGAGGACAACCCGTGGCGCGCTGCGCTGCATCTGCGCCGCGCGATCGACGCGGGGCATCCCCGGCACGGCGACGTACTTCACGCGCTGATGGGCCTCTGTCAGGCGCTGCTCGGCAACTACGCGTACGCGGCCCGGTGCTACCGGCGCGCGCTCGGCTTTGCACCAGGCACGCCTTGGTACCACCACAACCTGGGGCACCTGTTGGACGTCGGGCTGGACGACCTGGTTGGCGCCGAACAGCACCTGCGGGTGGCGTACGAACAAGAGCCTCTCCACGATGAGGTTGTGGCGTCCTTGGCCCACTGCCTGGCGCGCAGGGGCAAGCTGGTGGAGGCCCTCGTGCTCGCGCGGGAGGCGGTCGCCCTCGCTCCTCGCCACAAGGAGCACCGCTCGCTACAGGAGTGGATCGAGCAAGGGGCCCCTGCCAAGCGACCGCGTGCGGTCAAGGGCGTCATGGGTCGTGTTGGGTCCGTCGCCGACGGTGCCATCGACGATGCCGTCGAGGACATGTCGGGCTGCGAGGACGAGTTCACGGAGTCCGTGGCCGCGTTGCTGGTGGACCAGATGATCGCGGGCGGCTTCGATCCGGACGACATCAACTGCGCGCGTGACGTCCTCGACGACTACATCGGCTTGCGCGACGCCGTCGGGCGTCCCGACGTCCTGGCCGCAGCCGTCGAGTACACCGTGTCGCAGCTGCGCGGGTTGGGGCTGAGTCAGCAGAACATCGCAGACCGCTACGGCGTGACGCGCGGGGCCGTAGGTCATCGCTCGCGTGACATCCGCACCACGCTCTCGCTCAGCCCCTACACCCCGTAGCGCCGTGTGCGGCGCGCTGGCCGCGTCGCTCTACCGCCGTCGTCACGCGCGTTGTCGGAAAGTTGCCGCCGTGATGGCGTGTGTCGTATCGGAACGGAGTGGACCGACTCCCAGCAGCCACCGCTCTCTCGCGTGCCCTCCTGACGCTCACCCGGTCGGCCGCCACCGGGGTCCTCGAGGTCGTCGCGAGCGGCGTCGAGCGGGGACCCTCCGACGCACGTGTCAGCATCGTCGCTGGCACGCCGCGCGCGATCGCGCTCTCGGAACCCGACGAGAATGCCCTCGGGGACTTGCTCGTGGCGTCCGGCGCGTTGGGCTCGGAAGCGGCGCTCGTCGTGGACGACGCACCAGCCGGGCCGGTGGGGGAGTGGCTGGTGCAGAGCGGGCGCGTGACCCGGGAGGAGCTCACGAGGGCGCTCCGGTTGCAGCTTCAACGCAGGCTGCTGAGGCTGTTCTCCTTCCGCGATGCCGACTTCCGCTTCCGCGCGGGCACGCCCGAGATTGGGGTGCCTCTCCTCGACGAGCCCGTGAACGTCGCCGAGCTCGTCTTGGGGGCGATGCGCGAGGCGCTCATGGGGGAAGACCCGGCGCTGCTACGACGCAAGTTCGGCGACGAAGTGTTGGAGCTGACGCCACTCGGGGAGCAGCTCTTGGCGGACGTGTCTCTCGACCCGAGTGAGCTGGCCATGATGTCGATGCTGCGCGCAGGGGCGTGTCAGGTGGACGCGGTGCTCGCGGCATCTGCCGGGAGTCTGCGCGCGCTGCGCACGCTCACGGCGTTGAAGCTGGTGCGCGCCATCGCGCCACGCGGCCCCGACTCCTATGGCCTGCTGCTGCGCAAGCATCGTGAAGTGCAGCGTCACGCCACGCCGTGGGCCCTCCTCGACCTCCCTTCCACGGCGCGGCCCGAGCAGGCGCGGGTCGCGCTGCGGAGGCTCGCGCGCAGCCTCCATCCCGATCGGTTTCAGGGATCCGGCTCTTCGTCTGCGCGGCGCATCTCGCACGAAGTCTTGACGGCGCTCGTGTCGGCCGAGGCGGACCTGCGGACACCACGCTGAGCTCCCCGCGGGCAGAGTAGCGCTGGAGTTCTCTGGTGCGCGGCACGTGAAGGGCCGCACCAGGCAGCATCGAAGTCTGACCAGACGACGTGGCGATTCAACGACGCTTCTTGGGAGCAGTCTTCTTGGGCGCGGCCTTCTTGGGCGCGGCCTGCTTGGGAGCGGCCTTCTTGGGAGCGGCCTTCTTGGGAGCGGCCTTCTTGGGAGCGGCCTTCTTGGGCGCGGCCTTCTTGGGAGCGGCCTTCCTGGGCGCGGCCTTCTTGGGAGCGGCCTTCTTGGGCGCGGCCTTCTTGGGAGCGGCCTTGACGCGCTTGGTACTGGATGTGCTGGCGGGCGACACCGTCTGTGTCGACCTGCTGGATGCGGTCGTCTTCGTCCCCGGCTGCGAGCCCCGTGTATCGTGGCTCGCGCGCTCGGTGGCCTTCTTCGAGGCGGGCGGCGCAGCCGTCACGGGAGGATCGGACTGCGTGGAACCCTTCTTCTTGCGCAGGATGACGCGGCGCGCTTTGGGCGGGGGGTCGTCTGTCATCATCGGCGCATGCACGTTGCCGGCCGAGGTGATCGGGGTCCGGGCGCGTCGCATGCCCACCATGTCCGCCGTGGGCATCTGCCCTGCTCGGGTGGCCGCGCGGTGAGCCGCTTCCATGGCACCCGACTTTCCGAAGTAGCGCTTCATCGGATCCAGGTAGGCGGCGCGCCAGATCTCCCGAGCGGCCGCGGAGTGTCCCGCCGGGATCTGCGTGTGATGAATGCTCACCTTCGTGCCACCCGCGGCGGGCTGCAAGAGGATCTCCACGTGCGAGTCAGCGGCCTCTGGCGGAAAGTCCTGGGTGCGCCATGCCAGGAGGATCTGCTTGCCGGTGTCCAGCTTCACGTGCGTCGCTTCGACGAAGCGAGCCCGCGCGCTGACGCGACCTCCGACCCAAGGGTTGATCACCGCGACCGAGCCCGTAATGGCGCTGTGCCGCCTCGAGTCCATCCACGCGGCGTAGATGGCGTTGGGGCTGGCCGGTATCAGTGATGAGACTTGAACCTCTTCGAGGGACATAGCGGTGCTCATCCGTCGCGTGTCACAGCTCAGAAGTCCACAAAAACCTTGACTGCCTGCGCATCTTTGCAATCCGCCATTTCAAAATCGCGAGCAATTTCAATGTGACGATTATCGGCGATTCCTGCCGCTCCCGAGATCGCGCCACATCGGAATCGCAAGCGTCGACCCAGGCGCGATGGCGATGCGGCGGCCTGCTAGGCTCGCCACGGTGACCCCGCCCCTCCACCCCATCTACCTCGACCGCGGCGGCACGTTCTGCGACGGAGTCACACCGCTCGCGAGCGGGGGCTTTCGCACGGCCAAGCAACTCGCAACGGACGAGCCACCCCTGGACGTCATCCGGCAGCTCTTGGCGTTGGCGGACGGCGCGCGGATTCCACCTTGCGACATACGGCTCGGGACGACGCTCGCCACCAACGCCTTGCTCGAGCGCCGAGGCGCACGCACCGCCTTGCTCGTGACAGAAGGCTTCCGTGATCTGCTGGTGGTCGGGGACCAGGCGCGACCCGAGCTCTTCGCGCTCGAGATCCAGCGACCGGAGCCGTTGTACGAGGTCGTGCGCGAAGTGGGGGCACGCAGCGCCGCCGATGGTTCGCGGCTCCGCGATCTGGATCGGGGTGCGGTCAGCGAGGTCTTGCGCGAGCTCCGCGAGATGGGGATCACCTCCTTGGCGGTGGCCCTCATGCATTCCCCGATCGCGCCCGAGGACGAGCGCGCGATCGGCGCGCTGGCAGACGCGGCGGGCTTCTCCTGGGTGACGCTGTCGCACGAGGTGGCGCACGTCCGGGGCTATCTGGCGCGCACCGAGACGTGCTTGGTCGACGCCTACTTGACGCCCGTCATCCGCAGCTTCGTCACGTCGCTCGAGGCCGCGCTCCCCGGCAGCCGCATCCGACTGATGCAGAGCAGTGGCGACTTGATGGAGGCGGCGCACTTCCGCGGACGTGACGCCGTGTTGTCGGGTCCCGCCGGAGGTGCGGTTGCCGTCGGCAAGGTGGCCGCGCTCACAGGGGCGAGCCAGGTCGTCGGCTTCGACATGGGTGGCACGAGCACGGACGTGTGCCGCTACGGCGGTGCGCTCGAGCACGTGTACGACGCGCGTGTCGCGGGGACTCGGCTGCGGGTGCCCATGCTCGACATCCACACCGTGGCGGCCGGAGGTGGGTCCATCTGTCGCCTGCTGGGACGTCGCATGGTGGTCGGTCCAGAGAGCGCTGGCGCCCGCCCAGGACCCCTCTGCTACGGCCACCCGGATGCGGTCGATCTCACGTTGACGGACGTGGCGCACTTCCTCGGCCGCGTGCCCGCCGAGCGCTTCCCGTTTCCGCTGCATGCGGAGCGCGTCGCGGCGCGCTTGGGCGAGCTCGCTCACGAGCTCGGCTACGGTGACACCGACGCGTCTCGCGCGCGGGTCGCCGAGGGCTTCCTCGACGTTGCCACGGCCACGATGGGCGACGCCATCCGCAAGGTATCGGTCGCCCGTGGTCACGACGTCCGCGAGCACGCCCTCGTCGTGTTCGGAGGTGCCGGTGGACAGTACGCGTGCCGCGTCGCGCGTGACCTCGGCATCCGCACCCTGCTGGTGCATCCGCTGGCCGGCGTGCTCTCGGCGTACGGCATAGGGGTCGCAGCGACGGCATGGCACGGGACGCGCGACGCGGGCGGTGTGGGCCTCGAAGACGCCGCCCTCCCGGCGCTCCGCCTTTTGGCAGAGGCGCTCGTGGCCGAGGGGGAAGCGCTCATCGCCAAAGACGCGAGCGGCCTCGCCGGTGTGGACGCCCCTGTGGCGTTGAGCATCGAGCTGAGCGTGGACCTACGGTCCGAGGGCACCGAGACGTCGCTGTCCGTGCGGTTCGGCGACGTCGCGTGCATGTCGTCGGCGTTCGAGCGCGAGCACCGACGGCTCTTCGGCTACGTGCGTGACAGGCCGCTGCGCGTCGCCGCCGTGCGGGCGCGCGTGTCGGTCGAATCACGCGAGCGCGCGACCGCTGCGCACGACGACGCGATCACGAATGAGCCTTCGAGGGACGCGTCGCAGGCGATGCGGACACCCGTCTTCCTCGACGGCGTCCGCCAGCTCGTGCCTGTGCACGCTCAGGAGGAGCTCCCAGCCGAGCTGCACGGACCCGCGATGATCCTCGCGGCCACGGGGACACTGGTGCTGGAGCCGGGCTTCGTCCTCCGACGAGGGCCAGAGGGCATCCTCGTGCTCACCGACGAGCGACCAGTGGCCCGCGCTGCGCCTCGCGGGGACACCTCGGTCGATCCGGTGCGTCTGCAGGTGTTCCATCACCGCTTCATGGCGATCGCCGAGCAGATGGGGAGCGTGCTCGAGCGCACCGCCATGAGCACCAACATCCGTGACCGCCTCGACTTCTCGTGTGCCATCTTCGACGCACGGGGCGCGCTCATCGCGAACGCGCCGCACATCCCCGTTCACCTGGGCGCCATGAGCGAGTCGGTCGCCGCCGTGTGCGCCGCGCACCCCGCGATGGCGCCGGGGGACGTGTTCGCAACCAACGACCCGGCGGGGGGAGGGTCACACCTACCGGACATCACGGTGGTCACACCCGTGCACGTGGGGGAGGACCCGGCGCCCGCGTACTTCGTGGCGTGTCGAGGCCACCATGCCGACGTCGGAGGCATCACGCCTGGTTCCATGCCGCCGTTCTCGACCTCGCTCGTCGAGGAGGGGGTCGTGCTACGCGCGCTGCGCATCGTCGCCCAAGGGGAGCTGCACGTGGAAGCGCTGCGAGCGGCGCTCGCGGGCGGCCCGTATCCCGCCCGGCGGCCAGACGAGAACATCGCCGATCTTCGGGCCCAGGTCGCTGCGAACCGCCTGGGGGAGCGTTTGCTGCGCGAGCTTGTCGAACAAGAGGGCAGGGCGGTGGTGGACGCCTACATGGCTCACGTCCAGGACGACGCCGAAGCCTCGGTGGCCGAGGCCATCGCCCGCATTCCGGACGGGGAGCACCACTTCGAGGATGCCCTCGACGACGGTACGCCCGTGCGGGTGTGTGCGCGCGTCTCGGGGCAGCGGCTGTCCCTCGACTTCGCGGGGACGGGACCCGCCCGCGCCAACAACCTCAACGCGCCCCGCGCCGTGACGCGTGCCGCCGTCATGTACGTGCTGCGCGCACTGGTGTCCCGGGAGGTTCCTCTCAACGCAGGATGCGTGCGGGCGGTCGAGCTCTCGCTGCCGCCCGGTTGCTTGCTCGACCCTCCGGCCGAGAGCGCCGTGGCGGGTGGAAATGTGGAGACGTCGCAGCGCGTGGTGGACGTGCTGCTCGGGGCGCTCGGCCGGGTTGCCGCGAGCCAGGGAACCATGAACAACCTGACGCTCGGTGACGAACACTTTGGATACTACGAGACCATCGGAGGCGGCGCCGGCGCCAGCGCGCTACACCCGGGAGCGCCCGGAGTGCATACGCACATGACCAATTCGCGCATCACCGACGCCGAGCTGCTCGAGGCCCGCTACCCCGTGCGGGTCCGGACCTTCGGGCTGCGCGCCGGGTCTGGCGGGGCGGGCCGCCAGCGAGGTGGCGACGGACTCGTCCGCGAGTTCGAGTTCCTCGCGCCGCTCCATGTGAGCCTGCTCAGCGAGAGGCGCACCCGCGCGCCGTTCGGTCTGGCCGGAGGACACCCAGGCGCACGCGGCGCCAACTGGCTCAACGCACGGCCCATGGATGGAAAATTCGCCGTGCGCGTCGGGCCGGGCGACGTGCTCCGCATCGAGACACCGGGAGGCGGTGGGTACGGAGCCCTGGACTGCGCCGACGTCGATGTGAACGACGGCGCAGCGTCGACCGCGCCACGCGGCGCCGGGGAGGGTCCGTGAGGATCTGGCAGCGTCTGCGGGACGTGGTCGTCAACCGCATCCTCGGCCTCGACGATTCACCTCAACGCATCGCTCGCGGGGTGTTCCTCGGGTTCGTGGTGGCCATGACCCCCACGCTGGGTCTGCAGATCGTCATCTACGTCACGCTCGCCACGGCGCTGCGCGTGAACAAGGTGGCGGGGGTTCCCATCCTGTTCATCACCAACCCGGTCACGGCGGTGCCGCTGTACGGCTTCTGTTGGTGGCTCGGCAACCTCGTGCTCCACGCAGGGGCGGGGGACTCGAGCTGGGCCGAGGTGCAGGAGCGTCTCATGGCGGGCGAGTCCACCTCGGCCGGGATGTTCGAACAGCTGCTCTCGGCGGCGTTCTGGAGCCGTGTCGGCGACGCCATGGCTCAGCTGGGCGGTGAGCTGTGGCTGGGCTCACTGATCAGCGGGGTGGCGTTGGGCGTACCGGCCTACGCTCTCTCGTTGTGGGGCGTGCGTGCCTATCGCCGGCACGCGCTGCACGCGAACCCAGACCGCGATGACGCCCTCGGTGGCAACGAGCGCGTCACGACGTCCCTCGGGCCTCGCGGTGGCGACGAGCGCGCGCCGACCCCTCCCGACCTCACCTGAGCGAGGCGCCAACGGGGCGACGAGCGGCGGCCCGCCGCCCGCTGCGGGCGGGGTAGGGCCGCATCAGAGGTGCGCGGCGATGCGCGCGAACTCTTCGACCGACAACGTCTCCCCTCGGCGGCGGCCATCCACCTCGGCCATGTCGAGCGCCCGGTCGAGCGTGTCCGTGTCGGTGAACAGTGGCCGCAGGGCGTTCCGAAGCGTCTTGCGACGCTGATGGAAGGCCGCCTTCACCACCGCCTGCAAGGTGGGGGTCTCCTCCGCGCGTGGCTCGGCCCGCGGTGTCAGCTGCACCACGGCGCTCTCCACCTTCGGGGCTGGATGAAACGCGCCGCGGGGGACATCGAGGACGTGGTCGATCGCGTAGACCGCGGACAAGAACACGGTCGGCGCACCGTACGCCCGCTCGCCCGGGTGGGCGAGCCAGCGCTCGGCGACCTCTCGCTGCACCATCACCACCACGCGCGCGACGTTCGCACACTGGTCGACCAGACGGCGCGCGATCATCCCCGTGATCGCGTACGGCAGGTTGCCCACCACGACCACGGGACCCCCGGGACCCAAGAGGCCTTGCACGTCGAGTTGCGCCGCGTCTCCGTCGACCACGTGGAAGTTCGGGTGATCCGTGAGCTCCTTGTGCAACACGTGCAGCATGTCGGGATCACGCTCGATGCCTGTCACGGGCACCCCCGACGCCACGAGCGCGCGCGTGAGGGTCCCGAGCCCAGGGCCCAGCTCGACGCAGCGTTCCCCAGGCTTCAGGTCCACGGCGCGCGCGATCGCGCGGACGGTGGGCTCCGAGATCAGGAAGTTCTGCGAGAAGCGCCGCTTGGCGCCCAACCGGTGACGCGCCAGGACGTCGCGTGGGTCCTCGAACGAGTAGTCGGTCACGAGGCCAGCCTGGCAGACGGCGTCGGCAACGCCAGCGCTCCCGCGGCATCGGCGCCCTCCGCGACGCGCACGCGCACGCCAAGCCGCCCGAAGAAGACCTTCGCCTCTCGGACGTGTCGCGCCTCGGTGCGTCCGTAGACGGCGGCCTCGAGCGGGCCGCGAGTGGGCGTCGTCAGCAGCAGGACGGTCAGGGCGTGACCGTGCGCGTGGAGCAGCTGGATGGTGCGGCGCAGGGCGTCGGTGTGCAGGACCCCGTGGTAGTCCGTGACGAGCGTGATGGAGCGGGGAGAGCGCTCCCGCGCCGCGGCGACCTGGAGGGCCTCTGCCAGCGCCGGCCCCTTGCGACCGTGGCTGGCGTCGGGGCGGTGCGGGATGGGCAGTCCGCGACTGCGGCAGAACGCCCGCAGCGTGCGCGCCTCCTGCGTGTCCGCGTGGACCGTCTGCTCGAACGCCTCACGGTCCAGGGCCGCGTGGACGTGTCGCACGAGCGACCGGTACCGACCCGACTTTCCGGGCGAGAAGTCGAGCCCGTCTTGGTGCCGGATGTACCGCGCGACCAAGGCGCCGACCTGGCCGTCGTCGAGCGCCGTCAGGTCCGCGTCGACCACCTCGGTCGCCGCGAGCAGAGCGTCGTACAGCTTGGGCAGGTGCGTCGTACCTTCTCCCACGGGCACCTGGGCGATGGGGCGCTCGTCCGCGAGCACCAGGCCGACGCGGTCACCGTCTCGGAGCGCACGTTGGGCCAGCGCGGCGCAAGCGTCGATGGCGTGGTCGAGCTTCCGGGTCCCGAGCTCACCGCCCCGCATGCTGCCGGTCACGTCCAGCACGACGACGTGCGCCTCCTGCACCTCCTGCTCGACCTCTTTGATGAGCAGACGCCCGCTGCGCGCGCTCGCCTTCCAGGCGATGGACTTGAACGAGTCGCCCGGCTGGAGCTGACGCAGCTCATGGAAGTCGGTTCCTCCCCCACGCCTGCGCAGCGCCGTTCGCCCCGCACGGCTTGCCGCGTATCCGGTGCGTGGGTGGCTGCGGCGGGCGAGCGCAGCAGCGCGCGGCAGCACCCGCACGACGAGTGGGTTCGGGAAGTACAGCGGCATGCTGAACAGACCGAGTGGGCCACGGAGGGAGACGGCGAGCCCGTGCAACACGACGCGGCCCACCGCGCGAGCGCTCAGGCGGCACGTGAACTCCGAGCGCGAGCTGGGGGACACGAGCAGATCGCTCGCCGGGTTGGGCAGCAGCTCGACGCTCCCGGGCGCCAGCGGCCGCACGTCGGTCAGCGCGATGGCGTCGTGTCCGCGGTGACGCACGTAGCAGCGCACCTGGAACGGGATGCCTGGCACGATGGTGCCGCTGCCGCCGGCGCGGTCCAGCCACCAGGCGAATTCCAGGCGCTGCCGGCGGACGCGACGCCCGAGCGGCACCGTGAATGCGGCCAGCGTGGCCAGGGCGAGCAGCGTCGCGGACGCCAGCGTCACGACCAGGGCGGAGGAGCCGAGGAAGCCCAGTGCGAGGAGGCCCACCGCGGTGAAGAAGAGCAGGCGCGCCTCGCGGGATGGGACCGGGAGCATCTCAGCCTCGCCGCAAGGTCACGCGGGACAGGGTCTGCGAGAGGATGTCGTCGGCGCTCGCGCCGTCCATCTCGGCCTCGGGCGTCAGCACGAGACGGTGTGCCAGCACCGGTGTGACCAGGTGCTTGATGTCGTCCGGTAGGACGTAGTCGCGGGCGTCGAGGAGGGCGCGAGCGCGTGCAGCGTTCACGAGCGCGAGCGCTGCGCGCGGGCTGACACCGAGCAGCAGCCGGCCATGCGAGCGGGTCGCGCGTGCCAGACGCACCACGTAGGACAGCACCTCGTCTTCCACGTGGACGCGCTCGACGAGGCCCTGGAGCTCGAGAATGGCCGCGGGCGTAAGGACTGGGGCGGGCATGTCGGGCGCGGCCGCGAAGCGTCGCAGCACCCCGAGCTCTGCCTCTTCGCTCGGATAGCCCAGCATGATGCGTACCAGGAAGCGGTCGATCTGAGCCTCGGGCAGCGGGTACGTGCCGCCTTGCTCCACGGGGTTCTGCGTGGCCAGCACGAGAAAGGGCGCCGGCAGGGCCCGAGTCTCGCCCTCCACAGTGACCTGGCTCTCCTGCATCGCCTCGAGGAGTGCGCTCTGCGTCTTCGCGGGCGCCCGGTTGATCTCGTCTCCCAGCACGACGTTCGCGAAGATGGGGCCGGTGCGCAGGTCGAACGAGCCGTTGCGGGGGTCGAGCACGTAGGTGCCTGTGATGTCCGCCGGCAGGAGGTCCGGCGTGAACTGGATACGGCGGAAGCCGCAGCCGAGCGTCGACGCGAAGGCCTTGACGAGGGTCGTCTTGGCCACTCCAGGGACGCCCTCGAGGAGCACGTGGCCACGTGCCAGGAGCGCGACGAGCAGGAGCTCGGGCACGGCGTCTGGGCCGACGTACACGGATTGAACCGCGGCGATGACGGTGCGCGCGCGCTGCGCGGCGTGTCGCAGGACTTCGGCTGGGATGGGGCCCAGCCCGGGCTGGGCCAGTGCTACTTGTGGTTCGGTCACGGGATCATCCAGCGTCTTCGAGGGGAGTCGGTGCAGGGCGTGGGGCTGTCGCGGCCGCCGGGTCGGGGAGCCCGCCCAGCAGCGCCTCGCCCCCTTTTACCATGGAAGCGAGCGCGGCTCGTCGGAGGCGCGGCGTGCGGCCTCGGACGTCGACCTGGACCCACAGGCGATCCAGGCGACCGAGCAGCGCGGCGGCTTCGTCTGCTGCCTGCGGGGCGAGGCGGACCTGGAGCGCGCGGAGCACGTTGGGGCCGTCCGTGTCGGGGTGCAGGGACAGGCGGCGACGCAGCTCCACCAGCAACTCGAAGCGGTATGCGAGCGCCGCGGACAGCGCGTCGTCCTCGGCGCGGAGGAGCGCCAGACGCCCTCCCGTCCCGCCCGTCGCGCGCCCCTCGACTGGCAGGAAGATGCTCCGTTGATACGGCGACTGCTTGGGCAACGCGGACGCCGCGAAGATCAGCAGGATGGCGGCGATCGCGGCGGCGACCCCGCGCACCATGAGGTCCGGCAGCTCGAGCGCGCCGGCGCGCTCGAGCGAGAGCCGCGTGCGCTCCAGCGGTCGGTCTGCGTTGAGCGTGCCGAAGCGGCCGTGCACCACGCTCCCAGGCGTCATCAAGAACACGCGCCCCGACCCGTTTTCGGATTTGAGATACTGCAACAAATTCAGCGCGAAACGCTCGTTTCCTCGAAACTGCATCATGTTGTTGATCAGCAGGCTGGGGTCGCCGATGACGATCAGCCGCCCCGAGCCGACGGCGCCCGCGAGCACCACGGCCGCGTCCGCCTCGCCGAGCGCGAACACCGGCACGAGCTCTGGATGGGCGAGGGCGGTGGGGTGGTTCGTGACGAGCGCGCTCACCCCGGCCGTGATCGGGTGTGCGCCGCGCGGTGCAGCGATTGGGAGGTTCGGATTGCCGCGCAACCCCTCGGCGCTCACGGGGACCCGGGTGATGCCGAAGATGCGCAGGAAGCTGCCCGCCTCGCCAAAGTCATCGGCCACGGCCACGCGCCCACCCTCGGCCATGAAGCCACCCAGACTCGCTGGCAGCGACTCACTCGGGTAAAGGATGACGAGCGCGTCCTCACGCGTCAGGGACCCCAGGTCGAGCTCCGACGGTACTTCCAGCGGGATGTGGTGCTCGGCCGCGATCTCGACCAAGCGACTCAGCCCATCCCACGCTTCGCTCTCGGGCGCATAGGGCCTCTCTTGCGCGTGGGCGACTCCGAGCGCCGACAGCGCACAGGCTCCTGCGAGCACCCGCAACGCAAGAACTCGCCGAGCGCGGCGGAACCGTTGTGCCCCTTGCACGCGTGGCCGATCAGGCGGGTTGGTCATCGGACGTCACGAACCTACAACATCACGGACACCCGCCGCCGCGAAACGTTTCGGACGCCCTGGCGTCAAAGGGAACAGGGCGTCACGCGGACGCCAACAAAAAGATAGTGTGAATGTTGTCCCCTACACCGCGCTTGGTATAGTGGACGACGAACGAAACAACATCGTGCTACCTCCGTTCATCATCGACCAGATCCGGCAGAGAGAAGAGCGAGAACGGTCCATCCGAGACCAACCCGCGCTTCAGCTGCCGCTGCCTCCAAAGCGGCCACCGCTGCCGCAGGCGGACGATGACGGGCGCGATCCAGACGCCCCAGAGCGCGGCGTGGTCATCATCGACCTCTGACCCCCGGTCGACAGCCGCGCCGTGACGGCGGCTGTCCGGTGGGTTTGCCTGATGTCCGAACCTTCAGCGTGTGGCTGCGTCCCAGTGGGCCACGAGTTCGGCTTCGGTCAGCGGTTGGTCCCCGTCACCCAAGTAGCCCTCGGTCTCGCTCACCTGGTACGCGAAGAAGCGCGCGCCGGCGACGCCGACCACTTGACCCGAGACCTCGCTCGCTGCGTCGCTCATCAGGTGCGCCACCAGCGGAGCGACGTGTTCTGGCGCGAGCTTGGCGTGTCCGCTCTGGAACAAGGGGAGGTCCTCGGTCTGACGGGTGAGCGCAGTGGGGATGACGGCGTTCACGCGCACGCGGTCCGAGCGCAACTCGAGGGCGGCGGTGCGGACCATCGCCACGAGCGCTCCGTGTGCCATGGCGCTCGCGAGCTCACGCCGCTGTCCATTCAGACCGGCGGTGCCACCCAGCAGCGCGACGCTCCCACCCCCGCTGCGCGCCATGTGCCGGTGTGCAGCGCGGGTCAACGCCAGCGGGGCTTCGACGGAGACCGCGAACGCGCGCGCGCGCGCCGCGTCCGACGTGCGGCCAAACCGCGCACGCTCCACCACGCCAGCGCAGGACACGACCCCGTCGAGCCGACCGAAGCGTGCGGCGGCCAGCTCGCAGAGGGCCTCCGGAACGCCTTGCTCCGTGATGTCGCGCCCATCGCTCTCCACCTGCGCTCCTCGGGCGCGCAGCTGTGCGGCGACCTCCTCCATCAGGCCAGGGGCCGCGCCGTGGCCGGTCACGTCGCAACCGACGTCGTTCAACAGCAACAGGGCGCCTTGGGAGGCGAACCGCGACGCGCACGCCAGCCCGACGCCGCGTGCCGCACCCGTGATGACGATGACCTTGTCTCGCAGCATCGCGCGCGGTGTATCGCGCGCTGGCTCGGTGTGCACCTCGGCGTTGCGGGGCACGTTCGTGGAGGGGCGTATTCGTTACGCATTGGGGGCGTCCACGCGCCCTTGATGCCCGCGACCTAGCGGAGTACATCGGGCCGATGCTCTGGAAGGCCGCACGCGACAGCACGACGGGGAGGCGCCGCCTGCTGCTGGCGAGCGGGGTCTGGGTGTGCCTCGTCGCCGCGTGTAGCGACGCTCCCGAGGGCGGGGCCCCACACGCGGCGGAGCCGAGCGTGACGACCACACGGACCGTCGAGCCAGAACGGGAGGAGACCGACCGACCGGTCGGAGAGCCTGCGCCATCGAACGTACAGCCCACGCCGCTCCTCGCGATCGACACCCACGCCGACACGACGCAGCGCATGCTGGACGAAGGCGCCGACCTCACACGACGGCTCCCGGACGGACACCTGGATCTGGTCCGCATGCGCGAGGGCGGGCTCGGGGGGGTGTTCTTGAGCATCTGGGTGGACCCGCGCAAGTACCGGGGCGAGCGCGCCTGGCGCCGCACGCTCGCGCTCGTCGGAGCGGTCGAGGAGCTGGTGCAGCAACACCCGGAAGTGGCCGCCCTGTGTACCACCGGCGACGAGGTTCGTGCGGCGTTCACGGCGGGCAAGGCAGCCATCCTCATGGGGCTCGAGGGCGCACACGGGCTCGGCACGGACGATGTCGACCAGGCGCTCGCGCGGACGCGGCAGCTCTTCCGGCGCGGCGTGCGCTACATGACCATCACGTGGTCCACCGACAACGTGTTCGGCCACAGCGCGACCGGGCGCGCTCCGAGTGAGGGGCTGACGGACGTCGGTCGTGCGCTCGTCGCCGAGCTCAACGCGCTCGGGATGATCGTGGACGTCTCCCATGTCAGCGACGCCACGTTCGAGGACATCGCCCGCACCGCCACGCGACCGCTGCTCGCCTCCCACAGCGCGAGCCGCGCGCTCGCCGCGCACCCGCGCAACGTCACCGACGACATGATCCGACGCATCTCGGCCGGGGGGGGCGCGGTCTGCGTGAACTTCTACGCGCAGTTCATCGACGCGGCCTACCGCGCTCGGCGCCGACGCGTCCAGCGACGCAACCCCCAGGACTTCAGCGACTTGAGCGCGCAGCACGGCCACTATCGGGGACGGGCCACCGCGGCGCTCGCGCTGGCCCAGCAGCTGGATCCCCAGCTCGGCTACCCGACGGTGGAGCGGCTGGCCGACCACCTCGCCCATGTCACGGAGGTTGGCGGACCTGGTGCGGCGTGTCTCGGCTCGGACTTCGATGGGGTGGGGGAGCTCCCCTCGGGGCTGTCCGACGTGTCCCAGCTGCCGGCCCTGCGCGCCGCCCTCGAGGCACGTCAGCTCCCCGTCGCGGCGATTTTCGGTGAGAATGTGCTGAGAGTGCTGGATGCCCAGCGCGCCGCACCCGCCGCCCCTGCACCATGAGCGACAGCCAACAAATCGTCATCGGACGCTCTCGCGACTGCGGACTCGTCTTGAGCGACGGAACGGTCTCGGGCCGCCATGCACGCCTCACCTGGCAGGGGGCTTCCCTCCTGGTGGAAGACCTGGGCAGCGCCAACGGGACGTGGGTCCGAGGCCAACGCGTCACCCAGCTGCAGATCCGCCCTGGGGAGGACCTCCGGCTCGGCGCGGTGTCGTTTCCGTGGGGTCACCCCGACATGTATGCGTTCCTGCGCCGTGGCGCGGCCGGCGACACCATTCTCGGGATGAGCATCCCGGGCCGCAAGTACATCTGTGGCGCCTGCGGTCAGACTGGGCTCATTCCCACGGGCTTCGACGGAGGCACCCTGTCGTGCGCAGCCTGCCATACGGCCTTGATCGTTGGACGTAGGCCCGTACCGGCCCCTCCTCGGCAGTCGTCGGCTGGGAGCATCCTCGCGTCACTGTTGATGTTGGGCGTCGCAGCGGGGATCGGCGTGTGGCTGTGGCAGCACGGAGGCGAGGAGCGAGCGCGGGTGGTGCGGGAGCAGCTGCAGCCCATCGGCCCACGGCCCACCAGCGCCGAGGAGCTGTCGGTGCGTGTCCACACGCGCGACCGCGTGGTGGCGTCGATGGACAGCTCGAACCCGGTCGTGCGGAACACCGCGGCGCGCATCGCCGCCGATGCGCAGGGCAATTTCAGCATCGAGCAGGTGGCGAACATCTTCAGCCACGTGCGAGGCAGCTGGCGCTACGTCAATGATCCGGAGGGCAGCGAGTACTTCGCGCACGCCAGCGAGACCATCACCAACGAGTACGTCGGCGACTGTGACGACTTCGCCATCGTCGTGGCCGCGATGCTCACCTCGATCGGAGGGCGCGCGCGCATCGTGATGATGAGCGGCCCCGAAGGAGGCCACGCGTACCCGGAGGTGTGCCTCGCCGGTGATCCCGAGGACGTGCGCGCTCACCTCGACGACCACTACCAGCACCTGCGCGACCGGGCGCTGCGACAGCATGTGAACGGCATCCACTACCGGCCGGCCGAGGACTGCCCGCTGTGGCTCAACCTCGACTGGAACGCCGGAGTCCCGGGAGGGGCGTACGAGGCCGAGAGCTGGGCCGTCGCCATCTACCCAGATGGGAGGACCGAGACGCTCGCGACGGCGGGCACACCACCGCCAGCCGCGCCGCCAGCCCCCGCATCGGGCGGTTGAGCGCCACCCCGCCACCCCATGGCAGCCCCTCTGCGCCCGCCCCGGCCTTCGCATCAGGCAGTCGAGCGCCCTACGGCCGCACCGGACCCGAGTCCTGGCGGGTGCCGGCCGAAGCCTCCATGATTGGGGTTGATGACATCCCCCCATCCCCTCATCGTCACCGAGCCGGCGCAAGTCGGGGTGATCGCGCTCGATGCCCGACGCGTGGCCGTCCTCGGGATCAAGCCAGACACCCACAAGGACCAGCCGGCGTATTACGTCCCCGCCTACATGGACACCGTCGGGATCGAGGTGATCCCCGTCCCCGTGTACTACCCGGAGGTAAAGGAGATCCTGGGCTTGCCGGTGGAACGCGACCTGCAGCGCTTGCACGACATCGACGTCGTCGTCGTGTTCCGGCGCTCGGAGGACGTGGCCGACCACGTGCGGGCCTTGCTCGCGCTGCGTCCCAAGTGCGTGTGGCTCCAGTCGGGCATCCGCGACGATGCTTCGGCGCTGTCGCTGGCCGACGCGGGCATCGCGGTCGTGCAAGATCGCTGCTTCATGGTGGAGCACCGTCGCGCGCGGCACTGACGAGCCACGCCGTATTCGCACGGGGCAGGCGTGGCGCGGCCGCGCGTCTCCGTGCGGCCGCAGGGCCACGCGACCTACAAGCGGATGAGCGTCGCGCCCCAGTTCAGGCCAGAGCCCAGCGCGAAGAAGCAGATCAGCTGACCGCGCTGGGCGCGCCCGTCTCGCAGCATCTCGTCGAGCAGGATGCCGATGGTCGCGGCCGACGTGTTGCCAAAGCGGGCGATGTTGCTCGGGACCTTCTCCGCGGGGACGCCCAGCGCCTTTTGCACGGCCGCGTTGATGCGGTCGTTGGCCTGGTGCGCCACGAACCAGTCGATGTCGTCGAGGGACACACCGTGCTTGGCGGTCAGCGAGCGCACCACCTTGTTGAGCTCCGTCACCGCGACCTTCATGAGGTCCTGCCCCTGCATCTTGGGGATGTGCTCCTCGCGCTCGAACATCTCCGGCGTGAAGTAGGGGCGCGTCTTGAACCCCCCGCTGGCGATGTAGATGCGGTCGAACAGACGCCCGTCCGTGTGCACCTCGGTGCCGAGGAAGCCGGCACCCTCCGGGGCCTTCTGGACCACCAGCGCTGCGGCGCCGTCGCCGAACAGCACCGCCAGGTTGCGGTGGCGGGTACCCTTTTCGAAGGCTTCCTGCGTGATCTCCCGCTCGGCGTCACCGGTGACGACGTCCCAGTCGTCCCATGGCATGAAGCCCGCGTGGGCGTCCGCGCCGAGGATGAGCACGGTCTTCGCTTGGTCGGTCATGACCAGGCCGTTGGCGACCTGGAACGCGTAGGGCATGGCGGCGCACTGCTGCCGGATGTCCAGCGCAGGGACCCGCGGGATGCCCAGCTTCGCGCCGAGCAGGCCGCCCGAACCCGGGAAGATGTGCTCCGGCGTCATCGTCGCGAAGATGATGTAGTCGATCTCCTCGGGCTCCATCTCGGCAGCCTTGAGCGCGCGCCGAGCCGCGATGAGCGCCAGGTCGCTCACGCCCTCGCCCTCCGCGACGAAGTGGCGCTGCTCGATGCCCGTGCGTTGGCGTACCCACGCATCGTCGGTGTCCATGACCCGCGCCAAGCGGGAGTTCGGGATGGGCTCGCCCGGGACGTAGTGCCCCGTGCCGACGATGGTGATTCCGGCCATGGTGGGTTCCTTACCCACACTGGCGCCCCCTGCAACGCTACCGAGCGGGACCGCGGGGGCGGACGCCCGTAAGGGAAAATGCGGACATCCGGGAGCAAGGTTGCGAGTTCGGGCGTTGTCGGGATAGATCGACTGGCCCCTCGCCGTATCTTCGACTCGTATGTCCAAGCAGCCCACCGACTTCCAGAGCTACGTCCGGTCGCAGACCGGAGGGGGCACGGTCGCGCGGCCCAGCGGCGCGCCCGACTACGCGTTCTCCGCCGATGTGGCCATGCTGCGGGCCTTCGAGCGCATCCGACCGGTCGAGCTGGCGGCCGCATCGGTCGTCCGAGCCAGCGCGCAGCTCATGGATGCTCAGCAACTGGGTACGATGCTCCGAGTGAGCGACCGGCAGATCCCGCACCTGCACGCCATCGCGCAAGGGTGCGCGGATACCCTCGGCATCCCGCTGCCCAAGCTGTACGTGGCCAACAGCCCGGTGATCAACGCGTACACCTTCGGCACCAACAACGACGCGTTCATCGTGGTGCACTCCGCGCTGCTGGACCACTTCGACGACGACGAGCTGCGCTTCGTGATCGGCCACGAGATGGGGCACGTCCAGAACCGGCACGTGGTGTACGGGACGGTGCTGCGCGTGCTCAAGACCAGCGCCGCCATCTTTCTGCGGTGGATCATCGCGCCCGCGGAGGTGGCGCTGGCGACGTGGTCCCGCCGGGCCGAGATCACCTGCGATCGCGCCGGCCTCCTGTGCAGTCGAGACCTGGACAGCGCGCGGCGGTCGTTCTTGAAGCTCGCGTGCGGCAGCCAGAAGCTCTACGCCCAGATCGACCTGGACGCGTACCTCGAGCAGTTCGAGGACGGCCGGGGCAACCTCGGCCGCTACCAAGAGGCGTTCGCGACACACCCCTACCTGCCCAAGCGCATCCACGCGCTGCAGGTGTTCGCCGAGAGCGACCTGTACCGGCGGGCCGCGGGGTTGGGCGCAGGGGGTATCGGCATGCCGGAAGTGGACTCGCGCACCGCGCGCATCATCGAGATCGCGGACCCCTCGCTCGACCGAGCGCCGGGCGCCGCCGACGGGAAAGCCTGAGGTATCCGTGGCAGCTGACTACACCGAGCTCCGAACCGAGGCGCTGACGAGGCTCCGCAACGTGGCGCGCCTCGCGAAGAGCGCGGGTGCCGCCACGTTGGCCAAGGGCCTCGAGGAGGACCGCATCGCGCGGTTGCGTGACGAGCGCTTCCACCTGGTGGTGCTGGGAGAGTTCAACCACGGCAAGACCACGTTCGTGAACGCGCTGTTGGGAAAGGCCGTGCTGCCTTCCGGGGTCACGCCTACGACGGCGGTCATCCACCGCATCCGGCACGGCGAGTCGGAGACCGCCACCGCCGTCCGCACGGATGGGAGCGAAGAGGCCGTGCCGTTCGCGAACATCGCCAACTACGAGGTCGGCGGGTCGGCCATCGCCGATGGGGTGCAACACCTGGATCTCGAGTACCCCAACACGATGCTGGGGGAGGGCGTGATCCTGGTGGATACACCGGGCGTGAACGACCTCAACGACGCGCGCGCCGAGATCACCTACGAGTACATCCCCAAGGCGGACGCGGTCATCTTCCTCTTGGACGCGGGCCAGATCCTCAAGGAGAGCGAGCGACAGTTCATCGTCGGGAAGCTGCTCAGCGCGAGCCGCGACAAGGTCGTGTTCGTGGTGAACAAGATGGACCTCCTGGACGCGGCGGAGCAACACGAGGCGCTGGAATACGCCCGCATGAACCTGGCCAAGCTGCTGCCCGAGCCGCGGGTGTTCGGCATCAGCGCCGAGGGGGCGCTCGAGGGTGCGGCCGACTCAGGACTGCCGGAGCTGAGCGCCTTCCTCACAACCTACCTGCGCGAGGAGCGGGGCAGGGTGCTCATCGACAACGGGCTCGAGGCGGGCATCCGCGCGGCGAACACGCTGGTGTCTGGTATCGAGGTGCAGCAGCGCGCGCTGCAGATGGAGGCGTCCGAGATGGAGCGCCGGCTGGGCGCGCTCGAGGCCGACCTGGACGCGAGCGAGGAGCGCATCGCGGCGCGGGGGGCGCGCATCCGTGAGAACATCGCGGCCGTGAAGGCCGTCGTGCGTGCGGACGTGCAGAGCTTCGGGCGCAGCTTCGCGCAGTCGCTGCCCGCCGAGATCGACGCGGCGGACGCGAAGGACCTGCAGGCGCACCTGGCGGGCTTCATCGAGGCGCGCTTCCGCGACTTCGCCGAGGAGCAGACCGAAGAGATCGCAAAACGCCTCGAGCGCGTCGCGGAGGAGGCCATCGCGTTCGTCAGCGAGGACGCCAAGGCCCAGGCCGAGCGGCTGCGTCAGTCACTCGGGGACGGCCCCGAGCTGCACCTCGAGGTGAACACGCTGGCGTACGACGTGTCCGTGTTCGCCGTGGGCGCGTTCGGGGTCACGCTGATGGTCTTGAGCAACATCGTGGTGGGTGGCGCCATGGCGCTGGCGGCCCCCGTGTTGGCCTATGTGTTCCGCGGCCGCGCCGAGAAGCAGACCAAGGAGCGCGCCAAGGCCGAGGCCCCACGCGCCGTCGAGGAGGCGGCGGCAAAAATGGCTGACGCGTTCGACCAGCGCATCGACGAGTTTGGTCAGCGCCTCACGGGCTTCGTCGCGCAAGCCAACGCCGAGATGACGCGCAGCGTCGCCGAGCTCATTCGAGCGGCCCGAGAGGCTCGGGCGAGGGGCGAAGGTGCGCTGACGGAGCTCACCGCAGGTACGGGCATGACGCTGGTGCAGTTGTCCGACGAGCGCTCGCAGATGGAGAAGCTGCGGGCATCGCTGTGGGTCTGACGAGCGCGTGACGCCTCCTTGGAACGCGTGGTCGCCGGGGCCTCGCGGTCCGTCGGCACCCGTTCACGGCTCCCGACGCCCGCGCGCCGCGCGCGAACGGCGAGGACGCCCCAGTTGCACGCGCGGTCGCGGAGGGCATAGTCGGTGCCGCATGAGCTACGCCATCGCACTGGGCGGCGTGGGGGCGCTAGCGCTCCTCTGGTGGGCGCACCTGGTGTTCTGGGTGCGACGGTTGGGGACCACGCTCGACTACAGCGCGGTGCTCCGCGTGCCGACCGAGGACGGCAGCGCGATCGAGCTGCGGCGCGTGGGAGGGAACGACGCGCAGCCAGACGCGCCCCCTGTGCTGATGGTGCACGGCATCGCCGCCAGTCACCGCAACCTCGACGTCCGCGCCGACCGCAGCATGGCCCGCCACATGGCGAACGCAGGGCGAGACGTGTGGTTGCTGACGCTGCGCTGTGGGCGCACGGACCTCTCCTGGGCCGAGCGGCGTCGCGCGCGGTATCGGTCCATGCGTGACCACGACTTGCCGGCCGGGGTCCGCACAGTGCTGGTGCAGACGGGCGCTGCTCAGGTCGACCTCGTGGGGTTCTCGATGGGTGGCATGGTCATCTACGGCGCGCTCGGTCGGAGCGTCCCAGGTGCCGAGGTCCGCCGCGTGGTGATCGTTGGGTCGCCTGGCCGCGTCCTGCGCCCGTTCGGGTTCCTGCGGGTCGCTGGTCTGCTGCCGCGCGTGCTCGTGCCCTCGCTACCGCTGCGCTTTTGGGCGCGTTCCTTCGCCTTCATCGCCGACTTCCTGCCAGGCCCCTTCCACCGCCTGGTCCACAACCCGGACAACGTCGAGCGCGGGGTCGCACCGCGCGCGTTGGTAGACGTCATCGAGAGCATCCCTGCGGCTCTGGCGGCCGACTTCGGCGAGTGGCTGGGGGACGAGGGCTTCTTGCGCGTCGAAGACGACAAGGTCTGCGAGGGGCTGCGCGCGGTCACCACGCCAGCGTTGTTCTTCGCGGGGGCCGCCGACCGGATCGCGCGGGTGTCTGGGGTCGCATACGCCGCCGCGCTGTGGGGGGCAGACGCGGGGCTGAACCCCGAGCTGCGGGTCCTCGGGGTGGAGCAGGGGTACGCGGCCGACTACGGGCATGGGGACTTGGCGGTCGGCCGCCATGTGGTCGCGGACGTGTACGATCCGGCGCTGCGCTTCCTGTCCGCGCCGGTGTAGCCCTGGGTCGACGAGGCCTGCCTATGGTCGATGCGGCCCTAGGCACCCGGCATGGCCGTCGGTGCGCATGGGCGTGCTGACCGGCGCCGAGGTTACTCGCGGAAGAACAGGCGTACAGCTGCGCCTTCTGTCCCGACGGCGATGGCGTCCCGTTGGTACACCGCGCGCCGCGAGCAGTCCTCGAGCCGCACGCGGAACGTACCTTCGCCCACGTGGAAGTGGCGTGCGCTGCCGGGATCGATGGTCTCGGCGGGGCCAAGGCGGTCGTCCCCCCAGTCGCGCTCGCTCTGGCTCACGTAGGCGTAGCACACGAGATCCGGCAGGCGGTTCTCGACGGTGAGGCAGCCCGGCGCCACCCCCTGGGTAACGGGGTTTCGCGCATCGGGCACGGGCACATGCGCGCGGCACCCTGCAAAGAGGCTGCACATGACGAGGGTCGCGGCGAGGCACCCGAGCTCACGCAGGGGGCGTCGCCAGCGTGTCATGCGCGCGCGGCGTTCATGCGCTGCACGAAGCGCTCGAACAGGTAGCGTGAGTCGTGCGGGCCAGCGGCCGCCTCGGGGTGGTACTGCACCGCGAAGGCCCCGGTCTCCGTGTGCTCGAACCCCTGACAGGTGCCGTCGTTGAGGTGCACGTGGGTCATGGTGCACTTGCCCGCCATGGACGAGACATCGACGCAGAAGCCATGGTTCTGTGTGGTGATCTCGATGCGGCCCGTGGAGAGGTCTTTGACGGGCTGGTTGAGCCCACGGTGCCCGAACTTGAGCTTGTAGGTCTTGCAGCCCAGGGCCAGCCCCAGCAGCTGGTGCCCCAGGCAGATGCCGAAGAGCGGCGTCTTGCCGATGAGCTCCTGAATCGTTTCGATGGCGTACGTCGCCGCAGCCGGGTCCCCAGGGCCGTTGCTCAGGAACACCCCGTCTGGCTTCAGCGCGAGGATGTCGGCCGCCGAAGTGCGCGCTGGCACCACCGTGACCCTGCACCCAGCGTCCACCAGGCAGCGCAGGATGTTGCGCTTGACCCCGAAGTCCAGCGCCACGACGTGCAGCGCGGCGTCCGCTGCCTGGGTCGTCCAGGGCGCGCCCGACGTGCTCCACGTGTAGCGCTCGGCCGTGGTGACGTTCCCCGTCAAATCCAGCCCCTCCATGCTGGGCGCCGCTTTGGCCTTGGCCACGAGCGCGGCCGGGTCACCCGTGCCGATGATGCCCGTCTGGGCTCCGTTGTCGCGGATGTGACGCGTCAGCGCGCGGGTGTCGATGTTCGCCAACCCGACGATTCCGTGCTTGACCAGGTAGTCGTGGAGGGAGCTGTTCGAACGCCAGTTGCTCACGACGGGCGACAGCTCGCGCATGATGAACCCGGCGAGGTAGGGGCGGTCCGTCTCGGGGTCTTCGTCGTTGACGCCGGTGTTCCCGATCTGGGGTGCCGTCATGGTGACGATCTGCCCGCAGTAGGAGGGATCCGTGAGCACCTCCTGGTAGCCGGTCATGCCCGTGGTGAACACGGCCTCGCCGCTGGTCTCGCCTTCGGCGCCCACCGAGATGCCAGTGAAGACCGTTCCGTCGGCGAGGGCCAGGTGAGCGGGGCGCGCGGTATGGCGATGGCGGGAGGTCGTCGTCGGTGCTGTCATCGGTTTGGGGGCGTCGAGGGGTGGGCGAGCAGAGGCCGCTCGGGGTGCTCAGCGCGCTCTCGCGCGTTCGCGTGGAGGACGGTGGACTCAGGCGCTGGGCGCTTGGTGGACGACCTGGCCCGCTGCGATGGTGCGGTACACTCCGCCGACGACCTCGTGGTCGAGCAGCGGCGTGTTGAACGACTTCGAGCGTAGCGCTTCTCGCGTGACGGTCCAGCGGCGCTCGGGGTCGATGACCGTGATGTCGGCGCGCGCGCCTTCGCGCAGGGTCCCGGCGTCCAGGTCGGGCACCAGCTTGGCGGGCGAGGTGGAGAGGGACTCCACCCAGCGCAGGGGACTGAGCTGACCGCCGCGCACGAGGGCGAGCGTGCTGGCGATGGCCGTCTCGAGGCCGTTGATGCCAACCGCGGCGGCAGAGAACTCGCAGTCCTTCTCCATGGTGGAGTGGGGCGCGTGGTCGGTCGCGATGCAGTCGATGGTGCCGTCCGCGAGCGCCGCGATGAGCGCAGCGCGGTCCTCCTCGGTGCGCAGCGGCGGGTTGACCTTGCAGTGCGTGTCGTAGCTCACGAGGGCCTGCTCGGTCATCGTCAGGTGATGCGGGGTCACCTCGGCCGAGACGCGCAGGCCGCGGGCCTTGGCTTCGCGCACCAGACGTACGGCGCCCATGCTGGAGATGTGGGCTACGTGGTACCGCGCGCGGGTGCGCTCGACCAAGATGAGGTCGCGAGCGACGATGATGTCTTCCGCCTCGCGCGGCCAGCCACGCAGGCCGAGGCGCGTCGAGAGCTCGCCCTCGTTCATCTGCGCGCCCTCGGTCATGTGGTGGTCCTCGGCGTGCTGCGACACCAGCAGGTCGAAGGTGCTCGCGTACTCGAGCGCGCGGCGCATCACGGCGGCGTTCATCAGGCAGCGCCCGTCGTCGCTCACACCCACGGCTCCGGCCTTGCGCATGTCGCCCATCTCGGCGAGCTCCGCACCCTGTAGGCCCTTCGTCATGGCGCCAAACGGGAGCAGGCGCACGCCACGCCCGACCGCCTTGGCTCCGCTCATCATCATCTCGGTGATGGCGCGGTTGTCGTTGCAGGGCTTGGTGTTGGCCATGGGGCACACCGTCGTGAACCCGCCGGCAGCCGCGGCGGCCAGACCCGACGCGAGGTCCTCCTTGTACTCGTGCCCGGGCTCGCGCAGGTGCACGTGCAGGTCGATGAACCCGGGGACCACCCACTTGCCAGCGCAGTCGATGCGCTCGATGCGCTCCTGACTTGCGAGCTCACGCGCGGCTCCGGGGCCAACGCGCACGATACGCCCAGCTTCGACCACCACATCTGCCGTCTCGTCTCGACCGGTGGAGGGGTCGAGCACGCGGCCACCGAGTAGGAGCAGCATGGGCCTCGCGCTTACGTGAGGGGCCGGGGCAAGTCAAGCGCCAGCCCCGCCACCAGGGTCTCCTGCGGGATTCAGCCGGCCTTGACGCTCGCCGTGTCGGCCTCGTCCTCATCGCGCGGCGATGCGATGGTGCCGACCGACGACTGTGCCACGGCGTCGTCCTTCTTCTCGTTCACGCGCTTCTTCATGGTCATGACCTTACGGTAGACCGAGGCGAAGTCCTTGTTGCGAGTGGCCAGGTGAGGGGACCCACCACGCAGGAGGGTCTGGAGGATGAACTCGAGGACTTGGATTTCGCCCTCGGAGAAGCTGTTGGAGATCCGCATGACGACGATCTACCACCACGCTCACACGATGACAATCCGTGACGTGTAACGTAGGGTCACAATACATCATGTCACGCGACGTATTGCGCTCTAAGTGTTTGGAATGACATTGGTACTGACTGCGCGCGAATTCGTCACAGCGATCGCTTTTCCGCGAACCGATCGCCTCCTCCATCGCGGATCGGTTTGACAAGACGGCTCCGCTGCGCCCACGGGAAGGGCCTCGCTGCGTGCGGCCCCACCAACGCACACACGGCGTGCGACACGCGCGTTCGAACCGTGCTCGGGTACCCACGACCAGGCCCCGACGCAGGACGGCACGGGACACGCGTGCCTGGGGCTTGGAGCGCTCAGCCCTTGCGAGCGAGGATGATGCGCTTGAGCGCGTCGCCGACGGCCTGCGCGAGCGTCTCCACGCGCTCGGTGCCGTCTTCGCCGTACCGCACGTCGTCCGCCACCAGGACGGCGACCGTCTTGCCCATCACCTCGACCGGGCAGACCACCACCACGCCGCCACGGCTGCCCGTGGCCGCTCGGAACAGGTTGTCTGCCGCGGTCACGCCGTACGGCCCCGCGTAGCGCGCGCCGTCTTGCACCACGCCGCGAAACATCGACGGGGTCGAGATCGGGATCCAAAGGTTGCGGACGGCGTCGGCCGTCAGGCTGCCTCCCCGCCCGGACCAACCACGCAGTACCTGTCCTCTCAAAGCGAGGAACACGGCGGCGCGAGCCACCAGCAGGGTCGCCTCGCACGCCATGGTGAGGACGGCGTCGCGGTCGCGCAGGGTGCGCATCTGCGCGAGGGTGGTTCCGATGTCTCCCGGTGCACGCACGGGCGCGCGACCGTAGGACTTGCGCCCGCCCCGGACGCTGTTCAGGGACGGCGCCGACGACGGCCGAACGACCTCGGCGCTCGGTGTGTCGAGGTCGTCCCAAGAGTCCGATAGATCGATCTCGATGGACGCACCAGCGGGCCGTCGCGCTCCTACGCCCCACGCGTTGGCAGTGGCCGTGTCCGCGTCCGGGAGGCTCGCACGCGTGTTCGAGAACGAGTCGATCGTTATCTCCGGGTCGTCATCGCTTGCGTGGACGTCGCCGAGACGCGCCGGGGGCGAGGAGGGCAGGGTGGAGACGTGCGGAACATCGACGCCAGGCGGACGACTGAAGCGCTTCTCGGGCACGTTGACCTTCGGAGCGGCGCTGGCGTCTTCGGTTGCTGCCTTCGGTCGGACGAGGAGGACGACCTCGTCGGCAGGAGCAGCGGAGGGATCCTCGGTGGGACGGCTCAGCCCGGCCCCCGGGGTTCGTGGTCGCGTCAGCTCGAAGGTGATGTCGGGCTCGTCATCGTCGTCTTCGGCCGGGATGTCGTCGGGATAGGCGCGGTGCAGGGCATCCCGTAGGAGCGACAGCCGGGCCACGCGCGGCAGCAGGAGTGTGCCGCTGATGAGGGCGAGCTCGCGCGTCACGTGGGCGTCGCTCGGGTCGGCCATGGCCACCACCAGCCCCTCCTCCTCGACGCGCAGGGGCAGCGCCCAGAGTCGCTGGGCGACCGTCCCAGGGAGCCGGTCGAGGACACCGTGGACGACCTCGAGCGTGTCCTCCGACTCGAAGCCCTCGCCTCGCAAGAACGACTCCAGGACGTACTCGTCGAGTCCGCCCTCCACGAGGGCGGGCGCCAACGGGAGCCGGCTCCGCACGGCCTCGGCGACCTGCTCGCGCGTGACGAGCGTCGCCGCGAGCAACCTCCCTCCCAGATCTTCAGGCACGCGCTGGCCTCGTGAGGGGCGCGTTCTGGACGCCGATGGCAGCGGTTCGGAGCATGGGGACGCGGGACTCTATCACGCCTTCGCTGCGGGGCCCGCGCCAATCCGCCGTCGGGCGCTACCAGAGCTTGTGCGGGGGGAGCGAGGCGGCCGTGTGTCGATCCCCGACGCTGGGAGCGTCGGGCTCCCCATCGAGGGCGCGCAGGGCCGCCGAGACGCGCGCGAACCCAGCCGCTTCCGCGGGCTCACGTTGGAACACGCCAACGGCCCGCAGTGCCCGCATCCCGGCGCTGGAACCGAGGTCGGTCTCCCGGTCCAGGAACGCCTCCAGCGAGGAGTACCCCTTGACCTCGAACAGACGCGATTCGTTCACCTCGTGCAGCACCTCGCCCACCTCGAAGAACGAACGCTCGAGCGAGCGCTTCAGACCGCGAAGCTGGACGATCACGCCCGAGATCCGACCCAGGCGCGCCTTCAGATCATCGGCCTTGGCGGGTGTACGGATCGTGTCGATCGGCGCGATCGGCGCGCGCATGCGGCCCGGCGGCGTGCCCTTGGTCCGCGTGGCGCGAGGCGCCTTGTCGGTCTTGGCGCGGGTCCGTGGGCCAGCGCTTGCGGACTTGCCCTTGGCGGTCGCGATCGCCTTGGCGGCCTTGCTCACCTTGGGGACGGCCGCTCCCCGGGCCTTCGACGCTGTGGCCGAGGCGGACTTCCCCTTCGGGCTGGGGGCCTTTGTCGACGTCGACTTGCCGCGTCCGGACGTGGCTGGGCTCGGGGCCGACTTGGTCGACCGCTCCGAGGGCGTCTTCGCGGCGCGCTTGGCCGTCGATGGGGCTGCGGACCTGGGCGACTTGGCCGTCGAACCGCTGCTCTTCGCGCTGACCTTCCCCTTGGACGGCGCCTTCACCGAAGTGTGGGACGCCGCTTTGGGTGGACGGTGGCTCTTGCTTCCGCCTGCGCTTTTCGCTGAACTCTTCGACGATGCCTTGACCACGGCGTCTCCTGGCGCTGCCGGATGACCCCCCGGTAGTGCGTCTGCCCCATATCACTTGTGGTTTCCGTTTGTAAAGTGCCGTCGGCATGCGACAACGCGCGGAACATGGCGGTCTACACCTCGCTCAGTCTTGAAGACGCGAGCCGTATCACCGATGCGCACTCGCTGGGTCCCTGCCTCGAGATCACCCCGGTCTCGGCCGGTAGCGTGAATTCCAACTTTTTCCTGCGCTCCCCGGGGGGGCGACACTTCCTTCGCATCTACGAAGAGCAGGGGACGGACGGTGTGGCCTACGAGTGGTCGCTGCTCGACTTCCTGGCAGAGGCCGGGATACCAGTGCCTCAGCGCGTTGCAGGCCCAGCGCCTGGGGCGATCTGCGTGGCGGGGAAGCCAACCGCCGTGTTCGAGGTCGTGGCTGGCGAAGACATCTGCGGGGGCATGTTCGACGCCGCACGGGCCCACGAGGTGGGGCTGACGCTGGCGCGCATCCACGAGGTCGGTCGCAGCTTTCCGACCCGGCGGGCGAGCCGTTTCAAACGTGACACTCTGCCCGAGCGCCTCGACTACGCCGCCGCCCAGAGCCGCCCCGAGCTGTCGGAGCCGGTCGCGCGGCTACGGGACCTCTGCGCCGAGGTGGACGCGACGTATCCCACCGATCTCCCCCGGGGGGTGATCCACGGAGACATGTTCCGCGACAACGTCTTCTGGGACGGCCCCCGCATCTCCGCTGTCATCGACTGGGAGAGCGCCTCGGATGGCGAGCTGCTGTACGATCTCGCCGTCGTGTTCCTGGCATGGTGCTACGGCGACGACTTCCGCTGGGACGTCGCACGCGCGCTGTGCGCGGGCTATCAGCAAGCGCGTCCGCTCTCGCGGTCGGAGGTCGCGGGGCTGCGCACGGTGTGCTTGGCCGGCGCGGCGCGTTTCGCCACCACCCGCATTTTGGACTTCCACCTCCGGGATGGGGGCCTCGGCGAGAGGGTCATGAAGGACTATCGACGGTTCCTGGACCGTGCGAACGTCATCGCTAGGCTCGACAACGACGAGCTGGCAAACCGCCTGGTAGGCTGATTGGCGTCTCAACCTCGCCGAGGCCATCACGGGGGCATCGCGCTCGACGGTACGACGCGCGCGGGGCGGGACAAAGATGGCAGGGCGCGTCCCAACCACGGCCACCCCTGACCGCCACGTGAGCCGTCCGGCGGAGCGAGCCTGGCTCTGCTCCGTCAAGGTGCTAGCGGACGGTGCGTATCACTCGTGGACCACGTCGTAGAGCTCCTCGTCGAAGCGCGGCGTCTCCATCAGGGACCCGTCCGGAGCGTCACGCCGCACCTGCAGCACCTCTCGAGAGATGACCTCGTCGCTCTCGCGCACGAAGACAGTGATGTAGTTGATGCCGCCGTGTAGGGGGACGCTCGCTTCGAACGGAAGCTCCCGCGTGTCCGGCGCTGGCGCGGCGCGGTAGAGCACCTTGCGAGCACCCACGAACACGTACAGGTCGCGCACACGCTGGTCGTCGCGGGCCGTACCGCGCAGGGTGAAGGTGGCGTCGCGAGTGACGTGCTGGTCGTGGGTGCTGATTTCGATGGTTGGAGCGCGGTGCGTGATGGGGTACGTCAACTCGCCACGCGCAGCACCGCTGCCGAGCGACGCCGCCAGAACCCACGCTGGCCGCCCCTCTCCAAGATCGACGCGGGCGAACTCTCCGAGCGTGGCCGTGCGGCTCACCGACGTAGGCGTTTCGGCGATGGCGACCACGGGGGCGCTCGGGTCCGCCCACGCGCGGAGCTCCGTTCCGGCCGCCACCTGCACGCGTCCGCTCGCTGCCGAGACTTCGCGCGCTGGGACGGTCAGCGGCACCTCGACGTTCTCCACGACCGACTCGCGCAGCTCCGTGTCGTACACCGAGATCTCCAGCTTGGCCGTCTCACGTCGGAACTCGGGCAAGACCTCGAAGGTGAAGCGCACCATGCGCTCCGCGCCGGGGGCGATGGGCTCGAGCTCGAAGCGACCCGCGTGCAGCAGGACGCCGGCGCCGCTCAGGTTGCGCAGGTTGGCCTGAACGCCGAAGGTGGGCCCTTCGCCGACGTTCCTCACGCGCATGTAGATGCTGCCGAGCTCGCCCACCTGCAGCTGACCGTCTCCGTTTCCGCGGACGTCGTCGGCGACCTGGAGCGAGTATGCGAACTGTGGGCCGACGAGCGCGTGCAGCTCCGTGCGAATCTCCGCGGGCGCGGGCGCGCGCTCGTGCTCTTCGCTGAACTCCACGCGGATCGCGTCTGCGCGGTCGATGATGTCTCGGGGGAGGCGACACACGCGCTGGTTGCGGGGCTCTTCCGTGGTGCAGAGACCGAGCGTCGTGCTCCACTCGCGGGTCTCGCCCGGATTGATGCGCCCGAAGACCAGCTCGCGCCCGTTGAACAGGCCGTAGTCGCTCTTCGTGATGGCGCGCACCTGGTAGAGGGGGTGCTCGCCCCGGTTGGTGACGCGCGCGGTCAAGACGAAGTCCTGGCCAGCGCGGCCTTGATTGTTCGGAGCGCTCGTGCTGAGGACCACCTCCGCGGGGCTAGGGCCAGCGTTGGGGCCCGTGGACCAGTCGACCCCCAGCGCACGCAGCTCCGCGACGGCGCGGTCCATCTCGCGCGCCTGGGTGCTGCTGATGACGTCGGCGGCGTCCGCCAGCATCTCGAGCCGCCCCGGGCGCTGGGCTCCCGCCAGGATCTGCTGGGCGAAGCGGATGAGGAACTCGGCCTCCTCCTCGTTCTCCTCGTTCGCATCGGGGTCGGCCTCGGCCAAGCGGCGACGCGCCGCCGCGTCGAAGTAGTAGCGCACCAGCGGCACGGCCGCGCCCGACTGACGTGCGCTGTCGTGGGTCAGCGCAGCGCGCAGGTCGGCCTCGCGCAGGTACGTCTCGTTGGGCAGCAGGTCCATGTTCTCGCGGTCCACCGTCATGGGCACCACGTTGATGTCCGGCACGATGCCGACACCCTGGATGCTGATCTCGCCTGGCGTGAGGTACTGCGCGATGGTCAGCTTGAGGGCCGAGCCGTCCTCGAAGTTCTGCAGCACCTGCACCGAGCCTTTGCCGAAGCTGGTCTGCCCGATGACGAGCGCGCGATTGTGGTTCTTGAGCGCCCCCGCGACGATCTCGCTCGCCGACGCGCTGCCCCCATTGATGAGCACCACCAGTGGGTAGTTGGGTTCAGTGCCCTCTCGCTGCGCGAACTTTTGGTCGCGGTTGCGGCTGTCGCGGGCGTCCGTGCTCACGATTGGCCCGCTGGTGAGGAACAGGTCCGCGATGCGCACCGCCTGGTCCAGCAGCCCCCCCGGGTTGCCACGCAGGTCCAACACCAAGCCGCGCAGGTTCTCACGGTGGAGCGCCACCAGGGCACGCTGGAGGTCCTCCGTGGTGTTGCCCTGGAAGCCGCTGACCTTCACGTAGCCGATGTTGTTCGCCAACATCCGGTGCTCGACGGACTCGATGTGGATGATGGCGCGCACCAGGCGCACCCGCCGCGGGGCAGACCACGAGCTGCCCGACCCGCGCGAGTACCAGACGTCGACCGGGGAGCCCGGCTCGCCACGGAGTCGCGAGACCGCTTCCGCCAGCGGCATGTTGAGCGTGCTCTCCGCGTCGATCTTGACGATGCGGTCGCCCCGCTCGAGCCCCGCGCGGGACGCCGGGGTGTTCGGCATCGGACGAATGACGGTCAGGTGGCCACCCCGGATGGAGATGACGATGCCGAGGCCGCCGAATTCGCCGTGCGTGCTCATGCGCATCTCCTCGAACACGTCCGGCGTAAGCAGGTTGGTGTGGGGATCCAGCGTGCGCAGCATGCCGTTGACGGCTGCGTATTCCACGTCGCGCAGGTCGAGGTCGGTCTCTTCGCCGAGGTTGGCCTCGAGGAACTCGAACACCTGCCGGAACCGGTCGGTCAGCGCCCACGGCGAGTTGATGTCCGACACGGCGAAGGACGCTTGCTGCGACCGCACCTGGAGGTGTACGCGGTCCTCGCCCTCGCGGTAGTCCACCATGACGGGAGCGACGCTGCGCTGGATGGCATTGAGGCCCGCCAAGAACATGCGCTGGTGGTTCACCCGGTCAGGGTCCACGTACCCGTCGGACACCTCGCGGATGGCGCGGCTGAGCACCCGCACTTGGGAGAGCCCGTAGGGCCGCTGGGCCCGCGCCGCCGCCGCAGAGTCGGAGGGATCCGCCTGCTGTGCGTGGCCGCGGTGGTCCGACTGCGACAGCCGGAACGCCAGGGCGATGGCGACGAGCGCGAGCAGGGGAGTGCCAAATCTCTGGAGATGCTTCATTTCTTCTGTCTCGCGGGGCCCGCGGAGGGAACGTGACCTCGCGACGGAGTGTAGCGACGGTCCACCCGGGTGGCTACCACGCCAACCCCGCATGGGGCACGGGGATTCCACCCACACTGCGCGATGCGCGAAGCGCCGTGATTCGCGTTGACCGCGGGGGAGCCGCCGCGAATCCTTCCCGGCCAGCGCCCCATGTCATCCACCGAACGCCACAGCACCGACTCGCGGCTCACCGATCCGAGGGTCCCGATGCCGCCGCTGCTCGCCGCGTCCCTCGTGGGCCGCAAGGACGTCCTGGACCAGCTCATGGGGGCGTTGGCGCGTACCCTGACGGAAGCCGAGCCCCGCGTGGTCACCGTGGTCGCCCCCAACGGCTTCGGGAAGACCCGGCTGTTCGACGAATTGGCGAAGGAGGCGGCCCGCGCCCACGGGGAGTCCGTGCGGGTGCTGCGTGGTCGAATCCACCCGACCGGACCGGCGGTGGGCGTCATCGGACGCATGCTGAAGGCCCGCTTCGGAATGCACAGCATCCTGCGAGCGGACGAGCGTGAGGCGCACCTGCGGCGCTCCGTGGCGGAGGTGCTCGGGGACCAGCGCGTCAGCGAGTTCCTGCATTTCCTGGGCGGATACCTGGACATTCGCTTCTCGGAGTCGCCTCTGACCCACGCCATGGAGGACGATCCACAGCCCCTGGCCCAGGTGCGGCGCGCGGTGCTGCGCCGCTTCCTCGAGATTGACGCCCGTCAGTCCCCGCTGGTGCTCATCTTCGACGACGTGACCGGGGCGCCGAGCGAGCTCCTCGAGCTGCTCGACTACCTCGCCACGTCGCTCCGCTCGGCGCCCGTGCTGCTGGTCTTCGCGGCCCGGGACGAGCTGCTGACCGAGCGGCCCGACTGGACCCGCGGCGGCAATCACGAGGTGCTGCGGCTCGGCCCCCTGAGCGACGCCGAGTCGGCCGTGCTCGTGCGCGAGTTCTTGGCACGCGCCGGATCCCTCCCGGACGAGCTCGTGGCGGCGGTGGTGCGGGCGGCCGCCGGCAGCCCCTACCTGGTGCGCGAGACGCTCCGAGCGTACTTCGACGAGGGCGTGCTGGTGGCGGAGCCGAGCGGCCGCTTCCGGGTCGACCTCACGCGCGTCGCGAAGGTGCGGCCCCCCACGAGCCTCGAGCAGGCGCGCGACCACCGCCTCTCGGGCCTGTCCGCGCTCGAGCTCTCATTGCTCACCAAGGCGGCCTGCGTCGGTGACGTCTTCTGGTTGGACGCCCTGGTGGCGCTCGAGCACCAGGACCACGCCGTGCCAGACCTCTGGGGGGGTCACGAGAGCCGCACGACCGACTACGCGCCCACGCTGGAGCGGCTGGCGCGGCGAGAGTTCATCGCGCCGAACCCCGAACCCCTCGTCCCGGGCACCGTGGAGTACGCCTTCTGCCAACGCCCGGAGTGGGAGGCGCTGCTCGCGCGCGTTCCGGCAGCCGAGCGGGCACGCAGCCACGGCACCGTCGCCGACTGGCTCGAGTTCCGCCTCCCCCCTCGAGAGCGCGACGAGGCCCAGCTGGAGCTGCTGGCGCAACACCATCAGGCGGGCGGGCACGTGGAGGACGCCGCGCGCTACTGGGTCGAGGCGGGTTCCCTCGCGCGCGGCCGGAACGCCACGCAGCAGGCGGTTCAGCACTATGGGCGCGGCGTCCCGCTGCTCCGGGAGACCGACGTGCGACGCCGCCTCGACGCCCTGCACGACTACGGCGACGTCCTGCAGCGTATCGGGGACTACCAGGCGGCCATCGGGTGCTTTCGCGAGATGCTCTCCATCGCCTACCGGCTGGGCCTCAAGGCCAAGGGCGGCGTCGCGCACAACCGCATCGGGCGCGTGCATCGCGCGAGCGGCCGCCTGGACGAAGCGCTGCGTCACCTCGGCACGGGGCACGCGCTGTTCGACGCGGTGGGCGACGCGCGGGGGATCGCCGCGTCGTTCGACGACGTGGGGCGCGTGCATCTGCTGCGGGGAGACTACGCCGCCGCCCGCCGCTTCGCTGCGCGCTCGCTAGAGCTCCGCCGTGAGCTGGGGGACCCGCGCAGCGTCGCGCTGAGCCTCGACAACCTGGGGGCGGCCTATTTGGCCAGCGGTGCGTTCGAGCACGCTACGGAGGCGCTGGAGGAGGCGCTCGTGCTGCGGCGCCAGATCGGGGACGAGGGCGGGATCGCCGCCTCGCTCACCAACCTGGGCCGGGTCCACCGCGACAACGGGCAGCACGCTCGCGCCCAAGAGCTCTTCGAGCAGGCGCTGTCCACGGCGCGGGCTGCGGGAGACACGGCGCTCGAGGCGCAGGTGCTCACGCTGTTGGGTGAGGGGCACTATCGGCTCGTCGACCCGGAGGCCGCCATCGCGCTGCTGACCGACGCCGACCGCTTGGCGACGCGCATCGGCGACAAGCTGCTGGAGGGCGCCGTGCGTCGCGGGCTGGCGCAGGCGCAGCTCCTCATGCAGGAGCCCGACGTGGCACGCCACCACATCGAACGGGCCATCGCGCTGTTCGAAGCCTCTCGCAGCCAGCCGGCCTTGGCGCGCGCGCTCGTCACGCGTGGGGAGATCGAGGCCGCGGCGGGGCAGGCTCAGCGCGCACGCGCCGCGTTCGAGGAGGCGCTCGAGATCCTCACGGCGGTCGGGGACGAGCTGGGGGTGGCCGACGCGTGTAGCGCGTTCGCGACGTTTGCCGGCCAGGCACCCAGCCTCGGGATCGACGCGGAGTCCCTCGCGACGCGGGCACGCCGCATCCGCGAGCGCCTGCGGGCGAGCGAGGAGTACGTCATCGAGCCCCTCGAGCCCGTGACCTGAACGGTGCGGAGCGCGGCTGTGGCTGCTACAAAGCGGCCCGATGCTGGCCTTGACCACGACCCAACGCGCGCAGATTCCCGACGACGTCGTGGACCTCTGCCGTCGTCTGCACGAGCACGGCGAGCGCGGCTGGATCGTGGGCGGCTGCATCCGCGACGTGTTGCTGGGACGGTCCATCTCGGACTGGGACGTGGCCACCAGCGCCACCCCCGATTGCGTGCAGCGCGTCTTCCGCAAGGTCATCCCCACGGGGATCGAGCACGGCACCGTGACGGTGTTGCACCGCGGCACCCCCTACGAGGTGACCACCCTGCGCGGCGAGGGCGCCTACACGGACGGGCGCCGGCCGGACGAGGTGTTCTTTGTCACGGACATCGATCGCGACCTCGCGCGACGGGACTTCACCGTCAACGCCATCGCCTACGACCCGCTCGAGGACACGCTGATCGACCCCCTCGGCGGGCTCGCGGACCTCGAGTCGCGGCGTCTGCGCGCCGTGGGTGCACCGGCCGAGCGCTTCGGCGAAGACGGCCTGCGCATCCTCCGTGGGGCGCGCTTCTGCGCCACCCTGGGTTTCGACCTCGAGGCCGCCACCGAGGCCGCGTTCGCTGGGGCCATCGGCGTGTTCGCCAAGGTGAGCCGTGAGCGTGTGCGCGACGAGTGGTTGAAGACCATGCGCGCCGAGCGTCCTTCCCGCGCCTTCGAGGTGATGCGTCGCACGGGCATCCTCGACGTGACGCTGCCCGAGCTCGTCGAGCAGCACGGCTGCGAGCAGAACCGCTGGCATGCCTACGACGTCTGGCACCACACGATGGCCGTGCTGGACGCGATGCGCGGTGACCCCACCGACAAGCTCTCCGCGCTGCTGCACGACATCGCCAAGCCCCGCACGCGGGCGCTGAGCGAGAAGACCCACGACTACACCTTCTACAACCACGAACGCGTCGGCGCAGACATGGCGGACGCGTTCCTGCGTGAGTACCGCTTCAGCAACGACGAGCGGCAGCGCGTGGTGCACTTGGTGCGCCACCACCTGGTCTGTTACCAGTCCAGCTGGACCGACGCGGCCGTGCGCCGCTTCGTTCAGCGGGTGGGGCGCGACGGCATCGACCCGCTCTTGCGGTTGGCAGAGGCGGACGCGCTCGGCAAGGGGCGCCCGGTCGAAGAAGAGCTGGCGAGCCTCGTGGAGCTCCGCGCGCGGGTGGACACGCTGATGGCCGCCGGGGCGGCGCTGTCCACCGGGGACCTGGCCGTCAACGGGCGGGACGTGCTCGCGCGCTTGGAGGGACGCGGCGGACCCGTGGTCGGCGAGATCCTGCGCGAGCTGCTCGAGGCCGTGCTGGAGGACCCGACGCTGAACGAACGCGACCGGCTGCTCGGCGCCCTGGACGCCGCCGTCGCGGCGCGCCGCGAAGGAGCGTCTGCGTGAGCACCCAGACCGGCTACGTCTGCCTGCACCTGCACTACCTGCCCGACATCGACGACGGCGTGAAGAGCCTCGAAGCGGGCGTCGCGCTCTGTCGCGGCCTCGGGGAGCTCGGGTTCACGCAGTTGGTGACCACCCCGCACATCCGCAGCGGCCTGTTCGAGAACCGCAAGCCCGGCCTCGAGGCGGCGTTCGCGGCGTTCGCCGAGGCGACGGGGGGGGAGGGGCTGCCCACGCTCGGGCTCGGGGCCGAGCACCACCTGGACGACATCGTGTGGACGTTGCTGGACACGGGGCAGGGCGTCCCGTACCCGGGGGGCCACGCCGTGCTGATCGAGCTGCCCGAGGCGCACCTGCCGTCCGGGCTCGGTGACCGCTTCTTTCGCCTGCGTGTACGCGGCACGCGCGTGGTGCTCGCGCACCCGGAGCGCTACCGGCCGTTCTTCGACCGCACTCACGAGCTGGACCCGCTGCTGGACGCGGGCGCGCTGCCCCTGCTGGACGTCATGTCGCTGATTGGCCACTACGGGAAGGCGCCCCAGCGGGCGGCGGAGCGCATGCTGGACGAGGGGACCTACTACGCGGCGTGTACCGATGCGCACAAGCCCGAGGACGTCGCGCACGTGGCGCGGGGGATCGCGCGCCTCACCGAGCTGGTGGGCGCCGCCGAGGCCACGGAATTGCTTTCCACCAACCCCCGCCACATCCTCTCGGGCACGGCGGAGTACGACTGACGCCTTCGGAACGGAACGCCTTGTCCACGGAACCCACCGCAGCCCCTGGCGGCACCGAGCCCGGGCTCGCCCGGCGCATCCTCCCCAAGCTGGTGCTCTCTCTGTTGCTCGGGGGGCTCTTGGCGTGGCTGGCGGCGCGCAGCGGGGTGGACATCATCCCGACCGACGCCGAGGCGTGGGGGCACGTGGCTCCCTGGGCCGTCCCCGCCTACGTCGTGACGCTGCTGGTCACGCACTTCTTGCGGGCCGCTCGGTTCCGCTTCCTCATCGCGCCCATCAAGCGCTTGTCGCTGCGCGAGGTGGTCCTCATCAACTGGATCGGCTTCTTCGCCATCTTCGCGCTGCCGCTGCGGCTGGGCGAGTTCGCGCGGCCCGCGCTGACCAAAATCCGGCATGGCGTCAGCGTCTCCGCCGGCATCGGCACGATCGCGGTCGAGCGCGTGGTGGACGGTTTGATGACCAGCTTGTGCGTCGCCTGGGTGCTGTTCGCGCTGCCTCGACGTCCGGTCGAGGACCCGCTCGCCCGGGCCCTCCCGGGCTATGGTCTGGCCGCGCTGGCCGTCTTCACCTGCGCCTTCGTCGCCCTCGGGGTGTTTCTGTGGAAGCGAGCATGGGCGGTGCGCACGACCGAAAAGGTCATCGGACTCGTCAGCCAACGGCTCGCCAGGTTCTTGGCCACCAAGGTGTCCGACGTGGCGGACGGTCTCGCGACCCTCGCCGACCCGCGGCTGGCGTTCGGGTTCCTCTTGGAGACCACGTTGTACTGGACCTGCAACGCATTTGGGATGTGGGTCCTGGCGGTAGGCTGCGGCCTCGAGCTGAGCTTCGGGCAGGCGGTCGGGGTCATGGGGGTGCTGGCGATCGGGATCCTGTTGCCCGCGGGGCCAGGGCTCTTCGGCAGCTTTCAGCTGGCGGTCAGCCTGGCGCTGCAGCTGTTCTTCGCCAGCGAGATCGTCAACGGCGTGGGCTCCATCTACGTGTTCTTGCTGTTCACCGTGCAGGCGGTCGGAATCGTCCTCGCCGGTGTGATCCCGCTCCTGACGCTCCGTGTGAGGCTCATCGACCTGATGCCGCGCCTCGACGGTGTGTCCTCGGAGGGGGCGGCCTAGCGCACGATCCAGGCTCGGCGGGGCCGGCCCCGAGCTGTGCTCTCGCCGTCCGTTTTCGAACTCTCCTTCCTCTCGCTCGCGGAGCGACGCCCAAAAAGTTGGGACCGCATGGGAGCGGGCGTAGCTTCGGGACATGGCTCGCAGAAACCGTCTCCGACGCCGCGCGGCTCGCCTCGCGTGTTACCTGACACTGTCCGGCGCCCTCGCTGGCCTCTCCACGGTTGCTCCCCAGCCGGCGCTCGCGCGCAGGACGACGGACCTGGGGTACCGCTACGATCAGGTGTGGACAGCGGCCGTGCGCCTCGTGCGTGTGGACTATGGTTTCAACGTCACCGAGCGCGACCAAGAGCTCGGCTTCGTGATGTTCGAGTACCTGGAAGACGGCCGGCCGTACAACGGGTCGATCGAGGTGCTGCGCACGGCGGACGCCCTCGGTCGTGACCGCGTACGCGTGGTCGTCATCATCCAAGGGCAGCCCGAGTACGTGGAGCGCATGATTGTGGACCGCCTCGAGCGCAAGCTGCGGGGAGACTACGGCGCACCGCCACGCGTCGAGCCGGCGCCTCCCGCCTCACCCGCCGCGTCGCCGCCCGCCAGCGCGGAGGGCGAGCCGAGTCCAGAACAGGCCGAGGAGGCCCCGGGCGGTCGTTGAATTGCCGCGACGTGAAGCCCGCGACGCCAAGGGGGTCGCCCGCGTCGACGCGGAACACCTCGTGGCATGAGCCAGACGCATGGGCCACGTCGTACGAGGGGGCGGTGTCGGGATGGGCTCGGCGGAGCGGAGGCCGGCGCGCGATCCTCGAGTGCGTTTGGGCGTATGGGTCGCGGCACGGCATACTGGCCGCATGCTTCAGCGGCTCGTTCTGATGAGTGGTGTGCTCGTGCTCGCCGTAGGCCTCGTGCCCGTAGAGGCCGGGGCACAACGGGCACGCGAGGGGGCCGACGGGTTGGCACCACCCGCCGCCCCGCAGGGGGCGCCTTCCGTGGTTCCGCCACCGCCACCGCCGCCGCAGACACAGGGGGGTCTTGGGGACGTCCCGCCCCCGCCCGGAAGCGGCTACGGCCCGCTCAGCCCGAGCGCCTACGCACCCCCGCAGTCCAGCGGGTTCCAGGTCGACGCGGACATGGCGACCCGTCTGCGCGTGCTGGACTCCGACCTGCAGCAGTTGGCGCGCGCGGGCAATCCGATCGCCACGGGCGTGATCACCATGGCCACGGGCGGCCTCTCCATCGCCTTGGCCTTCTTGGCCACCAACGACGACTTCTTGCGCAACTACCTCGTGCTCTACGGCAGCGCGAACGTCCTGACAGGGATCACGGAGATCGCCATCCGGCCGAACGCCAGCGGGCCGTCCATCGCGTTCACGCACATGCCGATGGGCAGCCCCAGCGAGGCTCAGGCGCGCCTCGCGTTCGGCGAGGACGCCCTGCGCCGCATTGCGCGTCGCTCCCGCGCCGCGCGGTTGATCACGGCGTCACTGGACGTGGCGGTGGGGCTCGCCATCATCCCCATGTTCCTCGGTCCCAATGACTTTTCGGTGGGCGACCCGTTCGACTACTTCGTGCTGTTGGGGAGCGGCATCTCGGTGGTGACCGGCCTCATCAACCTGCTGACGCGTTCGCCGGCGGAGAAGTACTGGGCGGCGTATGGGGAGCTCGACCGACGGCTGCGTGCGCCACGTCCGACCGTCTCCCTCGACGTTGTCCCGCGCCGCGGTGGGCTTCTGCTGTCCCTCTCGGGAACGCTCTGAACGCGGGAACACGCCAACGCGTTCGAGGGGCTGCGGCCACGCACGCGATGGGCATCAGGGCATCGTGGCGCGCAAGGCTCGTCGTGCACCAGCGTGGTCGGGGGCGCGTCGCAGCACGTCCCGCAGCGCGTTCCGGGCGTCCTCGCGCCGACCCAGACGCAGGAGCGCCAGCCCGAGCACGTAGCCACTCGACGCGCGGGCGGCGAGCTCGCCGTCGGCGTCGGCCACCGCGTCCGGGCTGGGGCTCCCAGCCGTCACGGGCCGCTCCAGCACCTCGCGCGCCCGCTGCGCCGCCAGCGTGGCGTCGCCGCTCTCGAGCGCGATGCGCGCCAGCAAGGCACCGCATTCGAAAGGACAGCGTGTGGCGACGAGCGTGAGCCCGGCTGCGGCGCCCTCCGTGTCCCCCGCCGCCAGCTGCGCCTCGGCCAGCGCGACGCGTAGCCCGAGCGCGTCTGGTGCGAACCCGAGCGCCGTTTGGAGGACGGTCACGGCCTGCGCCGCGCGTCCTCGGGCCAGCAGTACGTCCCCGAGGCGGCGCGCCCTCTCGGCCTCGGGGGCGCCCTCGATGGCCACGCGCAGCGCGGTCTCGGCGCTGGCCAGGTCGTGGCGCTCCGCGCACAAGAGCGCGAGGGCGTCGAGGGCCGTGCCCAGCTGACCGCTCACGAGTCGAGGCGCGCGCGCCAGCACCGCGACAGCGCCAGCGTGGTCGCCCGTCGCCGCGAGCGCCATCGCCTCGGTCAGCTGCATGCGCTCTCGGCGGACCCCGTCGGGCACGTTGGCCACGGCCGCGAGCACTTGGCTTGCGCGGCGCATGGTCGCCGCGGTCGGGTGCGCCGTGATCTCGCCGAGGGACCCGAGCCACAGCTCGGCCAAGCGGGTGATGGGCAATGGCGCGGAGGGGTCCAGGCGCATGGCGCGCGTGAAGGCGCCCTCGGCGGCGCGCCGACGCCCTCGCACGAGCAGTCGTTCGCCTCGCTCGACCTCGCGTCGCGCGCGCTCTTGGGCGACCTCGCTCCCGGCCGGCTGGGCGCGGGCCAAACGGGCTCCCAAGGGCAGCGCGCCGAACACGGACAGCACGCCCACGGCGAACAGGCGGATGAGTGGGGAGGCAGACGGCACGACGTCGAGGGTAGCGAACCCTGCGCCCGCGAGCTGCTGCGGATGCACGAGTTGCGCACGCGGTCGGAAGGCCTAGACCTGCTGCACCATGCGGATCACCCGACTGCGAGGGGCACGAACCCACAACCTCGAGGGCGTCGACCTGGACCTGCACCCCGGAACCCTGGTGGTGGTGGCAGGCCCGTCGGGCGCTGGGAAGTCGTCGCTCGCGTTCGAGACCCTCCACGCAGAAGGTCAGCGCCGTTACGTCGAGAGCTTCAGCGCCTACGCGCGACAGTTCTTGGAGCGCTCGGCTCGCCCCGACGTCGATGAGCTCGACCCGGTCCCGGTCAGCATCGCCGTCGACCGCAGCGCCCCGATCCGGACGAGCCGTTCCACGGTTGGGACCATGTCCGAAATCAACGACTACGTGAAGTCGCTCTACGCCTATGCCGCGACCTTGCGGTGCCCAGGATGTGGCAGCGAGGTGGCTCGGGACGACGCCAACGCCGCCGCCGCGCAGGTGTTGAGGGAGGCTCCGAGCGAACGCGTGGTGGTGACCTATCCCGTGGAGGTCGATGACGCGGAGAGCTACCTCGGTGTGCGCGAGACGCTGCTCTCGAGCGGGTATCGTCGGCTGTACGTCGGGGGGCAGAGCCGCGACCTGGACGAGCTCGCGCCGAGCGACGCGCTCGCCGAGGGGAGCGGGGCGGTCCACGTCGTAGCGGACCGTCTGGTCGCGGACGCGAGCTCGCGTGAGCGGCTGGTCGAGGCCTTCGAGGCGGCGCTCGCCCGGGGAGGCGGCCGGGCAGACGTGTTCAGGGCCGATGCGCGCGGCGCTGGGGCGCGCATGGCGTTCTCGCGGGGGTTGCACTGCGCCGCCTGTGACCGCGCATTCGGCGCGCCCACGCCGGGGCTGTTCTCGTTCAACAGCCCCGTGGGCGCGTGCCCGACGTGCCACGGCTTCGGACGCACGCAGGGTGTCGACTGGAAGAAGGTGCTCCCAGACGACTCACTGACGCTGGCCCAAGGCGCGGTGCGCGCCTATGCGGGACCTTCCTGCGAGTGGGAACGGCGGGATCTCGCGAAGCACGCCAAGCGAGCGGGAGTGCCCATGGACGTGCCGCTGCGTGAGCTCACCGACGCGCAGCGCACCTGGCTCGTCGAGGGGGACGGCACGACGCGCAAGGGCGCTTGGTACGGGCTCGCGGGGTGGTTTCGCTACAAGGAGAGTCGTGCGTACAAGATGCACGTGCGGGTCTTCTTGGCCCGCTATCGGAGCTACGACGTCTGTACGGCGTGCGACGGAACCCGGCTGCGCCCGGAGGCATCTTGGTGGCGTCTCGGGGGTCGTACGGTGGCCGAGCTCTGCGCGCTCCCTGTGAGCGAGGCGCGCGCGCTGCTGTCCGCACACGCCGACGCCTTCGCTCCCGACCGCGCTGCCCGCACGCTCCACGCCGAGACGCTCGCCCGCCTCTCGACCCTTCTGGAGGTCGGCCTCTCGTACCTCACCCTCGATCGCCAAGCGCGGACGCTCTCGTTTGGCGAGGCGCAGCGCGTGTCCATGGCGACCGCGCTCTCCGCCTCGCTGAACGGAGCGCTGTTCGTCTTGGACGAGCCCACCGTCGGTCTGCATCCGAGCGACGTCGCGCGGCTGATGCCAGCCGTGCGGCGCCTCGCCAGTGGAGACAACGTCGCAGTGGTCGTGGAGCACGATGTCGCCGCGCTGCGCGCTGCGGACCGCGTCGTGGAGCTGGGCCCGGAGGCGGGTGCGGGGGGCGGGCGCGTCGTCTTCGACGGGACGCCGCTCGGGCTCGAGCGCGCGTCGACCCTGACGGGAGCGGCGATGCGGGGGGAGATCATCGCAGCGCGCGCGCCCCTCGCTCCAGCCCAGGAGCACATCGAGCTGTACGGCGCGACGGGTCACAACCTGCGAGGCGACCTCCTGCGCATCCCGCTCGGGAGACTGACCTGCGTCAGCGGACCCAGTGGGTCCGGCAAGAGCAGCCTGGTGTTCGGGACGCTCGCGCCGCTGCTGGAGCGCGCGCGCGGCGGGACACCCGATGACGAGCCGCTACCTGCCGAGCGCTTGGTCTTGCCGCGGCCGGTGGAGCATGTGATCGCGGTCGACCAGGGCGCGTTGGGGCGAACCGCGCGGGGCAACCCGGCCACCTACCTGGGCGTCTGGGATGCCCTCCGCAAAGCGCTGGCGGACACCCCGCTCGCGCGCGCACGGGGCTACAAGGCGGGCTTCTTCTCGTTCAATGTGGCCGGCGGCCGCTGTGAGGTGTGTCGAGGCGAGGGAGCGGAGACGGTCGAGATGCAGTTCCTCTCGGACGTGACGTTCTCCTGCGCCACGTGCCAGGGGCGCCGCTTCGCGGGGCCGGTCTTGGACGTCCGCTACCGAGACCACAACGTGGCCGAGCTGCTCGACCTGACCGTCACCGAGGCGCTCGCGCATTACGGTGACCTGAAAGCCGTCCGCAAGGGGCTCGACCCGCTGGCCCAGCTGGGCCTGGGCTACCTGCGCCTCGGTCAATCGCTCGCCACGTTGAGCGGTGGGGAGGCCCAGCGCATCAAGCTCGCGGCGGCCCTCTCCAGCGCGGGCCCGAGCGCGTTGATCCTCATGGACGAGCCGAGCGCAGGCCTGCACGCGGCAGACCTCGCGCCGCTGTTGGCGACCTTGGACGGCCTCGTGCGTACAGGCGCGACCGTCGTGCTGGTGGAGCACGACATGGCGCTCGTCGCGCACGCGGATCACGTGGTGGACCTCGGCCCGGGCGCGGGCGCCGAGGGAGGGGCGATCGTCGCCGCTGGGACGCCCGTGGAGGTGGCGCGGTCCCGCGGTCCGAGCGCCCCGTTCTTGCGCGCGATGCTCGAGGCCAGCGCAGGTCCGGAATCCCGCCGCGGCGCGACCACGAGCCCGTCGGCGCGCGCCCCTGGCGTCCCGTCGACCGGGGCCGAGTCGCCGCACGCCGAGACCACGGGGCTCGGTGCGCCCATCGAGATCCGGGGCGCCCGCGAGCACAACCTGAAGAACCTCACGGTGCGCATCCCTCGTGAGCAGCTGGTGGTCGTCACGGGTCCCAGCGGGAGCGGCAAGAGCAGCCTCGCGTTCGACGTGCTGTTCGCCGAAGGGCAGCGTCGCTACCTCGAGACCCTCGCTCCATACGCGCGGCAGTACATGCCGCAGCTGCCGCGACCGCAGGTGGACCTGGTGGTGGACGTTCCCCCATCCATCTCGCTCGAACAACGCAAGACGCGCGGCGGCGCGCAGTCCACAGTGGGGACGCTCACCGAGGTGGCGCACCACCTGCGCGTGCTGTGGGCGCGCGCAGGGACCCTGTACTGCCCCGACTGTCAGGTCCCCATCGAGGCGAGCTCGGTCGAGGCGATGCTGCACACGCTGACGCGCTCCGTCGAAGAGGTCGCGGCCACGCCTTCTGCGGAGGCCGTCGTGCTGCTCGCCCCGGTGGTGCGGGGTCGGAAGGGGCACCACCGCGAGCTGCTCGAGCGGCACCGGGCACACGGGTTCACGTACGCATGGATCGACGGTGAGCGCGTGGCCCTGACCCCGGGTCTCGCCCTCGCGCGTCACCGCGAGCACGACGTGCAGGTCGAGATCACGTCCGTCCCGCTGCCGAAGGGGCGCCGCAGCAGCGTGCGCACCGACTGGCACGACGCGTTGCGCGTCGCCCTCGTGCGTGCCCTCGAGGTGGGCGAGGGAGCGGCGCTGGCGGTGCTCGGGCCGCGTACGCTCAGCCTGTCGTCGGCGCGCACGTGCGGCCGCTGCGGCGTGGGGTACCCCGAGCTGGACCCGCGGTTCTTCTCGTTCAACACGCGTCAGGGGCAGTGTGAGGCCTGCGAAGGCGCCGGAGAGGTCACGCGTGAAGTGGGCCGTGGCAAGGCCAAGCGCACGGTCAGCACGCCTTGCGCGGCGTGCGCCGGATCACGCTTGAACCCCCTCCCACGTGCCGTGCGTTTCGCTGACCGACGCATCCACGACGTGTTCTCACTCTCGGTGGATGGAGCGTGCAGGGTGCTCGACGCCATCGCCGCGGCGTCTCTCGACGAGCGCAGCGCGGCCATCGCGCAGGTCCCGCTCGAGGAGGCGCGCCGTCGCCTCGGCTTCCTCTCACGCGTGGGGCTCGGCTACCTCGGGCTGGACCGCCCGGCCTCCACGCTCAGCGGAGGGGAGCTGCAGCGCGTGCGCCTCGCCGCCCAGCTGGGGAGCGGCCTGACCGGCGTGCTCTACGTGCTCGACGAGCCGACCATCGGACTCCATCCGCGGGACACGGGCAAGTTGATCGACGCGCTCGCCGCGCTGGTCCGCGCGGGCAGCTCGGTCGTGGTGGTAGAGCATGACGCGGACGTGATCCGCGCGGCGCAGCACATCGTGGACATGGGCCCCACGGGAGGCGTGGAGGGTGGACGCGTCCTCGCGGAGGGACCGAGCGCCCACGTGCTGGCCCACGCCGCCTCCGTCACAGGGCAGGCGCTCCGAGCCACCCCCCCCGAGCCTCGCGGCAGAGCGATGGAGGACGTCTCGTGGCTCACCTTGCGGGGCGTGCGCCAGCACAACCTTCGAGACGTGACGCTGCGCGTCCCCCTCGGGCGTCTGACGGTCGTGACCGGAGTCAGTGGGTCGGGCAAGAGCACGCTGGTGCGGTCGGTGTTGCTCCCTGCGGTGCGGGTCGGGCTGGGCTTGGCCCAGGACGCGCCGCCTGGCGATCACGACGGCCTCGATGGAGTCGATGGGGTGCGCCGAGCGGTAGAGATCGATCAGTCGCCGATCGGTCGCACGCCACGGTCCGTGCCAGCGACGTACATCGACGTCTGGAACGTCGTCCGCGAGCTGCTCGCGGGCACGAAGGAGGCGCGCGCGCGCGGCTTCGCGGCGACCCGCTTCTCGTTCAACACGGCAGGCGGGCGCTGCGAGACCTGCGCCGGAAACGGGTCTTCCGTGGCGGAGATGTCGTTCCTGCCGGACGTCGTGCTGCCCTGCGACGCGTGCGGCGGCGCCCGGTTCGACGAGACGACGCTGGCGGTGCGCTGGCGGGGGCTCTCCGCGAGCGCGCTGTTGGACCTGGACGTAGCCAGCGCCGTGCGCGTCTTCGAGAGCGTGCCGAAGGTTCGTCGTCCCCTCGAGCTGCTGCTGGACCTCGGCCTCGGCTACCTGCGTCTGGGTCAGCCCAGTCATACGTTGAGCGGAGGCGAGGCGCAGCGCCTCAAGCTCGTGTCGGAGCTCGGCAAGGCAGCGGGCACCGGACCAACCCTGTACGTGTTGGACGAGCCCACCACGGGGTTGCATCGAGACGACGTCCGGCGCTTGATCGACGTGCTGCAGCGGTTCGTGGACCGTGGCGACACGGTCGTGGTCATCGAGCATCACCTGGATCTCATCCACGCCGCCGACTGGGCTGTGGACCTCGGGCCCGAGGGCGGGGAGGGCGGCGGAGCGATCACGTTCGCGGGCACTCCGTCTGCGCTGCGAGAGTGCGTCGCGTCACACACCGGCGTGGCGCTGCGCGAGGTGTCCGGCGAAGCGGCTGCGAGCCCGCGGAGCCCCTCGCGGTCCGGTCGCAAGCGTGCTACGTCGCGGAAGTGACCGAGCCGCCGCCCGCTCCCAGCGAGAGCACCGACCCGAGCGCGCGGGGACTGCTGCCGACCGCCTTGATCTCGAGGGATCTCCAGCAACGCCTCATCTTCTATGGGCTCTGGGGCGCCCTGATGCTGGGGATCCTCGTCGTCTTCCGCGAGGTGTTGCTGCCGTTCTTCCTGGCGGTGGTCGTCGCGTACGTAATGTCGCCCCTGGTCGACTGGCTCCAGCGCTGGATGGCGCGCTGGGTGGCCGTCGTCACGATCTACGCGCTGCTCGTCGGGACCATGGTCACCTTCACGGTGCTGGGGGTGCCGCGTCTCGCGGCCGAGATCGAGAAGCTGGCGAAAGACGCTCCAAGCGCGCTCGCCGAGCTGCGTGACGAGTGGCTGCCCGCCATCGAGCGTCGCATGCGCGACTCGATGGGCCAGGCGCCGACCGCCGCGCCCCCTGGGGACGACACCATCGCGGTCCCGGCGGAGCCCGGGGAGCCCATCACGAGCATCACCCCCAGCGGCGTGCCCGAGGCGCCCGCAGGCAGCGAGGAGAGGGGCCCGGGCGTCGAGGCGGACGCAGACCAGGCGCCCATGGCTCTCGGAACCGCGCCGGAGGACGCGACCGCGAGCGCGCAACCGGACGAGCCGATCACCGTGCGGCGCGTGCGCGGGGGAGGCTATGACATCCACCTCCCATCGGACGGTCTGGTGGTCACGCCGGAGGGCGACGGATACATCGTGCGCACCGCGCACCAGGAGCGAACGGACGGCGACCTGGCCGCCGCCTTCGTCGAGTCCGTACGCGGTGTGACGCGCAACACCCAAGACACCGCGACCACCCTGCTGCACACTGCGCAGACCGTCGTGCGGGCCGTTGTGAAGGGCGTGTTCACGTTCTTCATCATGTTGATGCTCTCCGCCTATTTGCTGGTCACGAAGGACGAGGTGATCGGGTTCTTCCGGAACTTCGCCCGCCCGGAGAAGCGCGCCACGTTCGACAGCCTGCTCTCACGCATCGACCGAGGGCTGTCCGGGGTCGTGCGCGGGCAGCTCCTGATCTGTCTCATCAACGGCGCGCTCAGCGGGGTTGGCTTCTACATCCTGGATCTCGCGTACTGGCCGATCCTCACCCTCATCGCGACGCTCTTCAGCATCATCCCCATCTTCGGCGCCATCCTGAGCAGTGTCCCGGCGGTCGTGCTCGGCCTCAAGCACGGGGTCGGCACGGCCGCGCTCGTAGTGCTCTGGATCGTGGTCATCCATCAGATCGAGGCCAACCTCCTGAACCCGAAGATCATGGGGGACGCAGCCCACGTCCACCCTGTGCTGGTCGTCTTCGCGCTGCTCGGAGGCGAGCACTTGTTCGGGATCGCCGGGGCCCTCCTGGCGGTGCCCGTGCTGAGCATCCTCCAGAGCTTGTTCCTCCACTACCGCGAGCAGGTGTTGGGCGTCCCGGCGCCGAAACGTGCGGACACCTCGTCGATCAGCCAGAGCTGAGCCCGGTGGACGTTACGGTTGAACGCGTCGGCCTCTTGGGGCTGGCCTCGACCGCTGGGGTCAGGCGCCGACCTCGACGACGATGGCGGTGATGTTGTCGCGGCCCCCGCGCTCGTTGGCGAGGTCGATGAAGCGCCGCGCCGCCGCCACCGGCCCAAGCTGGGCGATGCCCGGGATCTCGTGGTCCTCCACGTGTCCGTGCAGACCGTCGCTGCAGAGCACGTAGCTGTCGCCCACGCCCACCTCGAAGAAGCGGGTGTCCACCTGCACGTACTCGCGGCTGCCCACGGCTCGGGTGATGACGTTGCGGTGCGGCGAAACGAGCGCTTCCGCCTCGGTGATGATGCCCTGCTTGAGCTGCCACGCGACGAGCGTGTGGTCCTCGGTCAGCGGCGACGCCTTGCCGCCGCGCACGAGGTAGACACGGCTGTCGCCGACCTGGGCCGTGATGCCGTAGCGACCGCAGATGGCAAGCGCCGAGAGGGTGGTGCCCATGCCCTGCGAGTCGGGATCGTGCTGAGCCAGCCCGAACACCATGTACGTCGCCGCCTGCACGGCGCTCTCCAGCACCCGGATGGCGGCCCTGAGCGCCTCTTCGGAGCAGTCTCCCTGGGCCACGCGCCGCAGCTTCTCGCGCTCGTTCTTCACCATGCCGTGCACGGTGTCGACCGCCTCCGAGCTCGCTACATCGCCGGAGGAGTGGCCCCCCATGCCATCGGCCACGACATACAGACCAAGATCGTTATCCAGGAAGAATGCGTCCTCGTTGAAGCTTCTTCGTTGGCCGATATCGGTTAGCCCAGCACCAGTTACCCGCACGCGAACCCCGCTCGAGGAGCTATCGGGCGCCCCAGCGGCGCCGGACGGACCCTAGCCGTTCTGATGTGTAGTCGCCAGCCGACAACGCACCCATCGGCGAATGTTCTCGTGGGGTCGTGCGTTGAACCGCCGTACGGACGGAGACCTGCCACGTGAACAAGCCAACTCTCTCCCGAACCTCCCGCATTCTCCCCACGCTCGCGCTCGTCGCGACCCTTCCGCTCCTAGCGGCACAGCCGACGCAGGCGCGCGCCCAGGACCTCACCGACGCGCGCCGCGTCGCCATCGCCGAAGCACTGAACACCAGCACCGTGACCGTGGCGATCGGCGGCGGCAGCGGCTCCGGCTTCGTCGCCACGGACGATGGCTGGGTGGTCACGAACGCCCACGTGGTGCAGAGTTCTCGCGGGGCTGCGCGCCTCCGCCTCGGCACGGGTCAGCAGGTGGGCGCGCGCGTGCTGGCCGTCGACTCCACCCACGACCTCGCGATCCTCGCCCCAGTCGCCGGCCCCATGCCCCGGCCCCTCCCGCTGGCGGATCCCGACACTGTCCGCGTCGGGCAGACGGTGCTCGCGTTCGGTAGCCCCTTCGGCCTCGACGGCACGCTCACCCAGGGCATCGTCAGCGCGCGCCGCGACCTGCCTGGCGTGGGCGGCGGCCAAGTGCACGGCCTGATCCAGACCGACGCCACGATCAACCCCGGGAATTCGGGTGGCCCCCTGGTCAACACGCGCGGCGAGGTGATCGGAGTGAACACGGCCATTCTGTCGCGCACCGGAGGGAGCCACGGCATCGGGTTCGCCGTTCCGGTGAACTACGTGAAGGCCCTCATCGAGGAAGTGGAGCAACGCATCCAGGTCGCCCGTGCCGACGCGCCGCGCAACGGCCAGCTCGCCGCTGCAGATCCCGCCCCACAGCGCTCCGCGCCACCACAGACGAACACCCCGGTGGGCCAAGACCCTCAGCCCGCCGTGTGGCTGGGGGTCTACGCGGTCGACGTTCGTGGCGGCATCCAGATCGAGCAGGTGGTGCCTGGCGCAGCCGCTGCGCGCGCTGGCTTGCGCGGTCGCGCGGATCCGCCTCCGGCGTTCGTCCAGCAGATGGGGGTGGCGTGGACGGGGCACATCATCTATGCGGTGGACGGGCGGCGCGTCCACTCCCTGGCCGAGCTGCAGCGCGCGCTCGAAGGGCGCCGCCCAGGAGACCAAGTGCGCGTGGCCGTGGCCATCGGCGACGGCCGCCTGACGGGTGAGGCCATCGTGGAGCTGCAGCCCCGACCAGCCGAGCCCTGAGCGCGATGGGACGTCTTGGTGCCCGAGTCCGGCCACCCGTGGGTGTCCGCGCTCACCGGGCTGCTGGTGACTGACCTGACGATCGCGGTGCTCCTGGCGACGGGGAGCTTGGGCTGACGCGGCGGCCGTCGACGCGTTCGGCCACTCGGTGGCCCGTCGGCGCCACGAGGGCAGGGGCGACACTGCGGCCACGGGGGGGTGCGTGGCGCTGAGCGTCGTTTCGCGTAAGCTCGCGCGCGATGACCGTCGACCTGCTCGCGCTCCGCCAAGGCGTCCAGTCCCACCTCGAGGCCGGGGACCGCGCTGCAGCGTGGGCGGTCCTCGAGCCCCTTGGAACCGAGCTGCCCAACAACCCCGAGCTGGCCTGGCTGTGGCTCGACCTGCTGGGCCAGAGCCCGGCGCGGCCGACGTTGTTGGCGGAGGCGCGGGTCATCGTCGAAGCGTTCCCGGTAGACCCCGCGCTGGTCATCGCCGCATGCGACGCGCTCAACCGCGCAGCAGAGCGGTTCCCCATGGACACACCGCCGCTCCGCCGCGATGGTCCCGCACACTTGGCGGCGGCGGCCGCCGACCGCTGTCTGCGCGCCCTCCCGGAAGCCGAGCGCGGCCGCGTCGAGACGGCCGGCTATCTGCACATCAACCGTGCCAACGCGCTGCGCATGGCGGGCGCGGACCGCGACGCGGAGGCGCAGGAGGCGTTTGCGGCGGCCCTCGCGCTCGATCCGAACAACGGGCACTGGTGGTTCGACCTGGGCGTGCTGCACAAGTGGCGTGGGCGCTTCCAGGAGGGGCTGGACTGCACGCTGCGCGCCCGCTCCCGCCTGGGGGAGACCAAGGCCGTCCGCTGGAACGTCGCCATCTGCGCCACGGCCCTCGGCGACGGTGACCTGGCGGCCGGCGTGTGGAAGGCGCTCGGCATGCCCGTCGAGCTCCAGTCGAGCGGCATGCCGCTCGTGCAAGGCTTGCCGCCCATGCAGGTCCGCGTGCTGGCGAAGGGACCTGGCACAGGCCCGAACGCGGCGGTGCCGGACGCCTCCGTGAGCTTCGAGCTGGTCTGGGTGGCGCCGCTCTCGCCCTGTCACGGCGTGGTCCAGAGCGCGACCTTCCGTGAGGCGCCGATCGACTTCGGCGACGTGGTGCTGTGGGACGGCGCGCCAGTCTCCGTCCTGAACACGTCCGACGGCCCCGTGCCGCGCTTCCCGCTGCTCGAGATCCTGCGCAAGGGCGACGAGCACCGCATGCGCTTCGTGGCGCTCAGCGACGACCCGGGGCGCATTCACGAGCTGGAGCAGGCGCTGCCGCCGTACGCGCGCCTCTTCGTCCACCGCGAGCACGTGGAGGTCGCGGCGCCCACCGACGAGCACGCGCGCCCTGCGCGTGGCGACGGCGGCGCCGCTCCCGAGCAGAGTGGCCTGACGTACGGCAAGATCGTGCTGCCGGCTGGAGCTGACCTGCGCGGCTTCCGTGCCGCCTACGAAAAGGCCATCGCCAAGCGCGGCCTGGCCATCGCGCTCCCACGCCTCTACGAGCTCTTGGAAGAGACCAAGCGCGCAGGCCAGGAGCACCAGGCTTGGCGCGGCGTGGAGCGCAAGGCCATCAAGCGGGGGCTGCTGACGTGAGTGACCGCCCGGGCGAGCGCCCAGGTCGGCGCGACCAGAGCGCGGGGCCCGAGTCGCAGCATGCCCACGACGCCGCCGGCCCGCACGACACCACGTACGACGTGGATCGCGAGCTGCTCCCCCACGAGCAGCAGGTCTACGACGACCTCCCCAAGCTCTCGGCCGCACAGCTGCACGACCGCCGCGAGACGGTGTTCCTCGTGCTGAGCGGCCTGTTCCTCGGCAGCCTCACCATGCTCAACATCCTGGGCGTGACGCGCTTCTTGGACCTCTCGTTCACCGTCCCGGGGCTCGGCTGGGAGGTGCCCATGCCGTTGGCCATCGGGGTGCTGCCGTACCCCGTCACCTTCCTGTGCACGGACTTCCTCTCGGAGCTGTACGGCCGGCGTCGCGCCAACCAGGTGGTGTGGATGGGCTTCGCCCTCAACGGCTGGGTGGCCTTCATGCTCTGGCTCGGAGGCGCGCTGCCGGTGGCGGGTGGCAACGCCAACGACGTCTTCGCGCAAGTTCGCACCCTGGCCTTCGCGGCCATCTTCGCGTCGATGGTCGCCTACCTCGCCGCGCAGCTGGTGGACGTTCACCTCTTCCATTTCTGGAAGCGGCGGACGCGCGGACGGCACCTGTGGATCCGCAACAACGGCTCGACCCTCGTGTCGCAGCTGGTGGATACGGTGGCCGTGATCCTCATCACGCACTTCATCGCCGCCGGGCTGCCCATCGCGGCCGACCAGCCGCTGTGGCCCCAGCTGACGACGTTCATCGTCTCCGGCTACGTGTTCAAGCTGGTCGCGGCTCTGGTGGACACGGGGCCCTTCTACTTCGGGACGCATGCGCTGGTTCGCTACCTGAGGCTACCCCCTCCGGGCATCGTCCCCGATATTGTGGGGGACCGATGAGACCGCTCCTCTCCGCTGCTGTTCTCGCGCTCACGCTCGTGCACGCGTTGCCGAGCGTGCGGGCGACCACCCTGCGCTACCAGAGCGTCGAAGACCTGGCCGCGAGCGCGGACGCGGTGGTGTGGGGTGACGTGGTGCGCCTCGGCACGCGCCTCGAGCGCACGTCACAGGGGTTACGCCCCGAGCGGGAAGCCGAGCTCGAGGTGCTCGAGGTGCTCGCGGGGCAGGCGCCCGGCGACCTGCGGGTGGCGCTACGCGGTGGCGCTCATCGCCATGGCGAGCGCCGCGTGGACGGCGAAGCGCGCCTGCGTGAAGGCGAGGAGGTGGTGCTGTTCCTCGTCCGAGACGCCGCGCGCTGGCGCGTGCTGGGCATGGCGCTGGGGGTGTGGCGTGTGCAGCGGCCAGTCGGACGCGGCGCCCCTTCGGTCGTGAGCGGCCGGGATGGCTCGGTCCCCGATCTCCAGCTCGTGCGCCGCGTCGATGACGCCGTCGTGCTCGGCGGGCGTGGAGAGCCCCGCCCCGTGGACGAACAGCTCTCCCTCGCGGACCTGCGTGCGGTCCTCGCTCGGACTCGCACAGCCTCCCCATGAACCAGCGCGCGACGCGCACGGACGCCTCGATGACCCCCTCTACCGACCCCGCTGCCCACGCGCCCCCCCTTGAGCCTCCCCGAGCCACGCACGGGGCTGCTCGACGGACGTTGCTGGTGCGGGCGGCGTTCCTGACGCTGCTGGTGCTCGGGGCCGCGACCCCCGGGACGGCGCGCGCCTATCGGTGTCTCCGCCTGGGCTGCCCCACCTGGTGCGGCCCCGTGCCGGTCTCGGTGACGGCCCACAGCGAGGACCTCGAGGCCATCGCAGCGGGGACCACGCTCATGTCCGTCGAAAGCGCGTTCACCGACTGGACCCGCGTCCCGTGCGCGTCGCTGACCGTCGACGTGTCCGAGGCGCTCGGCTCGGCGCCGTTCTTCGGGGACGGCGAGTCGCAGGTCGGCTTCATCGAGAGCGACTGGCCCTACGACGCCAACGCCATCGGCATCTCCGACGTGCAGGTGATCTCCGGCTGCATCCGTGAGGCGGACGTGGCCCTCAACGGCCAGAACTTCACGTGGGTGCTCGGGGCAGGGGGCCCAGGCACAGTAAACGCCTACGGCGCGATCCTGCACGAAGCGGGGCACTACTACGGGCTCGGGCACTCGATGGAGCCGCGCTCCGTGATGTGGTTTCTGTACCGCGGCGGGCGCCCCGTGCTCGAGCAGGACGACTTCGACGGAATCTGCGCGCTGTACCCGCGCTCCGGCCCCGACGCGGACTGCAGCGTAGCGGGCTGTCCACTGGGCTTCGACTGTGAGGCGGGGGTGTGCGTCGCCACGGTGGTGCCAGGCTGCGTGCGTCACGAAGACTGCGACGTCGACCAGCGCTGCGACCCGGTCAGCGGCGCCTGCGTCGACGGGGCGCCAGTGGGCGAAGCCCTCGGTGCGCCCTGCGTGGACGACCTGGGCTGCACCAGCGGACTGTGCGCGCAGCTCAGCACGGGCGGGGTCTGCACGCAGGCCTGCGACGGCCTGCTGCCGCGCGCGGTGGCTTGCCCCGACGACTTCCTGTGTGACGGCGACGCCGTCGGCGTGTGCGGGACGGGCCTGTGTCTCGCGGGGCGCCCCGGGGACGCGTCGTTGGGAGCGCCTTGCGAAGAGGACTCCGACTGCGCCAGCTCCATGTGCGACGAGGGCGTCTGCGCGACGCCATGTAGCCCCGACGTGACTGGCAGTTGCCCGAACGGCTTCGTGTGCGAGCCGGGCCAGGCCGCCGGCTGCGGGGCCTGCAAGCCACCGCTCGGGCTCGGCGCGCGCTGTCGCTACAACGAGGACTGCGCGGACGGGATGTGTGTCACGAACGAGGGCGCGGAGACCGGCGCTTGCGCGACCCTGTGCGACCCGGACGAGGGGCGCGAGGCCTGCCCGGATGGGTTCCGCTGCGAGGCGATGAGCGAACTCGCGCTCTGCGTGGCAGACCCGATTGGTCAGCCGACGCTGGCCGGCGGCTCGTGCACGGCGGGTTCACGTCGTGTTGGAGGTGCTGGAGCGAAGACGCCGGTCTCGCTGACGTGGCTCCTCGGCGTGGTCTGGGCCGTCCGCCGGCGGCGCCGACGCGTTCGCTGAGAGCGTCCCGAACTCACCTCCGCGAAGGGGCGGCTCGTGAGCGCATCACGGGCAGGTGGCGCGTCCGGTCCACCCGTGCGGAGGCGCTCAGCGTTTCGAGGCGTTCGACCAGCGCTCGCGCCGAGCCGACCTCCATCCGACGGTACATGTCCTTCTGGTACGACTTGAGGGTTACTGCGCTCAACGCCAGCTCCATACCGAGCTCCGAGTTGCTCATGCCACGGCATAGCCCCCACGCGATGCGCAGCTGCTGCGGCGTGAGCCGAGTCGCATCGAGCGCGCGGAGCAGACGCAGGTCGCGGGCCACCTCCACGCGCAGCTGGATACCCACGTGTCCTTCGGCTCCAGCCACGTCGCTCTCGAGCGCGTAGCCGCGGAGGTCGAGGCGACCACCCGGCAGGGGCACGCTGACATGAGGGGCAGCCGCCACCTCGCCCGCCCGCGGCGCCATGCGAGCGCGGCGGACCATGGCCAGGATCGCCCGGCAGGCGTCGGGAACCAGGCCCCGATCCAGCATGGACGCACGCTCGGCGCCACCGCTGACCTCGGCGAGCCACTCACGGGCCGTGGTCGATGCCCAGACGATGCGTCCGGCAGGAGACACGACCATCATGGCCGAGTCCACCTCGTCGAATGGACCAGCCGCAGGCTCTGCACGACATGCGTGCACGAGCTGGTCGTAGAGGCTGCGCACCAAGCGCACGTCTTCGCGACGGAAGGGTGGGGCGCTGCGTTCGCGGAAGATGCCCAGGATGGCCAAGGGCTCACCGCGCTCGCGGAGGGCAACGTCCAGCGTGTGGTGGATACCGTTCGGTTGGAACAGGTGCTGGTAGATGAGCCCACCCAGGTACTCGGGGCGCGCGTCGATCAGCGCGCCGACTGGGTCTCGGTTGCTCATGAGGTTGGCGAACGCCGCCGGGTCCGGGCTGCGGGTCGCGAAGTGGTCGCCGCTCGCTGCGAACAAGGCGTGGCTCGCCTCGTCGAAGAACTCGCTGTAGTGCGCGCTCGGGACGCAGCGTTCGTCGACGCGGATCATGGACAGGCTGAACGAAGGCACGAGGCGGTGCAGCACCTCCGACAAGAGCGGCATCTGAGCCATCACGTCCATGCCCGACGTACACAGCAGCTGAAACAGCGCGAGGTCTCTAGCGCGTGGCACGGCAACCCTGGTCGATTCGACCGACTACCCCCGCCGGGAGGTAATCCGTGCTCGTGTGCGCACGTACGTTCTCGATCACGTCCGCAGCTTCGTCGGGCCGCAGGGCGCGGTCAAAGACGAACGTTTCGTCGACGCCGATTCGTCCATGACCGCACACAACGTCCCTCACACTTTCCGTCGTCTCTGTCTGCTCAGCCTCCTCGCCACGGCGGCGCCCAGCTGCTCTGCGGATCGCACCCAGTCAGACGCCAGCGTGGACGCAGGTGTGGCCAGTGATGGTGGAGGTGGCCGCACGGACCTGGGTCTCGACGGTACCGACCTGAGCGTGGCCTTCGACCACGGCGACGGCGTCGATGGGGGGACCGTGACGGACGGGGGGCTGCACGGCGCGGACGCCAGCGGCGGGCACAGCGACGCAGGGATCCAGCCCGCTCCTGGCTGGATCGACGGTGCGCTTCATGCGTTCCCGACCGGGGTTCGGGTGACCGCGTCCACGTTCCCTGACGGACGCGCGGCGCTCATGTTCGACACCGCGGCGAACTCCAACGAGCTCGAGGTCTTGGCCTGGTCGGGAGCTCCCGGGGCCCCGTGGACCGACCTGGGCGTCGTGAACGCCGGGGTCGCGGGTGCGCTCGAGCCGCTCAACAACTACCGCGACCTGCACATGCGCCTGGTCCATGTGGGCGAGCGCGAGCTCCTCGCCGTCTTTCAGCAGGACGGCGCCATCTACAGCAATCACTACGACGGCAGCGCCTGGAGTACGCCTCGGGTGGTCGAGGTCGCGTTGAGCACGGTGACGTTGTCCGGTGATGGTGGCGGGCACGCCATCCTCGTGTACGGCGTAGGAGACGAGGTCCGCGCGCGCTTCTACGACCCGGGCGCGCACGCGTTCGGGAGCCCGCTGGTCGTGTCGGCGACCGGGGGCGACCTGGGGCTGCCCTTGCAGTTCCTCTCGCGAGCCGAGGTGGACAGCGAGGGCAACGCTACGGTGTTCTTCCGCACGCGGCACCCGGGCCTCGGGACGTACAGCATCCACGGTTTCCGCTACACACCGTCCGACGGGACGTTCGTCTCCGAGCTGCCCGTCCTCAGCGGCCTACCGGATGCCGACCGCCTATGCTCCGCGGGCAACGCCCGGGGCGACCTGGTCTTCTCGTTCAACGAGCGCTTCAGTGCGATGGGACGGCTCTTCGACCGCGTGCGGCACGTGTACCGCGACGCGGTCGACGGCTTCGGGGCCATCTCCGACACTCACGCGGAGGGGCTCATCCCTCATGTGCGGAGCTGCGCCATCAGCGCGAACGGGGACGCCGTCGTGGCCGTCGTGAACCACTACGCGGCCGTCCCGGCTGCCGTCCCCATCCGTTACACGGGGGGAGTGGCGACCACGGACGCCGCGCTGAGCGCCCCGGTTCCCGTGGGGGGTTCCCGCCCCGTCGCGAGCATGGCGGCTTCCGGGCTGGGTGCCATCAGCTGGTTCCGGACCGACGCGCGGGCCGAGGTAGCGCTGCAAGCGAACACTGCCGGGGCCTATGCGATGGCGCCATTCTTGACCGTGCCATCGGTCATCGACACGTCACTCGACTTGTTCTTCAAGGCCTCTCAGCGGATGGACGACGGACGCTTCCTGCAGCTGTATCAGACAGGCAACAACGCCCTCCGGTTCGCGGTGCTCTACCCGTGAAGGTCTGGCGAGAGGGGTGATGCCCCGCTCGGGCCGAACCGCGTGCGTCAGTCGCGTGCCCGCTGTTGCAGCCGCTCGATGCGCTTGAGCACGAAGACCAGCGTGGCGTGCGCCGTGCCGTAGACGACCGCGAGCCCTGCCGCGATGCCGCCGGGCCACCACTTCTCCGCGGCCAGCAGGATCGCGCTCGACACGAACAGAGACCCCACCACGATGCCGCTGAAGAGCCGACGACCGAGGCGGTCTGCCGTGTTCGCCGCGTCGTCCTCCGAGACGCGCAGGCGGAACGCCCCGTTGCGGAGATCCTCCAGGATCTCTTGCAGCTGGAGCGGCGCCTCGGTGGCGGCGGCGCTGAGGCGCAATGCCCCGCGCATCAGATCCTGCGTCATGCGCTCCGGCGCGTAGCGCTGCTTGATGAGCGTCATGAAGTAGGGGCGGGCCTCCTCCAGCAGATCCAGATCGGGGTAGATCTCCTTCCCGACGCCCTCGACGGTCATCAGGCTCTTGCCGAGCATGAGGAAGTCGGGCGGCACCTCGATGCCGAACTTCCGCGCGCCTCCGACGAGATCACGAATGAGACCGCTGAACTCGATGTCGCCAAGCTTCTTGCCCAGGTACTTCTGCGCCAGGAACGCCACCTCGGACTCGTAGGCGCGACGGTCGATCTTCTTGGTGGGTCGCCCGATGGCGAGCAGGGCGTCTGCGATGCCGCGGTAGTCCTCGCGCACGGCCGCGATCATCAGGTCGATGGTCTTGTCCCGCATCTGCGGGGAGAGCCGCCCGACCATGCCGAGGTCCACCATCCCGAACACCGGCGCGTTGGCCTCGCCCATCATGATGATGTTCCCGGGGTGTGGGTCGGCATGGAAGAAGCCGTCCTCGAAGACCTGCTGCACGATGACCTGGATGGCGCGGCGCGCGATGGTCTCGCCGCTCATGCCGTTCGCGATGGCGTCGTAGATCTTGTGGCCATCGAGGTACGAGAGCGTCAGCACGCGCTTGCTGCTGCAGTCCCGGTAGACGCGTGGGAACACCACGCTCTCGTTCCCGTCGAAGTTGCGCCGGAAGACGTCGCAGTTGTCGGCCTCGAGCACGTAGTCGAGCTCGGCCATGATGCTGCGGTCGAACTCCTCCACCAGCCGCACCGGGTGGTAGAGCTTGGCCTCGGGGATGCTGCGTTCGATGGCGCGGGCCAGCCAGTAGAGCAGGTCGAGGTCGCGCTCGATGATGTCCTTGCAGCCGCCGCGCTGCACCTTCACGACCACGTCGACCACGCCCTGATCGGTCTTCAGCGTGGCGCGGTGCACCTGTCCGATGCTGGCGGTGGCGAGCGCGGTTTGATCGAAGCTGGCGTACACCTCGCTCAGCTCACGCCCCAGCTCGGCCTCGATCTGCGCGCGGATGTCGTCGAACGGGGCAGGGGGAACGTCGTCCTGCAGCTTCTTCAGCTCGAGGATGACGTCCTCCGGGATTAGGTCGGGGCGCGTCGACACGATCTGTCCCAGCTTGATGAAGCTGGGGCCCAGCTCCTGCAGCACGAGGCGCACACGCTCGCCGAGCTTGGTGGAGTCGGCGCCGTTCTTGGTCGTGCCCGGGAGCAACGAACCGAGCCCGGTGCGCTGCACCACCTCGCCGAACCCATGGCGGGCGAGCACGGAGACGATCTGACGGAGGCGCTCGAGGTCGCGGACGGTGTTCAGAATGCTTGGCATGACGGGCTGTTGGATGCCTAATGTCGCAGAATCCCTAGCGTTGGGGCCATTTTTACTGCGACGAAATCAGCGTGAAACAATCCGTCGCTAGACCACATTCGAACTACCCCAGGAGGTTCCCGTGAAGAAGGTGGAAGCCATCATCAAGCCGTTCAAACTCGACGAGGTCAAAGAAGCCCTCGGAGAGGTCGGCGTCAAGGGCATGACGGTCACCGAAGTCAAAGGCTTCGGGCGTACCGGCGGCAAACGCGAAGTCTACCGTGGCTCCGCCTACGTGGTCGACTTCGTGCCCAAGGTCAAAGTCGAGGTCATCGTACCGGACGCGATTGTCGTACCGGTGCTGGACGCCATCGAGAAGGCCGCGAAGACCGGTCGCATCGGCGACGGGAAGATCTTCGTCTCGCCCATCGAGGAAGCTATCCGGATTCGTACCGGCGAGCGCGGCGAAGACGCCGTCTGAGACCGGAACTGGTCGAGCCCCGAGGCGCCCGCCCACGCTCTCAGCGAGAGCGAACACGCTGGCGCCTCGCGGTGGCTCCCGACTCCGAGTCGTTCTCTTTCGCAACCCGCCAACTCGGAGCCCCTGGCTTGGCTGAGGGTGCCGCGATTTTCGGGATGCAACGCTGCGAATAAGGGCGCGCACCAACGGGTTGCCCGCCGAGCTGCGGGCGCGTGCGCTTGACGCCTTGCCGCTGCCCGGTGCCCCCCCCATATTGCATCCCACTTTCAACTAGCGCGCAGCGCTCGGCGAGAAGCCCCCCAGAAGAGCAAGGAACTCATGGACATTCAGGAAAGACTCACAGCCTTTGCGATGCTCGGCGCCGGCTGGGTGATGTGGCTGCTCGTGGCCCTCTCGATCGTCGCGCTGGCCATCGCGCTGGAGCGCGCATACGTGTTCTTCGCGCGGCGCGACGACGCCCGCACCCTACGTGAGGATCTGCAGCGCCTGCTGGGCAACCACGACGTGGCCGGGGCCCAGGCACGCATGAAGCAGAGCAAGAGCTTCGAGGCCGAGGTCGTTGGGGCTGCGCTGGACGTGGTCAACCAGGGCGCCCATGCGGTGGAGCAGCGCCTCGAGGGTGAGAAGGTGGTCGCCCGGGCCGCGATGGAGCGCAACCTCGCGTTCCTCGGCACGGTCGGAAACAACGCGCCGTTCGTGGGGCTGCTGGGCACCGTCATCGGCATCATCCGCGCCTTCGCCGCGCTGGACCAGGAGAACCTGGACGCCACGGGCACCGTCATCGCGGAGGTCGGTGAGGCCCTCGTCGCCACCGCCATCGGCCTCTTGGTCGCGCTCCCGGCGGTCGTCTTCTACAACTACTACCAGCGCGTGATCCGCGGGCGCTTGGTGTGGGCGGACGCGATGGGCCGTGACGTGCTCGGCTTCGCGGGCGCCGAAGACGTCTCGCCCGGACCCGTCGAGGAGTCCGACAAGGCCAAGGCGAAGGAGAAGGGCTGATGGCTGGCGGCGCCGATCAGGGCGACGAAGACATCATCTCGGGCATCAACGTGACGCCCCTGGTGGACGTCGTGTTGGTGTTGCTCATCATCCTCATGGTGACGGCCAAGCAGCTCGTGCAGCAGGACGCCATCGCGATGGACCTGCCCGCCGCGAGCACGGGCGAGGCGCAGCCCACGGTGCCCACCGAGATGCGCATCAGCCTCGAAGCGGACGGCACCCTGCACCTCAACATCACGCAGAACAACGAGCAGACGCTGGCACAGACCGAGGTCACACAGGCGCAGCTGCTGGAGAGGGCGCGCGCGGCGCATGCGGCCGACCCGGAGGCGCGGGCCATCCTCTCGGCCGACCCGGCGGCGTCCCACGGTGCGGTCATTGCCGTCATCGACATCCTGCGCCAGGGTGAGGTCAATCGCTTCGCGTTCAGCACGCGACAGCCGTCCGAGCTGCCCAGCCAACAAGGCGCGGGCACAACCGACGAACCCTGATTCCGGAGAGGCGCATGCAGGAGCGGATAGAGCGGCGAGCCAAGTTGATCCTCTGGGGGTCGATGCTGCTGTCGGTCGTCCTGCACACGGGCGCATCCGTCGTGCTCTCGTTCCTGCCGTCCACTAGCGTGGCGCTGGCGGCCATCCAGCGCGAGCGCATTCAGTTCGAGATCGAGGATGAACCGCCCCCCGCGCCCGAGGCGGCGGAGCCCGAAGCGGAGCCAGCGCCCGAGGCGGAGCCCGAGGTCGCGGAGCCTGATCCCCAGCCGCGCGAGGTGACGCCCCCACCGGAGCGGGAGCCACGCCCCCGCGAGGAGAGCGAGCCCGAGCCCCCGGCGCCCCAGGCCGAGCAGGTGCACGACATGGGCGGCATGGTGCTGGGCGCAACAGGTCCAGGAGCCGCGTGGACCACGGCCGCCGGGACGGGCCAGGACACGAACGGGCCCATCGGCAACCCGGTTGCTCGAACGACGGGACGCGACGTCGCTGGCCGTGGCGACGGGGTGATCGGCGGGACGGGCACGGCACCCGCGCCCCCACCCGCGCCACGTGTCGACCGCAGCCGTCCCCCGCGTGAGCCCGCCGGGATGGCGCGCGTCCTCGAGCGCTACTACCCGACCGGGGCGCACTCGCGCGGCATCGAGGGACGCGCTCGCGTCATGTTTCGCGTGCTGGCCAGCGGGCGGGCCGAGCCGCAGAGCATCGCCTCGGAGACACCTTCGGGCGAGGGCTTCGGGCGCGCGTGCATGGACGCGCTCCGATCGTCGAGCGGGTGGACCCCCGCGGTGGACGAGAACGGCGAGAGCACGAGCAGCCGGCTGTACCCCTACAACTGCCGCTTCCGCATGCGCTGAGTCTCCGCTTCCAGCGCGCACAGGCCTCTGGCGTTGCTGGGGGTCGCTCAAAAGCCGACCTTGGAGCCGAGCCCGTGTCGCAAAGTTGACCACGCGCGGCGCAGCGTTCTACGAGACGCCATGCGTGGCGCGTACCTCCTGATTCTGATGGGATGCTTGCTTGGGGTGCCGCTCTCGGGGTGCCCGGTCGATCCCGAAGGGGACGTCGTGGGTACGTACAGCGTGAGCGGCAGCCTGGTGGAGAACAGCTGCGGCAGCACGGCGTTCGCCGCGCAAGACCCCATCGACTTCGTCGTGGAGCTGCGTGCCGAGGACCACGGCCCGGCCTACTGGCGGCGCCCCACCACGGGCATCGTCAGCGGCTCGCACACGGGTGACGAGTACCGCTTCCGCACCGAGGCGCCCGTCACGCTCTACGGACCCGACGTCGAGGCGGGCACCGCAGGCTGCACCCTCGCGCAGATCGAGACCATCCAGATCACCGCCAAGGCGTCGACGCTGGACGACGCTGGCGTCCCGCTCGACCAGGGGACCACGGACGGGGGAGTGGCTGCGGACGGGACGTTCCGCGGGACCAGCACGATCGAGCTCAGCCCGACAGCCGACTCCAACTGCTTGCGCGCCGTCGCGCTGTCGGGTGGGCCGTTCCTCGCGCTGCCCTGCCGAGTCCGCTACGACCTGAGTGGGGTCGCGCGCTCGCCCGTGTTCTGAGCAGAGCGCGACGCGCCACGATCGTGCGGCTAGCGCGAGCATACGCGCGAGGTTCCGAGCGGCTCGAGAGCGTTCGCTGCAGCGCTCAGCCCGCCTCGCCGTCCCCGTTCCCCGCGGCCTTCGCGTCCGCCTTCGCTTCTCCCTTGGCGCCGTCGCCGTTGCCGCTGCCGTTCGACGCGCTCGGAGGCGGGGGAGGGGGCACGCTCTGCATGGAGGGCGTGTCGCGCATCGACTGCCGGCGCTCGGCCAGGACGATCATGCGCGGGGACTGGGCGCCGAAGAACACGCCGGGGGTAGCATAGCGGCCAGTGACCTCGACCACCCGGAAGCCGTGGTTCTGCAGCAGCATCCCCATCTCGTGCAGCGCATACAGGCGAATGCTGTAGTGGCGGTCGTGTTGCCGTCCGTTGTCGAGGATGACGTTGCGCTTCACGTTCAGCCGGGAGGCGTAGTAGTTGAAGTCCGTCTCCTCCATGCAGATGCAGCCATCGCCCTCGAACCACACCAGGTTGGGCTGCGACTGGATGACGTGGTCGCGGTTGACCACGTCCACCAGCAGGCGCCCGCCCGGCTTGAGCGCGCTGTAGAAGCGCTCGATGACGCTGCGGTTGCCCTCGTCGTCGAAGTACCCGAACGTGGTGCCCCAGCAGAGCACGGCGTCGAAGCCCCCCTCGAACACCATCTCGCGCATGTCCGCGTGGAGGAAATTGATTTTGATCCCGCGGTCCTGCGCTTCGTCCGCGGCGCGCGACAGCATGGGGAGAGACAGGTCGAGGCCGATGACGATGTAGCCCCGGAGCGTGAGCTCGATGGCGTGCATGCCAAGGCCGCAGCCGACATCGAGGATGATGGCCCCGGGATCGAGCTTGAGCATCGCGAGGATCGCGTCGCACTCGCGGGCGACCTCCTTCGGCGTTGGAGCGCGCACGGTGCGCAGGTAGTCGTCGCTGAAAAAGTCGTCGAACCAAGGGCGCCGCTTGGGGGCACCGGGTGGCGTGTTGGGCGCCGCGGATGCGGATGACGAGGCGGCGCTGGGTGGGGTCGCTGGAGCCGCGGCCGCGGCGGGGGTCGCAGGGATGGCGGGCGCTGCGGCGGGCGGTACGGAGGGCGCGACCTCTTCGAGATCCTCCATCTCGAGGATGTCGTCGTCCCCCGCGCCGTCGGTCGCCTCGGCGTCGTCCACCGCGTCCGCGACACCTTCGATGGTGATCTCCGTGGATACGTCCGGGTCGAAGTCCGTGATGCTCGCGCTCGCTGAGTTCGTCGCGCTCGGGTCTTCCACGATCTCGGCCGTCGCTGACGCGATCTCCGAGGCCGCGGCGGCGTCCGCAGCCTCCACGACCAGCTCGACCTCTCCCGAGTCCTCTCCGACCGTCCCGCGCGCGAGGGCCCCTGCGCTCTCCAAGCCCGCCTTGAGCGCGGTCAGCGAGGCGGGTTGTTCCATGTCCTTACTGGTTGGGGGAGGAGGGGGCTTCGACAGGGCGCGGCCGGCCGCGCCGGTCACGATGACCGACTTCATCGCCACGACGGAGCTGCGTGAGATCCGCTGCGGAGCTTCCTCCTCTTGCGTCTCGACGACGATCTCCGTCGCATCGGACGACGGATCGGACGGCCGAGTGGCGCTCCCCGGGGCCGCGTCATCGACGGCGAGCAAGTCGACGGCGGTGGTGTCCTCGTTCGGACCCACCTCGGTGTCTTCTTCCGAGACCGAGTGCCGCACGACGTCGTCCACCGGAACGCGCAGAGGTCGATGGCGCATGCGGCTCCCGCTGGCGTTGGCGGCGTCTTCGCTCATACGGACCTCCGGGGGACGGCTATCCGCTGCCCCATGGACACCATCTGGCCCGGGGTGATGCACCACTCGAGCGGGTCACCGGGAGGCAGGAACACGACGGCCGTGGATCCGAGGTGGAACTGCCCCAGCTCGGCCCCGCGCTCGAGGTACGCGCCCTCGGAGCCGTATCGCTTCACCCCGGACTCGCGGCCCACGTTGGTCTCGATGCTGTCGTAGGACATCGAGATGTGGCCCACCCCGATGGCGCCCACCATGATGGTCACGACGGCTCCGTGCTGGGGGCTGTCCTGCAACGTGCAGACGCGCTCGTTGCGAGCAAACAGGCGAGGAACGAACTCGGTCCCGATGTGGTTCACGGGGAACAGCGTTCCGGGGACGTGACGCGCCGCCACGACGCGTCCGCCGACTGGCGTGTGAACGCGGTGGTAGTCCCTGGGGGACAAATAGACGATGAAGTAGTTCCCTCCCTGATACCCCTCGCCCAGCTCGACATCGCCGAGCAGGTCTCCAACGCGGTAGGGCTTCCCCTTGACCGTCACGGTCGCCTCGAGGTCGACGGGCCCGAAGTCTTCGATTTTCCCGTCGGCCGGCGAGGTGATGGCGGTCTCGTCCTGATCGATGGGGCGCGCGCCGGGCACCAGCTCACGCGTGAAGAAGTCGTCGAAGCTTCGGTAGCCCCCCGCGGGCACCACCGCGTGCTCCATGTCCACGTCGTAGGCGCTGACGAACGCGTCGATGGCACGCGACACGAGCGCTTGCGGGGCGCGTGTCTTGGCGACGGCCCCGAGGGTACGGCTGATGCGTTTCCGGGGGAGCAAACGCAAGGCGTCGGCTGCGAATCGAGCGGGGCTGATCTGCATCGTGTGGGGTTCCGACCAAACGGAACCTGTGATGCTATCGAACCGGCCGGACCGTGGTCAATTTTTACCGTCCGTCGCCAATGGTCTCATCAGAGCGGCGGCAGGGGCACCTTCATCAGCTCGCGCATCAGCACCGTTGCGTAGCTGCCCTTGGGCAGCACGAAGGAGGCGCGGTATCCCCCTTCGACGGGCTCGATGTCGATGGCGGGCACGGGGACGCGCACGTAGCGGCGCGTCCCCTCACCCCAGCGCGCGAGGCGCCCGAGGTCTTCTTCGGTGATCCCTTGCTGCTCGAGCAGCGCTGCCTCCCGCGCCCCCGCCTCGTGCTCTGCGCGGCGCATCTTGGTGCCGAACATCGGGCCAGTGGCGCTCACCTCCCACGCGTCGGCGCGGGACTGCACCTCGGCGAGGTCAGCGGCCACGAACATCCCACCCGTCGCGTGCTTCTGCACCAGGTCACCGAGGCGGATGGCTCCGAGTTGTCCGGCGGCGACGCGCTCGGCCACGACGTGGTTGAACAGCTCGGACTGGAGCGCAGACACCAGCAGCTTGCGCTCGAAGGGCGCCTTGGGCGCGCGCATCTCGCCCTTCATCCAAGCGCGGGCGCGGGCGGCGTTGTCGAAGTCACGCCCGAAGCGTTGCGCGCCGAAGTAGTTGGGCAGGCCGTCGCGCTGCACGTGGGCCGCGGCATCCCGTACCGCGGCGAGGTCCACCCCCTCTGCGGCGCGCACCCGCAGCGTGAAGCGGTTGCCGTGCAGGTGCCCCGTGCGGAGCTTGGTGTTGTGGGGGATGGCCTCCAGCACCTCGATGTCCGGGAGTGCGAGGGCGAGCGCGGCCTCCGCGTGGGCTCCAAAGAGGCTGACCCATTGGGTGGTCGTGGCCTCGCGGTCCTTCAGTCCCGCGTAGCCCGCTGCGCGCTCGTCCACGCCGAGCGCCCGTGAGAGCGCTCGCACGGCGTCGGGTGTGGTCCTGTTGCGCTTTCGGACACGTACGAACAGGTGGTCTCCCGTTCCGCTGGGAGCATACGCAGGGATCTCCTCCACCACGAAATCCTCGGGCATTGCGCGCAGGGTGCCGCCGGTGGGTGGGACGTGAGCGGTGAGATAGGGGAGAGACGCGGTGGGGTCAGCAGGCGCGGAGGAGTCCATGAGCCAAACTTTCGATAGACCGTGGTGGGTGCAATCAAGTACCTATCAGGTTGGTGGGCAAGCCGAGCGTCGATCGGTTGAAACGTCAGATGTTTCGACTCCTAGAGTCTGGAGCCGCCGGGGGCGTGTTTCCGGGCGCCAGCGCCTGCGCGCTCTACCGAGACCCCAACACCTCCACGGTGGTGGTCGCCCGCGCCGCGGGCGGGGTGCTGGCGCGCGGTGAGCCGCAGGTGCGCGAGACCACGGCGTTCGACCTCGCGTCGCTGACCAAGCCCTTCGTGGCGAGCGCGGCCGCCCACATGGTCAGCCGTGGCGCGCTGAGCTTCTCGGTGCCAGTGGACGATGTCCTCCCAGACGCGCGCGGCACCGCGCTCGCTGGCGTGACCCTCGAGCGCCTCCTGTCCCACGAGAGCGGGCTGGACGCGTGGGGAGGGCTCTATCTGGACGTGCAGCACGAAGCCGGCAGCGGCGCCGCTCGGCGCTGGATCATCGGAGAGGCCATGCGCCGGGACGGCGACCAGAATCGCGGGATGGTGTACAGCGATCTCGGCTACATGGTGGCGGGCGAGCTGCTGTCCCGGGTGGCACAACGCCCGCTGCAAGAGGTGGTGGACGCAGAGGTGCTGGAGCCGCTCGGGGTGCGCCACAGGGTCTTCTACGCGGGGGCGCTGACCGCCGCCGCCCGGCACCAGCTGGCCCCGGAGGTTCCTCCCACGGAGCGCTGCGACTGGCGCGGGCGTGTGGTGCGCGCAGAGGTCCACGACGAGAACTGCGCCGCGCTGGGGGGGGTCGCGGGGCACGCGGGTCTGTTCGGCGACGCGGAGAGCGTGGCGCGGCTGGGGCTGGCGTGGCTGGATGCGCTCGCGGGGCAGACCTCGTTCGTGAGCACGGCCGTGCGCGACGTGGTGTTCGCCCCTCGGCCTGGGAGCCACCGCTTGGGCTGGGACACGAAGAGCGGGTCGGCGAGCGCCGCTGGGCAGCGTATGGGTCCGCGCACGTTCGGCCATTTGGGCTTCACAGGAACCAGCATCTGGTGCGATCCCGACCGCGGGCTGGTCATCGTCCTCCTCACGAACCGCGTCCACCCGACGCGCTCCAACACCAAGATCAAGGCGTTCCGCCCCGCTTTCTACGACGGGGTCGTCCACTGCTTCGACGGGTGAGCCTCTTCGCGGAGGCGGGCCGCCAGCTTGCTGTTCAGCTGGGTGAGCTCCGCGTTGCGCGCGGCTCTCGCCATGGCACGCGGATCGCCCAGCAGCACGACGAGGCGTTTGGCGCGCGTGACCGCCGTGTAGAGCAGCGGCCGGCTCAGCAGCATGTGGTGGGAGCCGTGCAAGACCACCACGATGCCCTCGAACTCGCTGCCCTGGACCTTGTGGACGGTGCTGGCGTACGCGAGGGTCAGCGCGTCCAGGTGCTCGAACTTGTACTGCACCTCGCGACCGTCGACCATCACGTAGGTGATACCCCCCTCAATGCGGCGCACGGTGCCGAGATCTCCGTTGTACACATCGCGCTCGTAGTCGTTGCGCAGCTGCATCACCTTGTCGCCCGGGCGCAAGAGCGCCCGGCCACGCCCGATGTCGTCGCCTGAGCGCGCCGCGGGTGTCGCAGTGGCCTGGGCCGCGGGGTTGAAGTGGGCCTGCAGGACCTCGTTCAGCACATGGGTCCCGGCGGGACCGCTGCGCATCGGTGACAGCACCTGCAGGTTTCCCATCTCGATGCCATAGACGGTGGTCATGCGCTCCACCAGCTGAACCAGCTTCTCGTGCAGGGCCTCGGGCCCCGTCGCGCGCACGATGAACAGATCTCCGTCGCCGCGCTCGCCCGCCGGGGTGGGCTCGGGCACCTCGCCACGCAGGATGGCGTGCGCGCCGCGCACGATGGCGGACCGCTGCGCCTGCCGGAAGACCTCACCGAGGCGCACCACGGGGCACACGTCGCTCGCGATCAAGTCCCGCAGCACCTGTCCCGGGCCGACGGGTGGCAGCTGGTCCACGTCCCCCACCAACACCAGCGTAGCGGAGGGCGGGACAGCCAGGAACAGGCGCTCCGCCAAGCGGACGTCGAGCATCGATGCCTCGTCGACGAGGATGAGCTCGACGTCGACCGGGTCGTCTTCACCCTTCTCGAAGCGCGACAACACGGGGTTCCACTGCAGGGTGCGGTGGACGGTCTTGGCTTCGTGCGCGGTGGCCTCGGTCATGCGTTTGGCCGCTCTGCCGGTGGGCGCGCAGAGGGCCACGCGATGCCCGAGCGCGCGATGTGCCGCGACGACGGCCTTGATGGTCGTCGTCTTGCCCGTGCCCGGTCCGCCGGTGAGCACCATCAAGCCCGTCATCAAGCTGCTGCGTACGGCTGAGCGTTGCGTCTCGCTGAGGTTCGAACCGTCCAGGGCCGCCGCGACGGCCGCCTCGCCTGCCGCGGGGAGTGCCCGCGGTCGCGCGAGCGCCGCGAGCAGTCGCGCGACGCGCCGCTCCGCGCGGTGCAAGGGCGGCACGTACAGGTCCCCCTCGTCCTCCACCACCAGGCCTCGCAGGAAGAGGGCGGGCAGCGCCTCCTCCACGGCGCTCGTCGGGACCCGCAGGCGCGTGCACGCGTCCAGCAGCTCGGGCTTCGTGAGGAACAGGTGACCATCGTCCGCGGCCTTGCCCAACAGGTGCAGCGTGGCTCCAGCGGCGCGGCGCGGGTCGTCCTCCGTGAAGCCGAGCCCGCGTGCGATCTGGTCGGCGGTCTGGAAGCCGATCCCGCTGACCTCCTCCGCCACCATGTAGGGGTCGCTGCGCACCCGCTGCACCGCCTCTTCGCCGTAGCGCTTCATCACGCGGTCGGCCGCGGCCTGACCGATGCCCAGGCCGCGCAAGAACACCATGGTCTCCACCAGCGCGTGCTTCTCACGCACCGCCTTCGCGATGGACTCGGCGCGTCCGGCGCCGATGCCGGGCACCTCACGCAGCCGTTTGCTCTGCTGCGTGATGACGTCGATGGTCTCGTCTCCGAAGTGCTGCACCAGCCGTTCGGCCAGGCCCTTGCCGATGCCGCCAATCAGCCCACTCCCCAAATAGCGCACGATACCGGGCGCGGTGGTCGGCAGCACAGGCGTGAAGCCAGTCGCCTGGAAGCGGCGCCCGAAGCGGGGGTGGTCCGAAAACCTCCCGCGTAGCCGCAGTGTCTCGCCAACACTGACGTTCCCGAGGTTGCCCACCGCGGTCACATCGGGAGACTCCGCGCTGTCACGGGTGCGCACCGCCCGGACCACCGCGAAGAAGCCGTCCTCGCTGCGGAAGAGGACCTCCTCGACGCTGACCTCGATCACCTCTTCGTGCCGACTCGGGGTGTCATTCACCGTGAAGCCGCTTACCACGTTTCGTCCTCACCCGCGCGGCCGGGGCTGCACGCGGCGCGGATGTGGAAGCTCGCAGGGGTGTCGTCGCGGGGGTCGATCCCGGTCCGCTGCGTGCAGCGGCCGGCAGTGCTGGGCAGAGACGGCACGGCGGACAGGCGCCGCCCGAGAGGATCGCGGAGGAACAAGGGCTCGCCGCTGTTGGTCAGCCCCCCCGTTGCGAGCGGCCCGTCGACGCGAACCAGCGGCACGCCTTCGGGGATGGGCACGTCCCCGCGAGTGAGGGCTGGCTCGAAGCGCTCCGGCACGAGCAGCGCGCGTCCCCCAGCGGGCAGGCGGAGCGCGCTCACCACGAGATCTCCCTCGCGCGTCGGATCGTCCGCGAGGCGGAGCCCGCTCAGCTCTGCCGGCTCATCGCCGTAGTTCACGATCTCGACGTACTCCTGGTCCGGGTCTGGGCCGAGGGGGTCGGCGCGCACTTCGCTGATGGTCAGCGTCGCGAGGGAATCGTGGGTCCGGACCAGGGTCTCGACCTGATGCGTCGCGCCGTCCAGGCCGGTGGCGCGCATCGTCAGCGGGTAGAACGTGTCGGGGGCCAGCCCAGTCAGCCGCAAGACCACCTCCGCGCGGGAGGCGAGAGCGCGCACGGTGCGTCCCTCGGTTGCCAGCTCGACGATGGCGCTGGCGCTGAGGAAGGCGCGCACGCGGAGCGACGTGTCCGTGCGCAGCAAGCAGAAGCCCGACACCCGCTCCTCGTCGCGCTCACACCCCTGCACGGACGGCTGGGCCGGATCGACGGCGAGCGAGGTCACGTCGAACTCGGCGAACGCGGGGTCGACGGGGTCTCCCTCCGCGTCCAGCGTCCCTTCGTCCAGCCCGATCTGATGCGTCCCGACCGGCAGTCGGATCAGCGGCTCGAGCCGCAGACACACGTCTGCGACGATCCCCACCTCGTCGCAGGGGCGCTGCTCGGCGCGGTGTGGGACGGAACCGCCGGGGCTGCGCCAGCCGGTCTTCAGGACACGCAGCGGGCCTGGGGTGTCGAGCGCGATCCACGCACGCGGGAGCTCGTCGGGGACGCCTGCGCTGCCATCCGCAGGCCAGGTCGACACCAACAGTGGTGCCCTGGGCACGCTGGCGTCCACAGGCGCACGCGACCCGCCGTGCAGTCCGGTGTCGACGCAGCCGAGCCACGCGGAGACCAGGAGCGGAACCCAAGGGGAGGGCACGGAGGACCTTCTGGAACACGCCATGCGCCTGTGTCGGCGCGAGCGGCCGCCAGTTGTGCGCTCGGGACGCACCGTGCGCGCTGCACGCCCAGCAGCCCGAGGGCGTCCGCGTCGAGGTCGGCGCCGCCTCGTCTTCAGCGGGTCGGGCGGTGGACGATCTCCACCCGCACGTCCACCACGCCAGCCCGGATCATCCCGAGCTCCTCGGCCGCGACGCGCGAGAGGTCGACGATCCGCCGCCGATCCCCGAACGGTCCGCGATCGTTGACGCGTACGTACGTGACGGCGCCGGTGTCGGCGCGGGTCACCCGCAAGATCGTGCCGAAGCGTAGGTCGCGACTGGCAGCCGTGAATTCGGTGGTTCGATAGGGCTCACCGCTGGCGGTGCTGCGGCCCGCCAGGCGGTCGCTGTAGTAGCTGGCGCGGCCCTCGAGGGTCTCGAGCGCTGGCGCCCGTCCATACTCGGCGGCGTACGGGCTGTGGCTGCGTTCGGACGTCGTCGCGCGCGGGGTGGTCGTGCCGCCCATGGGTGGCGGCGCGGGGTGGCGCGTTGGCTCTCCCGCCGGAGGCGGCGCCGTCTGCGCCGCGGGGTCGCGTGGGGTCGGCTCCGTCGAGCGTGCGGAGGTGCCGGCCGACCACACCCCGACATGACCGACAGCAACGCGATCATCCAACGCGGCGCGACGGGCGCGACGCATCCGCTGGGAGCGCACGTGTCGCGCGTGCCGGGGCTGGCCTGCATCGGGGGTCGTCCGGTCGCGGTTCGGGTGTTCATGGGTTGAATCCGGCCTCGGCTTCCGGCAGCCCATGACCAGGCACCCAGCAGCGTACGGCGATAGACCTCTATGCAGAAGCGGTCGCTGTGCTCTCGTTTAGCCGACACCCCCACGCACGGCTTCGGGCACGTCGCGTCGTGGCGGGAATGGTCCCTGGCTCTCCACGTGGGCGCTGGCGGGGCCGTGACAGTTCTCGCAGCCGACGTTGCGCAGCGCGCCCTCGGCACCGAGCTGGGTCACGGTGGATCCTCCGGGCTGGAGGTAGCCGGTGACGTGGCAGCCCACGCAGCTGAGGTTGAACTTTTGTGTCGCACCTCTGAGGGTGCTGTAGGCGCGCCCGTGGGGATGGTTCCGCCACCACGCGAACGCCGCGGTGTGACAGCTCTCGCAGCTGGCCGAGCCCAGGTAGTGCGGCTGCCCTGCGCTGGCCGGCTCGGGGACCCACTCGGCCAGGGCGACACGGTTGTGGTCGTTGACCCGTCGTGCCAGCGCCTCCATCGCCTCCGTGATGGACGCCTCGCGAGGCGCGTCGGGCGGGAGCTCGACGAACTCGGCAGACACCGCGCGACGGTCGGGGGGGAGGGGGGGCGCGGTGAGGGTGGCCAGCTCCGCGCGCATCGCGTCGAGCCGCGCCCGCTGCTGCGCCACCCGCGCTGGGTCGGCGGCTTCCTCCTCCCAGCGCCGGATGTTGCCCTCCAGCTCGGCGATGTCCGCCTCGAGCGTGCCCCGGCGCACCTCGACGCTCCACAAGCTGATGTCCAGCACGCTCGGCCGACCTGGATCGGTCCCCCGCGCGCCCGGCGGGACGTACACCCGCGCGAGGGTCAGGCCCTGACCTTGGCGGCTCGCGTGGAGAACCAGCGCGTCGCCCACCTCGCTCGGAGGGAGGGGCTCATCGACGTCGGCGCCACCCATGATCACGACGTCGACCCCCGAGACCCGCGCGAGCGCGCGGGCGCCACGTCGACCGCCGCGGGTCATGACCACGCCAGGGAGCGCTTCTGCGTAGCGTGGATCATCGAGCAGGGCGCGGGGCGTAGCCTCCGCAGCCTGCGGGTCCTCTTCTGCCACGCCGTCCGCAGGACACTGTTCCCCCACCGTGCGACTGCCGCCTCTCGCCCGCAGGAGGCGCGCAGATGCGCTCTGCTCTGCACAGCGCCGTCAGCGCGGCGGGTTCTCAGTGTGCGGTCGGGCAGCTGAGCGCCGGCTTAGGCCTGAAACGTCCGCGACCGCCTCGGCGCTGACGCGTCCTGCCCGCACGAAGCGCGCGCAGCAAGCCCGGACCGTCGGAGCGCTGGCGGCCTCGCCGACGTGGGGGCCGTGCATTGCCGGAGAAGACAGGTCACCCGCCAGCAGGGTCAGGGTGGGGCCCGGCGCCGCGGGTGGCGATCACCTGCGCGGCGAGGCGGTCGATGCCGCCAGCGGCGGCTCGTAACCGCACGGCTCGAGTAGCCCTTCAGATCCGTGACGATCGCCAACGTGAAGGTGGCCGTCGGGAGCGCCTGCCTCGTGTCCAGCGCCGGGTCCTCGCCACCACACCCGCGTCCGCCACAGCCGAGCGCGAACGCTGCCAGCCCACAGAGGGTCAGCGTGGCCACGCCAGGGAGGCGTGGATGAACGGGGTGGAGGGATCGCATGGGAGGCACTCATACCGACAAAGGCGTGAGCGAACAAAGGATTCCCACGCGGCGCGGCGGGAGCGCAAACGACGGTGGGAGGGCACACCGCGCCTTGACGCTCGTGCCCAAGCCCGCTAGCTTCCGCGGCCGATTGCCCCCGAGGACGTTTCCTTGGCGCAAACATCCCGGTAAAAAGAGGTATCTCCCCATGGTCAAGGTTCGACTTGCCCGACGCGGCGCCAAGAAGCGCCCGTTCTACCACATCGTCGTCACGGACAGCCAGAACGCCCGCGACGGCCGTTTCATCGAAGAGATCGGTTACTACGACCCCTCGCGTGAGATCACCGAGGCCCACGTGCTCTACGAGCGCCTGGCGTACTGGGTCGGCAAGGGCGCTCAGCTGAGCGAGCGCGTCGAGAAGGTGGTCAAGGCCCACAAGAAGGCCTCCGCCGCCGCGGCTGCCTGAGCCCCGTCGGCCTCCGCCGAGTCCCCGCGCCGCGCGTGCTGGGGAGGCGGGGCCGGCCCTTCGTTCCATCCCGAGGCTCGTCGGTACCTTGCAGGACCTCAAAGATCTCGTCGCCTACATTGCTCGTGCGCTCGTGGACGACCCCGACTCCGTGGAGGTCTCCGCGGTCGAGGAAGACCGCGCCATCGTGCTCGAGCTGAGCGTGGCCGAAGACGACCTGGGCAAGGTCATCGGGCGCGAGGGCCGCACGGCGCGTGCCCTCCGCACGGTCGTGGCGGCTGCCTCCACGCGCTTCGACAAGCGCGTGGTGCTCGACATACTCGAGTGAAGCCCCCCCGCGGAGCTGCGCCGACGCGCGCGCCTTCACCGTCGGGGCCGGGCGCCTCCGACGAGCGCGAGTGGGTGGCCCTCGGCGCCGTCACGCGTCCCCACGGCGTGCGGGGCGAGCTACGCGTCCACGCGTTCAACGCGGACTCCGAGCTGATCGCCGAGTTGGATGTGCTGCACCTGCGCGACAAGACGGGCGCCCTGACGGCACACCGCGTGCTCGCGGCTCGGCGTGCACCCAAGACCTGGCTCGTCGCCCTCGAAGGCGTGACCACGGTCGAAGCGGCCGAGGCGCTCCGCGAGCGAGAGGTGTGCGTTCCGCGCGACCAGATGCCGGCGCCGGCCGCCGACGAGTTCTATCTGCGGGACGCCGTGGGCCTCCCCGTGAAGCGCGCAGGCGAGATCGTCGGCGAGGTGCTCGAGATCATGCTCTACCCCAGCATGGAGTGCTTCCGCTGCCGCTTCGCCGACGGCGTTCGCGAGGTGCCCGTGATGCGCCCGTGGGTCGAGGGCGTGGACATCGAAGCCGGCGAGGTGCGCGTTGGCGACCTCGACGATCTCCCGGTCGAGAAGCTCGGCTGATGCGCTTCGAGGTCGTCACTCTGTTCCCCGAGCTGTTCGCGGCGGCCGACGTCGGACTGCTGGGCAAGGCCCGGGAGCGCGGCGACGTGTCGCTCACGCTGCTCTCGCCGCGTGAGTTCGCGACGGACAAGCACCGCTCGGTGGACGACTATCCTTACGGCGGGGGGAGCGGGATGGTGCTCATGCCAGGCCCGGTGGTGGACGCGCTGGAGCATCTGGACCGTGAGCGTGGGCTCCCGGAGCGCTCGCGCCGTGTGCTGCTCTCACCCCAGGGCGTCCCCTTCGACCAGCGCGCCGCCGAGCGCCTTTCGACCTACTCGGCGCTGACGTTGGTGTGTGGCCGCTACGAAGGCTTCGACGAGCGCATCCGTTCGTATGTGGACGAGGAGATCTCCCTGGGCGACTTTGTGTTGCTAGGCGGAGAGATCGCGGCTCTCGCGGTCATCGAGGCCACGGCCCGCCTCTTGCCAGGTGTCCTCGGCAACGAGCAGTCCGCGGCCGACGAGTCCCACACCAGCCAGCTGCTCGAGTACCCCCAGTACACCCGGCCTCCCGAGTTCCGCGGACAGGGCATCCCGGAGATCCTCATGAGCGGTCACCACGCCAAGATCGCTGCCTGGCGCAAGCGCGAGTCGGTCCGTCGTACCCTTCAGCGCCGGCCGGACCTGCTGGCGGGTCGTGAGCTGACCCCCGAGGTCGCTGCGGTGGTCGCGTCGGTTCGCGCCGAGCTCGGAGCGTCGCCGCCCGACGGGGACGGAACGTGAGCCGGCGCGTCTACTGCGCCTTGGTGCATCACCCCGTGAAGGACCGCGAGGGGCTGAGCGTGGCCACGTCGGTCACCAACCTCGATGTGCATGACATCGCCCGTTCCTCCCGCACCTACGGGCTGTCTGGTTATTACGTGGTCACGCCCATCACGGCCCAGCACGCCATCGTGGAGCGCATCCTGTCGCACTGGAAGCCAGGTGCGCCCGGGGGCGAGCTGGAGTGCCCCAGCAGGCCGAGCGCACGGCTCATCCGGGTCACACTTGCAGCATCGAGGACACCGTCGCCGACATCACGGGGCGAGAAGGGGTTTCGCCCCGCGTCTGGGCCACAGGCGCACGCGCTCCAGAGGGGGTAGCCACGCTGTCCTTCGAGCAGGGTGCGCGCCGCCTACGAGACGAGCCCGACGTGCCGACCTTGATCCTGTTTGGGACGGGGCACGGTCTCGTCTATGACACCCTAGTCGGCTCCCAAGCCGTCCTGGCTCCCATTCGGGCGGGCTGCGACTACAACCACTTGTCTGTACGCGCCGCGGCGGCCATCATCTTGGACCGCCTCTTTGGCGAGGCCTGAGCCGCGTGTTCCCGCGCCCTCCACGTGTCAATTGGATTGACATCGTTTGGGATCAGGCTAAACAGCGACCCCCAACGCCCGCCGGGCGATGACGACCCGCGAGACGCAGGTAGACCCATGAGCACAGCCGTTCCCCAGATTCAGGCGATTGACGCCACCCAGGCCCGCACGCTGACCCCGTTCCGTCCGGGCGACACCGTCCGCGTTCACTACCGCATTCGCGAGGGCGAGAAGGAGCGCGTCCAGGTCTTCGAGGGCGTCGTGATTCGGCGCAAGAGCGGTGGCGCCGGGGCCACCTTCACCGTCCGCAAGGTCTCGTACAGCGTCGGTGTCGAGCGCATCTTCCCGCTCAACTCGCCGCGCATCGAGAAGGTCGAGGTCCAGGCTCGCGGCCACGTGCGTCGCGCGAAGCTCTACTACCTGCGAGACCTCCGCGGCAAGAAGTCGCGTCTGCGCGAGACCAAGCGGGCTCGCTGAGCACGGCCCGAACCTGCGGTTCCCCGAGACGCCTCTGGACATCGGCTCCCGAGGCGTCTTGCCGTTTCGCGCGTCTGTGCTGCCCCGCGTAGGCTCGTCTGTCTCGGTGCCCCAAATTGGCACTACACTGCGCCCGTGCGATTCGACGAGCACTACGACGAGCACAAGCGTCTCGCGAACGGCCGCGCCGTGCAGCTACGACTCATTCGCCCCGACGACAAGGCCCTGTTGCTCGATGGCTTCGAGCGGCTGGGGCCGAAGTCACGCTACACGCGCTTCTTCTCGGGCAAGAAGGCCCTGCACGAAGCCGACCTGGTGTACCTGACGGAGGTGGATGGGCAGGACCACTTCGCGTTGGTCGCGGGTGAGGAAGGCGCGGATGGCCGGCTCCGTGGCCTCGGCGTCGCACGCTTCGTGCGCTGCGCCGACGATCCGGACGTGGCCGAGCCCGCGATCGCCATCGTGGACGACGCACAGGGGCAGGGGCTGGGCGGCTTGATGCTGCGGCGCTTGACGGACGCGGCGGTCGAGCGCGGAATCCGCCGCTTTCGCTGCATGGTCATGGCCGACAACGACGCCATGCAGGCGCTGCTGCTCGAGGTGGACCCCAAAGTGATCAAGCGGCACGACCAGCCTGGCGTCACGTCCATCGAGATGACGCTCCCAGAGCCCGAGCCGAGCGAGCCGATCGCGAGCGTTTCAGGAGACCCGCTCACGGCGTCGCGCGAGAGTGATGGCGCGAGAGAGCCTGGCAGTGGGCTGCACGTGCTCAGCAGCGCCGTCCACCGACTGCTGTCCTTCGTGGCCGAGCAACGTGTGGCGGTTCCTTTCCGCAGCCGCCTCCCGTCGCCTCCAGAGGAAGGTGAGCCCTTGCCATAATCCGCCGAGGGACCATGGTTGCCCCCTTGGCCCCCCGGAAGAAGACGCTCGGTTCGTACCTGCGCCCCTATTGGCGTTCGCTCGCCGTGGGCGGCTTCTTCTTGGTGCTCACGAACGTGGCGGACAAGAGCATCCCGTGGCTGCTGCAGCACGCCATCGACGCGCTGGTCGACCTGGACCTCGGCACGGTGCGCAACTACTCCTGGCCGTCGTGGCTCGCAGCGTTCATGTGGGTGGTGCGCGTGCAGTCACGCGTTCGTGTTCGACGTGGTCAGAGATGTGGAGTTCGATCTGCGCTGACTCATCGAGAAGGTGCATCAGCTGGGCCCCCAGCTTCTTCCAGCGCGCGCCCACAGGCGAGATCGCAAGGCCGCCGGGCGACCTCGGACGCTCCGGCTGCTCGTGGGGTTTGGCGCGGCTAAGCGCGTCGTGAACTCGATCCTCGCCTTACATTAGGCGCCATCGCGCTCATGCTGGCCATCTGCCGCGACCACGGCGCTCGCGCCTGCTGTATCCGCTCTTCATCTTGGTCGCGCGCGGTTTCGGCAAGGTGCTCTACGACCGCTCGCGTGACGCCCAGGCGGCCCTCGGCGCGCTAGCCGACCGTGCCCAGGAGAACCTCGCGGGCGTGCGCGTGGTGCGGGCCTTCGGGCTCGAGGCGCAACAGGAGCGCCGCTTCGAGTCCGCGAACCAAGCGGCCATCCGCGCCAACATGCGCCTGGTGGTCACCCGCGGCTTCATGTTCCCCGCGCTCATGTTGATCGGGTCGATCGGGACGCTGATCGTCATCTGGCAGGGCGGCGAGATGATCCTCCGGCGCGAGCTCACGGTGGGGCAGTTCGCCGCGTTCAACGCCTACCTGGCGACGCTGGTCTGGCCCACGTTGGCGTTCGGCTACATGCTCTCGGTGGTGCAGCGCGGGCGCGCCAGCTTCGAGCGGGTGCGCGAGATCCTCGACGCGGAGCCCGACATCGCCGACCCCCGCGAGCCCATCCCGATGAGAGGCGAGGGGCGCGTGCGCGTGCAAGACCTCGAGGTGGAGCGCGGGGGGCAGCCCGTGTTGCGGGGGGTGTCGCTGGACGTGCCCGCGGGCACGTCGCTCGCCATCTTGGGGGGCATCGGCTCGGGCAAGAGCACGCTGGCGGCGACCCTCCCACGGCTCCTCCCCGCGCCGGACGACGCGGTGCTGGTCGACGAGCAGCCCGTCGAGTCGCTCGCCCTACGCGAGCTGCGCCAGACGGTGGCCTACGCGCAGCAGGAGCCCTTCCTGTTCTCCACCAGCATCGAGCGCAACATCGCGTTTGGTCTGGGGAACGACGAGGCGGATCCCGCGTCCCTACGCGAGCGGGTGCGGCGCGCGGCCGACGAGGCGTGCATCCTCGAGGAGATCGACAACATGCCCGCGGGCCTCGACACGCTCGTGGGCGAGCGAGGCGTGCAGCTCTCGGGAGGCCAGAAGCAGCGCATCGCCCTGGCGCGGGCCCTGCTCAACGCGCCGCGCGTGCTCGTGCTGGACGACCCTCTCAGCGCGGTCGACGCCAAGACCGAGGCACGCATCCTCCGAGCGCTGGACCGCGCGGGGGAGGGGCGCACGCTCATCCTCGTGACGCATCGCGTGGCTGCGGCCGAGCGCATGGATCAGGTGGTGGTGTTGGAGGCGGGGCGCATCGTCGAGCGCGGCACCCACCGCGAGCTGATGGAGGCCGGCGGCCCCTACGCGCGTATGGCCAAGCGCCAGGCCCTCGAAGCGGAGCTGTCGACGCTATGAGCTGGTCGCGAGGCAAGCAGAAGCGGGAGCGCGGACCCAGGCTGCTGATGGTGGCCTCGGCCCAGGAGTCGCTCGCGCCCACGGGCGGGGAGGGCGACGTCCAACTGCTGCGCAAGCTGGTGCCGTACGCGCGACCGCACGCGGTCTTGTTCATCGCGGCGTTGGTCACGATGCCGCTCGCCGCGCTGGCTTCCCTCGTGCAGCCGCTCATGGTCAAGGGAGCCATCGAGGCCACGCTGGTGGCGCGCAGCGACGACGCGCTGCAGATGGTCGTGCTCGGCTTCGCGGCGGCCATCACGATCGAGTTCCTGGCCAAGTTCGCGCAGACCTACGTCATGCAGCTGGCCGGGCAGCGCACCACGGCGGACCTGCGCCGCGCCGTGTTCGAGCACGTACAGCGGTTGCGCGTCAGCTACTTCGACCGCGAGCCGGTGGGCCGGGTCGTCACGCGCATGACCAACGACATCGACGCCATCACCGAGCTCTTCGCGTCTGGCGCGGTGACCGCCATCTCGGACCTGCTCATGCTGGTGGGCATCATCGGCTTCATGCTCTACCTCGACGTGGAGCTGGCGCTGATCGCGCTCCTGGCGCTGCCACCGCTCACCATCGCCGTCAACGTGTTCCGCCGCTGGGCCCGCGAAGCCTTCCGCAGCATCCGCGTCCACGTGGCGCAGCTCAACGCCTACCTCAACGAGCAGGTGCAGGGCATCGCGGTGGTCCAGGCCTATGGGCGCGAGGCGGAGTGTGCGGCCGAGTACCGCGAGATCAACGAAGACTACCGCGCGGCCAACTACCGCAACATCCGCTTCGACGCGCTGCTGTACTCCGTCGTCGAGTCCGTGGCCACGGCGTGCTTGGCCATGGTGCTGTATTACGCCGCCACGCAAGCTGGGGTGCTCGAGGGGAGCGCCGCGACGGCCGCGTACGTCGGCACCGTGGTCGCATTCTACGACTACATCCAGCGCTTCTTCGTCCCCATCCGCGACCTGGCGACGAAGTACACCATCATCCAGTCGGCCTTGGCGTCATCCGAGCGCATCTTCTCGCTGCTCGACCATGAAGAACCCGACGCCCCCGCGCGCCACGTCAGCGACGCGCGTGAAGAGACCGACACCGCCATCGAATTCCGCGGCGTCACGTTCGGCTACAAGCCTGGGCAGCCCGTCCTGCACGACCTCCAGCTCAGCATCGCGCGCGGCGAACAGGTGGGCATCGTCGGCGCCACCGGGTCGGGCAAGACCACACTCACGGCGCTCTTGCTTCGCCTGTACGATGTGGAAACCGGCGAGGTGCGCGTGGATGGTCAGGACATCCGCGCGCTGCCGCGCGAAGCCCATCGCGCGAGCTTCGCCACGGTCCCGCAGGACGTGTTCCTCTTCGTGGGCACTGTCGCCGAGAACATCGCCCTCGACGTCGGTGCCCCCGACCCCGCGCGCGTGCAAGCCGCCCTCGAGCGCGCCTCGGCCTGGGACCTCGTGCAGTCGCGAGGGGGCCTCGACGCGCGCGTCGAAGAGCGCGGCAGCAACTGGAGCGCCGGCGAGCGGCAGCTGCTCGCGTTCGCCCGTGCGCTCTACCGAGACTCGCCCATCCTGGTGCTCGACGAGGCCACCGCCAACGTGGACAGCGAGACCGAGGCGCGCATCCAGGGGGCGGTGGCCCAGGTCATCGCGGGGCGCACGGCGCTCGTCATCGCGCATCGCCTTTCCACCATTCGCGCGCTCGACCGCATCCTGGTGTTCCACCACGGGCGGATCGTCGAGCAGGGCTCACACGACCAGCTCGTGGCCCTGGGCGGGATCTACGCTCGCCTCCACGCCCTGCAGCTGGCTAGTGAGGGTGTCGCGGCCGAGTGATACTCTCCCCCGTCCATGACGGGTGACAGCGTCAGCTACGGCAAGTACCAGCTGCTCGAGCGCATCGCGCGCGGCGGCATGGCCGAGGTGTATCGCGCCAAGAGCCACGGCGTGTCCGGCTTCGAGAAGGTCCTCGTCATCAAACGCATCCTCCCCGAGCTGGCCCGCCACACGGAGTTCGTCGAGATGTTCGTCAACGAGGCGAAGATCGCGGTCTCCTTGACGCACGCGAACATCGTGCAGGTGTTCGACCTGGGCTTCGCCGAGGACACCCACTTCATCGCCATGGAGTACGTACCGGGACCCGACCTGGCCACCCTGCTCAAGCGTGCCCGGCGCGAGCAGATCGACGTGCCCCTGCCCACGCTGGCGCTGATTGGCGCGTCGGTCGCCCGCGCGCTGGACTACGCGCACCACAAGCGCGACCTGGCGGGACAGCCCCTGCACATCGTGCACCGCGACGTGTCGCCGCAGAACGTGCTCGTGAGCGTGGACGGGGAGGTCAAGCTCACCGACTTCGGCGTGGCCAAAGCACGCACGAGCGTCTTCGGTACCGAGGAGGGCGTCGTGAAGGGCAAGTTCGCGTACATGTCGCCCGAGCAGGCCCGCGGTGAGCTGGTCGACCCCAAGACGGATATCTTCGCGCTGGGGACCCTGCTGTACCACGCGCTCACCGGCGTGAACCCGTGGAAGCGCGAGAACACCCGCGAGACCCTGCGCGCCGTGAGCGACGCGCGCGTGGCCGACGTGCGCACGCACGCTCCCTCCGTCCCAGCCGAGCTCGCCATGCTGGTGATGCGCTGCCTCGCAGCCGACAAGGACGCGCGGCCCGACAGCGCGGGCGTGGTCTACGAGGCGCTCCAGCCTTTCCTGTTCGACGCTGGGAGGCGCGCACGCGCCTCGGACGTGGCGCGGCTGGTGGCCGAGGTGCGCGGCGCGGAGAGCTCTTACAACGCGGCGTCGGACGTCGCGCCACGGCTCTCCACGTCGTTCGGCAGCTCGCGCAGGACGTCGCGGCCGCCGGGGAGGGCGCCTGGGATTCGCCACGTGGGGCTGTCCGCGACGCCCATCGAGCGGCCGCGGGCCTCGCGTTCCCATCCGCCCCCGAGCGGCCCCGGCACGACCAGCTCGAGCGAGGCCAGCCGAGAGCGGGCGCTGGGGGTGGCGCGCCCGCAGCCCGAGCGCCGCGACGTCACGGTGGCGGTGCTGGGACCGTTCGACCACGGGCTGCCCAGCGTCGTCGCACAGCGCGTCGCATGGTTCGGCGGGCGGTGCGTCGACACCCGCGACGGCATGCACGCTGCCATCTTCGGTCTGGACACGCCCGACGGACGCGACGCCGACGCCGCGGCCCGCATGCTGTTGGACGTGCGGCGGCGCGCGAAGGAGCTGGGGCTCGCGCCTCTGCGCATGGGGCTGCACTCCGGGCGCGTGCTGGTCGACATCTCGTCCGCGCTCGTGGCAGACGAGCACCTACGCGCGCTCATCGCTACGGGGATCGGCGCAGCGTCTGCTGCCAGCCCGGGGCAAGTCCTGGTCACGGTGCCGGCGCAGCACCTGATCCACCGCAGCTTCGACGTGCGACGAGTCGGGGGAACGGACTACCGGCAGGTCATCGAGGAGAGCGCGTTCTCGGCGGCCGCCGCGCCGTTCGTGGGACGGGCTGCGGCGCTGCGCGTGGTCGGGGACGAGATCGGGCGCGCCGCGTCCGGCGACCGACGCCTGCTCGGCATCGCGGGTGAGGCCGGCAGCGGCAAGACACGTCTGCTGATGGAGGCGATGGCGCGTCTTCAGCGAGACCACCACAACGTCAGCACCCTCTACGTGCGCATCGACCCCGCCCTCCAACGCGTGCGCTACGCCACGCTGCAAGAGCTGTTCTGCGTGGTGTTGGGCATCGATCCACGTGACAGCGACGACGAGGCGCGGCGCAAGCTCGGACGCCTGCGCGAGCTCGGAGCCGACGAGCTGTCCGCTCGGGCGGTGGCGCAGCTGCTCGGGCACGCCGCGCGCGAGTCCGAGACGGGTGACGCGTTCGACACGGCGCTGCGCCGCGCCATCGCGCGCGTCGGGAGGCGGATGGCCATGCTGCGCCCCCTGGTCGTGGCGTTCGACGGACTCGAGAACGCGGACCGTGCGAGCCTGCGCGTGCTGCGCAGCATCCTCGACCAACCCGAGCGCGTCCCCGTGCTCGCGATCCTCGCGTATCGGCCCGTCCCTGGCCAGCCGTGGCGTCGCTTCCCCAACTTCCTCGAACACAGGCTCGCTTCGCTCAGCGAGACCGAGACCACCGAGCTGCTCGCCGAACGCCTCGGCACGGACGAGGTGCCGATGAAGCTCGTGCGCGAGGTGCTCCAGAAGAGCGCCGGCAATCCGCTGTTCGTCGAGGAGTACGCCCACGCGCTCAGCGAAGCGGGGGCCGTCTCCGTCACGACCGACGGCGTGGTGTTCCGTGACGACATCGCTGTCGGGGTCCCGAAGACGCTGCGCGGCATCATCCGGGCGCGCCTCGAGCACCTCTCGCCCACGGAGCGGCACCTGCTCCAGGTGGCTGCCGTGCTGGGACAGGAGCTCGACCTCCTCACGCTGAGCCGCGTCACCGACGAGGACCCGGACACCGTCGACGAGGCTCTCGGGTTGTTGGAGCGCCGCGGCATCCTCACGCGCGGGGAGCGCGGGTATGCGTTCGCCAGCGACGCGATGGTGCAGGTCATCTCGACGGGGCTCACGCCCGATGCTCGCAAGGAGATCCACGGCGCCATCGCCGTCTCGCTCGAAGAGCTGTACCCAGACGAGCTGGACGAGCTGGCGCACACCCTCGCGCTGCACCATGAGGCGGCCGGTTCCACCGCGGAGGCGGTCTCCTACCTGGAGCGCTGGGCGCGGCGGAGCGCCCACGAAGGGGCCTACGCCACCGCGTTCGGGGCTCTGGAGCGCGCCCTCGAGCTGACCGCGTTGGCCAGCGAGCCGAGCCACGAGGTGCGACTCCGCCTCTACGTGGCGCTGGGCGACGTGGCCTTCGCCGGGCGCGTGGTGGCTGCCGGGGCAGAGCGCATGGCCGCGGCATACGAGCTGGCCGACGCCCTCGGGCGTCTGCCGGAGCTGGCCCACTTCGCGATGCTGCGGGGGCTCTTGCTGTGTCATGCGAACCGCATGGAGGACGCGCGCCGGTGGCTCGACCGCGCACGTGAGGTGGCCCGTGAGCTGGGTGACCCGAAGCAGCTCTGCGAGGTCACCGTGGCCACGGCCGACGCCCTCGCGCGCGTCGGGGACTACGCCTCCGCGGCGAACCTGCAGCGAGAAGCCCTCGCGACTGCCCGGGAGACCCGCGACATCGACACGCAGGTCCGCTGCCTCTCCGGGCTCGCGATGTCCTACGCGGCGGCGGGCGACGAGGCGGCCGCACGGAGCGCGCTGTGGGAGGCCTGGGAGCGAACGCCGGTAGACGCTGCGCCCATCCGCCGCTGCGCCCTCCACCTCACCGACATGCGCGTACAGGGGCAGGCGGGGGACCTGCGCGACGCCATCGACGCCGCGCGGCGCGCCGAGTCGATCGCCAAAGAGCACGGCTTCGAAGACGAAGAGGTGGAGGCGCTGCTCCACATCGGGGAGTGCCATCTGCGGCTGAACGAGACGTCCCGCGCGTTCGCGGCGCTGCGCGTGGGATACGAGCGGGCGCACGAGCGCGGGCTGACGCGCCGTGAGCACCAGAGCCTGCGGCTCTTGGGGTTCCTGGATGCGTCGCGCCACGGCAGCCGCGAGGGGCGGACACTCATCGAAGAGGCACGCGCGTACGCGGCCAGTCAGGGCTACGCCGTGGACATGCTCGAGTGCGACTACCTGCTGGGCTACCTCTACGCGCAAGAGGGAGACGTGATCCGGGCGACGGGCACGTTCCAACAGACACACGCGTTGGCCATGGGCCTCGGCAATCACCACTACGCGCGCTTCTCCGAGCAAGCGCTCGACGCCCTCCGGCTGGGAGAGCCCGTGCGTCTGGCGCGGGTGCAGGCGGTCGGCTCGTGATGCCCGCGCAGACGCCGGGCCACACGTGGCCTGCACCCCGCCGTCTGCTGGCTCCCGCCCTCAGTTCGTGACCCGGGCCAGGCGACCGGGGCGCGCCCCCGTGAGCTTGCCGTCACGAGCGATCATCTGGCCGCGCACGAACGTCGCCAGATAGCCCCGCGCGCCCTGCATGAGCCGGCGCCCGCCGGCGGGCAGGTCGGCCTGGATGCGCGGGTGCTCGAGGGCGAGCTTCGCGTGGTCGATGACGTTGATGTCGGCGCGCTGGCCCACGGCGAGCAGACCGCGATCGCGCAGGCCGACGAAACGCGCAGTGTCGTGACACTGCATCTTGATGACCTTCTCGAGGGGGAGCCCCTTCTCACGATCGCGCGCCCAGTGAGTCAGCATGAACGTCGGGAAGCTGGCATCGCAGACGGTGCCCACGTGCGCGCCGCCATCGCTCAGGCCGGGCAAGGCGAGCGGGTGCTGGAGCATCTCGTAGACCTGGTCGAGGTTGCGCTCGATGTAGTTGTAGAGCGGGAAGTAGAGCAGCGCGCGCCCGTCCTGCTCCAGCAGCGCATCGTAGATGACGTCCAGCGTCCCGCGCCCCGTCTTGCGGCCTTCCACGTAGAGGCAGGTGTTGGGATCAGGCTCGTAGTTCGGTTCCTCGCCGAGCTTGAAGAGCCGCAGGGCGATCATGTCGATGCGCGCCAGGAGCTGGTCCGCGAGTGGCGGGATGGCGCTCCCGTCCCCCGAGAGTGGCTCGTTCTTCTCGGTCAAGAGCTGCGCCTTGAACTCGGGGTCACGCATGATGCGCACCTGCTCGTCGAGCGAAAGGTGCGCGATCTTCTTGTACGAGGGGAAGCCGATGAACGGGTGGAAGGTCGCCTGCAGGCCCAGCATCAGGCCGATGCCCCGCGCCCCCACTTGCACCTTCACGTCCAAGCCTCGCGCGTTCGCAGCCTCGACGCGCTTCAGCACGCGGCGCCACTGCCCTGGCTCCTGGTCCCGCTGAATGAGGGACATGCTGAGGGGACGCCCGGCCGCCTCGGCCATACGCTCGAGGAGATCGAATTCCCCGTCGAACAGCTCGGGGCTCTTGGCCATGTCGAAGTCGCTGACCCCTTGGACCACGCCGTGCCCGAGCCCCGCAAACGCCTCGGCGATGCCGACGAGCTCCTCCATGCGGGCTTCGGACGCAGGGGTCTCCTCGCCACGGATCGAGCGGTGGTTGTCGCTGCGGCCCGTGCTGAAGCCAACGGCGCCAGCCTCGACGGCCTCGCGCACGAGCATCCGCATGCGTGCGATGTCTTCCTCGGTCGCCACGGAGCCAGACACGCCGCGCTCCCCCATCACGTAGACGCGCAGCGCGTCGTGCGTGACCTGCGCGCAGAAGTCGATCGCGTGTGGGAAGTCGATACGGTCCATGTACTCGGGGAAGGTCTCCCAGCCCCACGGGATGCCCTCCGCGAGCGCTGCCCCCGGGATGTCCTCGACGCCCTCCATCAGCTCGATCAGGCGCGTGTGGTCCGACGGACGCACCGGCGCGAAGCCGACCCCGCAGTTCCCCATGACGGCGGTGGTCACGCCATGCAGCGACGACGGCGCCATGTCCGGATCCCAGCTGACCTGCCCGTCGTAGTGCGTGTGCAGGTCCGTGAAGCCTGGTGTCACGATGGCCCCGGTCGCGTCGAACGTCTCGCTGGCCTCACCTTCCACCACGCCGACCGCCACGATCACGCCATCTTTGATTCCTACATCGCCGGCGTAGGGTGCGCCACCCGTGCCATCGACCAGCGTTCCACCAGTGATCTTGAGATCGTACATGCTCATCTCCGGGTCTCCCAGTTGGTGGGACAAAAATGACACTCAGTGTCAACAAAGTCAACAGCCGTCGTCTACCGTCCCGGAGCCCGCTGCCGCACGTGCCGGGCGACGGCGGCCAATGACGGCGACGTCCAACTCCCCCTCACCCGCCGCGCGGCGAGCGTCGAGCGTCGCAGCGATGGCCGACAACGAGGGCAGGGCGGCCTCCCCAGCGCACCGCATCATCAGGCCGAGATCCTTGCGTGCCACGTCGACCGTCCACAGGGGCGCGACGTCTTGCGCCGCCATCTTCCTGCCGCGCCCCTCGAGCACGTAACGGACGTCGATGACCGAGAACACGTCGAGCGCGCGCTCTTCGGGGATCTCGAGCTCTCTGGCCATCGTGAGGATGTCCGCCAACCCGTGCAGCATGGCGAGGTTCATGGCGTTCCCGAACAGCTTCATGGCGGCGGCCAGGTCTGCGCGCGCGCCGACATGTCGCAGCGTCGCCGTCATCGGCTCGAGCAAGGGTGCGACGCGCTCGAAGGTCGCGGGGTCGCCAGCGACGATCATGGTCCCCTGGGCGGAGCGCGCCGCGTTGGGCGACATGAAGACGGGCGCGTGCAGATAGGGCACCCCCCGCGCTTGCATGCGCTCGACCCGGGCGGCGGTGCCCGCGGGCGAGGTCGTCGAGTGGTCGACCATGACGACCCGTCGCTCCACCAACACGGACAACGCGGGCTCGACCGCATCCAGCACAGCGTCCACTGCGTCGTCATGCGTCAGGACGAGGTGCACGACGTCGGCCTCTGGGAGGGTGGCCATCGCCTCCGCGTGGACCGTCGCCCCCATCGCGCGCAGGGGCTCCGCGCGTTCCGGTGTGCGATTCCACACGTGCACGGCGTCGCCCCGGCTCAGCGCCCCCTCCGCCATGCCGGTGCCCAACAGGCCGGTACCCAAGAATGCTCTGGTTGTCATTGAGTGCCAGAATGTCCTCGCTAGCCCTGGGAGACAACGTTTTTCGTGGTAGCGTGCCTTCCGTGAACCTCCCCGAGCGGTCCCGCGCCGGCCAGGTGTCTGGCCATGTCCACCCCGACTTCGAGCCTGTCCGGGCCACGTTCCAAGCGGCGTTCGACCGAGGAGAGGAGTGGGGAGCGAGCGTGTGCGTGTGGCACGCCGGAGAGGTCGTGGTGGACCTGTGGGGCGGGCTGATGAACGTCGAGCGATGTCGCCCGTGGGAACGGGACACGCTCGCTACGGTGTTCTCGTGTACGAAGGGGCTCGTCGCCACCGCGTTCTTGATGCTCGCGGAGCGTGGCCTGCTCGACTACGACGCGCCGGTCGCCAGCTATTGGCCAGCCTTTGCAGAGCGTGGGAAAGCTCGCATCACCGTCCGCACCCTCTTGGACCACCGCGCTGGCCTCCACGCTCTGGATCAGGCGGTCACCGTCGACGACATCGTCCAGCGCCCAGCGTATGTCGCCGACGTACTCGCCAGGCAGGCTCCGCATTGGCCCCCAGGGCAGGATCAGGGGTATCACGCGGTCACGTACGGCCTCTACGCGGCCGAGCTCTTTCGATGTATCACGGGAGAGTCAGTGGGCTCGTTCTTCGCGCGTGAGGTGGCGGGACCACTCGGGGCCGATGCGTTCATCGGCCTGCCAGAATCGCACGAGGCGCGTGTCGCGACGAACTACCCAGTCACCACGCGCGAGCGACTGACCAAGATCATCCCCAAGCTCCTCGCCTCGGACAGCACGGAGGGCCGTGTGTACCGCAACGTGGCACGCGGCGGGGACGCACAGCGGGCGTTCGCACATCCGCGGGAGCTCGGTCCTGCCGGCATCCAGAACTTCAACACGCGTCGAATCCACGCCCTCGAGCTGCCGTGGGGCAACGGTGTGGCCAACGCGCGCGGGCTCTGCCGCGTCTTCGCCGCGCTCGCCAACGGGGGCGAGATCGACGGTGTGCGGCTGGTCCGCCCCGAGCTCCTCGAGCCCGTGATGCACGGGGGGGGCTGGTCGGAACACGACCGCGTGCTGCAGAAGCCCGTCGGGTGGAGTCAGGGGTTCCTGAAGGAGAACGCCGGCATGTTCGCGCCCCACCGGGAGGGCTTCGGGCACGCCGGCGCTGGCGGATCGCTCGCCTGGGCGGACCCGGTCGCACGCGTCGCAATGGGCTATGCCATGAACAAGATGGACCACATGATCCGGTCGCCGCGGGCTCTCGCGCTGTGCGCCGTCGCCCACGAGTGCGCCGCGCGTCGCGCGTGAGTTCTCGTTCGGGCGGTCTCCGCACCACATAGAACCCTGCCTGGTCGTGGCAGGGTCCTGCGTCGTGATGGGGGCGTCCAAGCGTCGTGAGGGGCTCCTCTGCGGTCAGCGCCGACGTCGACGCCGTGCGGACAACGCCAGACCCAGCACCGCGAGCCAAGCCGCGACGGGGGCCTCCGGTGCCGCGGGGTCAGGCACCCTGCAGCCGCAGCCGCTGCTCACGGGAGGCCTGGGCCGTCCGTCGCCGGCGTCCGAGCCGTTGCCGCCACCGTCGGCGCCGCTGCCACCGGCGTCGAGGTTGTTGCCGGTGCCCATGTCGTTGCCGGTGCCGGTACCACCGTCGGGTGTCGAGATGGGGATGTCGACGCAGCTTCCGGCGGTACACATCTGTCCGTCGGGGCACACCGCGCCGATGCACGCGTCGACGCAGTTGCCGTTGCTGGGGTCGCAGACGGTGCCTGCGGCGCAGCTGACGTTCACGCAGTCCGTGTCGAGGCACTGGCCCGTGGCTGCGCAGCTGAAGCCGGCGCCGCAGCCGGTGCAGCTGCAGGTGTCCACGCAGATACCGCCCTCGCACACCTTCATGGCGCCGCAGGTGACGTTCGCGCAGGGGTCCACGCAGGCGCCCACGCGACACACCTGGGCGCCGGGGCAGACCACGCCGTCGCACGGGCCCACGCAGTCACCCCCGCGGCAGACCTCGCCCGAGGGGCAGCTCACGTTCTCGCACGCCGGCTCGTAGCAACGCCCCGTGCTCTCCTCGCACGTCAGGTCGGGGTTGCTGCAGCCGAACTCGTTGCAGCGCCCCACGCACTGGCCGTTGACGCACACGGACCCGCTCCCGCAGAGGTCGCCGTCGTCCACCTCGCCGTCGCAGTCGTTGTCCAGGCCGTCGCAGCTCTCCGTGCTCATCACGTTGACCGGGATGCACTCGAGCGCTGCGCCATCGCACTGCGTCAGCCCCTGCGCGCAGATGCCCATCGCCCCCGGCACGTCGCACGTCTCGCCCGCGCCCGAGCAGGTGATGCCCGTGAAGTAGAACACGTAGTCGTTGTAGTCGCCGTCGTTGCTCCACCCGGTCGCGTTCGCGCCGCCGTCCTCGAACGCCACGTAGAACGCGTTCGGCTCCACCGTCGACTGGTAGCTCAGGCTCATGATCCATCGCCCCACGTACGCAGGCGCCCCGTCATCGCACGGCCCACCCGTGCACTCCGGGTTGTACTGCCGCTCCGTGAAGTAGTAGTCCGGCGCCGACGCCCGAATCAGCGCGAAGCCGATCAGCCCCCCCGCGTAGTCGTCGCTCTCACGAATGGTCTGACCCGTGACCGTGACACCGACGGAGCCGCTGGTCAGCGGGTTCGCGAAGATCGGGTAGATCTCGGAGGCCGTGGGGGCCGTGCCCGTCACGTTGTACCACCCCACGTTGAGCGTCGAGCTCGACTGCTTCAGCACCAGCGTCGCGGTGAAGTCGCACAACGGCGAGAAGGCGTTCGGCTGCTCGCTGGCGTCGTTGATGTAGTCGATGGTCTCGCCGCGATTGCTGAAGAGCGTGAAGAGCTGCACCTCCGAGCCCGAATCGACCGGGTAGACGTTGCCGTCCGGCTGCGTGATCTGCGCCGAGACCGCGACCGGAGATGCGAGCACCAAGGACATCAAGAGAGGAAGGCGAGCGGCACGTACGAAGGTCATGGAGTTCGATCCTGGAGCGTTTGGGGGGAGAGCCTTTTCGTCTGATTCAGTTGTTCGCGCGTTGGCGGCGACGCAGCACGCAGAGCCCGAGCAACGCCAGCAGCGCCACGACGGGGGTATCCTGAGCGCCATGCGCTGGCACGCGGCAGCCACAGCCGCTGTCGACCGTGCGCGGCCGTCCGTCGCCGGCGTCCGAGCCGTTGCCGCCACCGTCCGCGCCGCTGCCACCGGCGTCGAGGTTGTTGCCGGTGCCCATGTCGTTGCCGGTGCCGGTGCCACCGTCGGGTGTCGAGATGGGGATGTCGACGCAGCTTCCGGCGGTACACATCTGTCCGTCGGGGCACACCGCGCCGATGCACGCGTCGACGCAGTTGCCGTTGCTGGGGTCGCAGACGGTGCCTGCGGCGCAGCTGACGTTCACGCAGTCCGTGTCGAGGCACTGGCCCGTGGCTGCGCAGCTGAAGCCGGCGCCGCAGCCGGTGCAGCTGCAGGTGTCCACGCAGATACCGCCCTCGCACACCTTCATGGCGCCGCAGGTGACGTTCGCGCAGGGGTCCACGCAGGCGCCCACGCGACACACCTGGGCGCCGGGGCAGACCACGCCGTCGCACGGGCCCACGCAGTCACCCCCGCGGCAGACCTCGCCCGAGGGGCAGCTCACGTTCTCGCACGCCGGCTCGTAGCAACGCCCCGTGCTCTCCTCGCACGTCAGGTCGGGGTTGCTGCAGCCGAACTCGTTGCAGCGCCCCACGCACTGGCCGTTGACGCACACGGACCCGCTCCCGCAGAGGTCGCCGTCGTCCACCTCGCCGTCGCAGTCGTTGTCCAGGCCGTCGCAGCTCTCCGTGCTCATCACGTTGACCGGGATGCACTCGAGCGCTGCGCCATCGCACTGCGTCAGCCCCTGCGCGCAGATGCCCATCGCCCCCGGCACGTCGCACGTCTCGCCCGCGCCCGAGCAGGTGATGCCCGTGAAGTAGAACACGTAGTCGTTGTAGTCGCCGTCGTTGCTCCACCCGGTCGCGTTCGCGCCGCCGTCCTCGAACGCCACGTAGAACGCGTTCGGCTCCACCGTCGACTGGTAGCTCAGGCTCATGATCCATCGCCCCACGTACGCAGGCGCCCCGTCATCGCACGGCCCACCCGTGCACTCCGGGTTGTACTGCCGCTCCGTGAAGTAGTAGCTCGGGGTACCCGAGCGGATGAGCGCGAAGCCGATCAGCCCCCCCGCGTAGTCGTCGCTCTCACGAATGGTCTGGCCCGTGACCGTGACACCGAGGTCCGCGTTCGTCAGGGCGCCCGAGAAGATCGGGTAGATCTCGGAAGCCGTGGGGGCCGTGCCCGTCACGTTGTACCAACCCACGTTGAGCGAGGAAGCCGTTTGGCGCAGAACCAGCGTGGCTGTGAAGTCACATAGCGGTGAGAAAGCGTTCGGCTGCTCGCTGGCGTCGTTGATGTAATCGATTGTCTCACCGCGACCGCTGAACAGCGTGAAGAGCTGCACCTCGCCCGTGGACCCCGTCGAGTCGATGGGATAGACGATGCCGTTGGGCTGGACGATCTGGGCCGCCGAGAGCGAGGGGGCGGCCAACAGGAGCACGCCGAGGAAGCAGGCACGGAGGGAACGCATGACTGCAACCATACCGTGTTTTCGCCCGTATGTGGCGCCGCTTCTGCGCAACAAACGTATACTCGCACAATGCAAGAAGGACCGAATGGTCGTCATTTCTTGAAGGTACGGCGTGCTCCCCGCGCGCACACTTGACATTCTGTATACAAACCGACCGTGAAGTCTCTCAGTTGGACATTTTTACTTCACGATACCGAGGACAGCGGATTTCGTGGTCGTTCACCATCCCCACTGCCTGCATGCACGCGTAGACGATGGTGGGGCCACAGAACGTGAAGCCGCGCTTCTTCATGTCTTTCGCCAGGCGCTCGGAGAGGGCTGTCTTGGCAGGGACCGATCGCCAGCTCTCGAGGCGCCCATCGAGGGGCTTGCCGTCTACGAAGGCCCACAAATAGTCCGAGAATTCGAGGCCACCCTCCCTCATGCGCAGGTACGCCTTGGCGTTCCCGATGGTCGCTTGCACTTTGGCGCGGCTACGGATGATCCCTGGGTTCGAAAGGGCTCGCTCGACCCGTGCATCGTCCCAACGCGCGATGACCTCCGGGACGAACCCCTCGAACTCTTCGCGCATGCTGGCGCGCTTGCGCAGGATGGTGATCCACGCGAGCCCCGCCTGGAATCCGTCCAACTGGAACTTCTCCCACAGCGCGCGGGAGTCGCGCTCGGGCACCCCCCACTCGGTGTCGTGGTAGCCGCGGTACAGGGCGTCGTGCGCGGGGGCCCAGCCGCACGGGAGATCGGCGTCGTCGCTCATGGGCGTCAGCGTGGCACACCAGGGAGGACGCGGTCACTGTCGGCGCTGTCGGACGCCGCCCATCCTGACACGTCCTGTCGTCGCGCGTCGTGTGCCGTCAGCGAGACGCAACGTAGCCGCGGTCCCGTCGCTACACGGGAGACCCACCGAGGAAGCGTGTCAACAATGCCTTCTCGACGGGGAACTCCGTGGGCGCTCCGTGCTCCGGGAAGACCCGATGCAGGAGGTTCAGGATGCGCGTGGTGGTCTTTGGCGAGACGCGGTTCGAGATCGAGTAGAAGCGCCCCTGGCCCGTCATCACCAGGCGCCGCCGGTCCACCACACCGTCCAGCACCATGTGCGCGGCGCGCTCGGGGGTCATGATGTCCTTGCGGTCCGCGTACTCCTTCGTGGGCGCCATCATCTCGGTGCGTACCAGCGGCAAGTAGATGTTGCTCACGTGCACGCCCTCGTGGTGGCACTCGGCCGCGAGCGAGTTCCCGAACGCCTCCAGCGCCGCCTTGCTGGCGAGGTAGGCCGAGAAGAAGGGCCCCGGGATGAGCACCCCCATGGTGAGCACGTGGCAGACGCTGCCCCCACGCTCGCGCAGCCCCGGCAGCAGCTGCATCGTCAGGCGCACGGGGGCGAAGTAGTTGAGCTGCATGGTGCGCTCGTAGTCGTGGAAGCGTGTGCGGCTCTCCGCGATGCTGCGCCTTATGCTGTGCGCCGCGTTGTGCACGAGCACGTCCACCCCGCCGTGCTCCTCCGTGACCCGGGCCGCGAGAGCGTCGACCGCCGCGAGATCCGACAGGTCCGTCGGGTAGACGGTCACACGCCCACCCGTGCTGCGCAGCTCGCTCGCCAGCACCTCGAGGGCCTCGCCGCCACGCGCCACCAGCAGGAGCTCCGCGCCCGCCCGCGCGGCTTGACGCGCGACCTCGGCGCCGATGCCGCGTGACGCGCCGGTGACGAGCACGCGCTGGCCAGCGAGGGCGCGCGCGTAGCGGGCGGGGCGCTGGTGCGCATACGAAAGGTGGTCGTCGTAGTAGCGCACCATGGGGCGCACGTAGTCCGCGAGGCGCGGGCACGCGACGCCGGTCCCGGCGAGGGCCGCTTGCGTGTGATGATCGTCGAACCGCACGCGCAGGTTGAGCGCGGAGAGCCCCTCGGCGGGCAGGCCGAGATCTTCCAGGACGTCGCGGCGCAGTGTGGCCACGCTGGGCAGCATGTTCGCGAGGTTCAGAGCGTTCTCCACACCGGGGACGGACCGCACGTCCACCTGGACGCCAAGCCCCGGGCCGTGCATCTCCCGCAAGAACAGCCCCGTCATGGCCGCGAAGCTGGGTGGCGCGGGGTCCACCAGGTGAAACACGCGCCCGTGCGAGGCGTCGTCGTCTGGACGCGCGGCCAGCCCGATGTGCACCAGGGCGTCCGCGACATAGTCGACGGGCACCAGGTTCATCCGGCCGCGGATCTTGGGCATCGGCAGCCTCACCCAGCGCGGGAAGGTGCCCGCGAGCTGCTGCAGGCCCTCGAAGCCCAGGTACGGTCCGTCCACCCGGTCCATCTCGCCCGTCTGGCTGTGGCCCACCACGGCGCTCGGACGGTAGACGCGGTACGCGAGCCCCGAGGCGCGCACCTGCCGCTCCGCGTCGTACTTGCTGCGATGGTAGGCGTGCGGGAACGACTGCCCCTCGTCGAACATCGTCTCGCTGAACGTGCCTTGATAGTCCCCCGCCACGGCGATGCTGCTCACGTGGTGGAGCACACCGCGAAAGTTCGGGCCGAGGGCCTCGAGCAGGTGCCGCGTGCCCACCGCGTTCGCCGCGAGCAACGCCTCCTCGCTGGCGGTGATGTCGTACAGCGCGGCCAGATGGAACACGTGTTGCGCGCCGCGCAGGGCCACCCGGCCAGGCTCGTCCAGGCCCAGTCCCGGCAGGCCCGCGTCGCCCGTCACCACCGTCAGCGACCCGCTGCAGCCGGGTTCCGCGCTCACGGCGCGCAGCTGCTCGAGGCGCTCGGCGCGGCTGCCGAGGGACGCAGGGCGCACCAGGAGGCTGACGTGCGCGCCTC